>NZ_CP061497.1:1729159-2058739 GCF_014678725.1 Thermomonas sp. XSG | reverse complement strand
CCAGGCCCTCGGTCACCAGCTCGCCGGGGAAGCCGGCCAGCGGCACGGTGCCCTTGTCCACCTTGATGCCCGGGATCATGCCGTTGTCCATCATGTACTTGGCGAACGGCACGCCGTCCCTGGTGGACTGGCGAAGGGTCTCGTCGAACAGGATCGCGCCGGACAGGTACTGGTTGGCGTTCGGCGCGGTCAGCAGCAGCTCGCGGTAGGCGCGGCGGTTTTCCTCGGTGCACTCGATGCCGACGCCGTCGAAGCGCTTCTTGCAGGTGGCGGAGGATTCATCGATCGCGATGATGCCCTTGCCCGGGGCCACCATGGCGCGGGCGGTTTCGGCGAGTTGTTCGATGCTCATGGCGTGCGGCTCGGCTGGCGGAAGGAATCCGCGCATTATAGCCGGCCGCCCGAGTCAACCGGCTGTCGGCGCAATCTCAGCGCTTGGGCCTCGGGCGCTGGATCGCCTGCCGTTCGGCAATCGCGTCATTGCGACGCTGCTGGTCCACCCGCGTCACCATCCCCGGATCAAGGTCGAGGCGATCAAAAACTCCATCGAACGCCATTCTCCGCCCAGCTTTGGCGTCGTAACGCAGCTCTACCAAGCGCGTCGAGAGACTGGGAATCGCGCATTTGCGACGCAATTCTGGCGAATTGATCGCGCCGAACAGGAAGGTAGCCACCGTATAGACGGGTTTGGGCTCTGCTACGTTCGGGCGCGGCACAAATTTCCATCGAGCCAAAGCAGCGGAAGCGTCGGCTGCAAAAGTCGTCCAGTACTCGTCCCTGTTTAATTTCGGCTCTTGGGCGCTCCACGATTTCAGGAGGGAAAAATCGGATGTAGTGCCGTCGGCGTTAAGCACATAGCCAATTGCAACGCAGACCTCCGCGCCACTTGATTCGTAAGCCTTCGGGTAGGCCGGAACTGGCAGGCTGGCGTCCGACGCCAGCATCCATCGATCGCGGATGCCCCCTTCGTTAGCAATTGCAATTTTCGAAGGGGCCTGCGCAGAAGCCGAGAGGCAGGCGAGAAACAGGACGGAACCAACAATCGTGCGCTCCAAATCCATATCCCAGCTCGCGAAGTGATTAAGAAGTCCCCTTATAGCAATGCGATTGATGCCCTGCAAACGGATCGCGCATTCACAATTCCCCAAGCCCGGTGGCGCGCCCGTCGGTGCCGATTTCCAGCAGGCGCAGGGTGTTGGTGGCGCCCTTGGTTTCCATGTGCTCGCCGCTGGTGAAGATCACCCGGTCGCCCGGACCGAGCAGGCCGGCCTCGACCAACAGGCGGATGCTGCCACGGGCGGCTTCGCGCGGGGTCTGGCCGCGGCTGTCGTAGTCCATCGGGAACACGTCGCGCATCAGCGCCATCCGCCGGCGTGCATTGGCGTGGTGCGAGAACGCGTAGATCGGCACCGAGGAGCGGAACCGCGACAGGTAGCGTGCGGTGCCGCCGGACTCGGTCATCGCCACCACCGCGCGCACGCCGATGTGCTCGGACAGGAACATGGTGGCCATGGCGATGGCCTGATCGGCGCGCTCCAGCCCGCGCCGCGCCTTCTCGAAATCGGTATCGACCGCGAACTGGCGCTCGGCGCCGAGGCAGATCCGCGCCATCGTCTCCACCGCGCGCACCGGCCAGTTGCCGGCGGCGGACTCCTGCGACAGCATCACCGCGTCGGTGCCGTCGATGACCGCGTTGGCGACGTCCAGCACCTCGGCGCGGGTGGGCATCGGACTGTCGACCATCGACTGCAGCATCTGCGTGGCGGTGATCACCACTTTCTCGCGCGCCACCGCCTCGCGGATGATCTTCTTCTGCAGGCCGGGCAGTTCGGCGTCGCCGATCTCCACCCCGAGGTCGCCGCGCGCCACCATCACCACGTCGCTGGCGTCGACGATCTCGGCCAGGTTCTCGATCGCCTCGGTGCGCTCGATCTTGGCCACCAGCGCGGCCCGGCTGCCATGCGCGCGCGCCACCCTGCGCGCTTCGTGCATGTCGTCGGCGTCGCGGCAGAACGAGACCGCGATGAAGTCGACCTGCATGCCGGCGGCGATGGCGATCAGCTCGCGGTCGCGCTCGGTGATGGCGCCCAGCGATAGCCCGCCGCCCTGCTTGTTCAGGCCCTTGCGGTTGGACAGCACGCAGTCATTGAGCACCGTGGTGACGATGCGCTCGCCTTCCACCGCGGCCACCTGCAGTTGCACGATGCCGTCGTCCAGCAACAGCACGTCGCCGGGTGCCACGTCGCCGGGCAACTCCAGGTAGCTGACGCCAACCTGGCTGGCATCGCCGGGCGGCGCATCGAGGCTGGCCACCAGGTCGAAACGGTGCCCCGCCTTCAGCGCCACCTTGCCCTCGGCGAAGGTCTCCACGCGGATCTTCGGCCCCGGCAGGTCGGCCAGGATGCCGACCTCGCGGCCGATGCTTGCCGCCATCGCGCGCACCGCCTCGCAGCGCTCCACCTGCGCCGACGGGTCGCCATGCGAGAAGTTCAGCCGGACCACATCCACGCCGGCACGCAGGATCGCTTCCAGCACGCCGGGCGGATCGGTGGCGGGGCCGAGGGTGGCGACGATGCGGGTGTGGCGGCGTTGTTCCTGCGTAGCTGCGGCGGTCATGAAGTCGATGACATCGCTGTCAATGGATGACTTTCAACGCTACCACAGCGCGACGCCCGGCAATGGTCCACTGGATGCTGCAAACGATGCCAGCGGCGGGCGCGCCGGCCGGTCAGGCCAGCAGCGCGCGCAGCGCATCCGGCGTGCGCGCGAGCGCGTCCGCCTGTGCCAGCTCCTCCGCGTCGCCGAAGCCCCACAGCACGCCGATCCCGCGCATGCCATGGTGGCGTGCACCCTCGATGTCCAGGTGGCGATCGCCGATCATGGCGCACACGGCGGGCGCGACGCCGAAGCGCCGGAGCGCCTCGCCGATCAGTTCCGGCTTGTGGGCCAGGCGTCCATCCGCGGTCGCGCCGATCACATCCTCGAAACAGTGGCCGAACGGCAGCGCCGCCAGCACGCGCCGCGCATGCGGCTCGTTCTTGGCGGTGACGATGGCCAGCCGGCGACCGGCGGCGTGCAATGCCTCGACGGCATCGGCGATCCCGGCATAGACGGTGCACTCGGTGATGCCCGGCCCGTCGTAGCGCTCGCGGTACAGCGTCACCGCGCGCTCCACGTCGGCGGGATCGTCGAACAACTGGCCGAAGCTGGTCCGCAGGGCCGGCCCGATCCATCCGCGCAACTGCGCATCGGGCAGCCCGGGATGACCCATCGCGGCCAGCGCATGCGCCACGCAGCGGGTGATGCCAAGGGAGGAGTCGACCAGCGTGCCGTCGAGGTCGAAGAACAGCATCAGCCGGCGCGCGCCTCCAGCGCCGCCACCGCCGGCAGGGTCTTGCCTTCGAGGAACTCGAGGAAGGCGCCGCCGCCGGTGGAGATATAGGACACCTGATCGGCGATGCCGAACTTGTCCACGGCCGCGAGGGTGTCGCCGCCACCGGCGATGGAAAACGCCTGCGACGCCGCGATCGCGCGCGCCACCGCCTCGGTGCCGGCCGCGAACGCGTCGAACTCGAACACGCCGACCGGGCCGTTCCAGACCACGGTGCCGGCGTTACCGATGACCTCGGCATAGCGGGCCGCGGTGGCCGGGCCGATGTCTAGGATCATGTCGTCCGCACCCACCGCGTCCACCGGCTTGACCGTGGCCGGCGCGTCGGCGGCGAAGGCCGGCGCCACCACCACGTCCACCGGCAGCGGGATGTCGGCGCCGCGTGCATGCGCGTCGGCGATGATCTTCTTGGCGGTATCCAGCAGGTCCGGCTCCACCAGCGACTTGCCGACGCCGTGGCCCAGCGCGGCGATGAAGGTATTCGCAATCCCGCCGCCGACGATCAGCTGGTCGACCTTGCCGACCAGACTGCCCAGCAGTTCGAGCTTGGTGCTGACCTTGCTGCCGGCGACGATGGCCAGCAGCGGCCGCGCGGGGCTGGCCAGCGCCTTGTCCAGCGCATCGAGCTCGGCCATCAGCAGCGGGCCGCCGCAGGCCACCGGGGCGAAACGGATCGCGCCGTGGGTGGAGGCCTGCGCGCGATGCGCGGTACCGAACGCATCCATCACGAACACGTCGCAGAGCGCGGCGTACTTCTTCGACAGCGCTTCGTCGTCGGCCTTCTCGCCGATGTTCATGCGGCAGTTTTCAAGCAGCACCAGCCGGCCGGGCGCCACGTCCACGCCATCCACCCAGTCCTTGACCAGCGGCACGTCCACGCCCAGCAGCTGCGACAGCCGAGCAGCCACCGGCGCCAGCGAATCGGCGGCGCTCCATGCGCCTTCCTTCGGGCGGCCCAGGTGCGAGGTCACCATCACCGCGGCGCCCTTCTCCAGCGCCAGCTTCAGGGTCGGCAGGGAGGCCAGGATGCGCTGCTCGGAGGTGATGTGGCCGGCCTCGTCGATCGGCACGTTGAGGTCCTGCCGGATCAGCACGCGCTTGCCGGCAAGGTCGAGGTCGGTCATGCGGACGATGGACATGGTGCGGTGTTCCCGTGGAGAGTTCCGCCTATTGTCCGACCCCCGCGCGGGCGCGGCAAACCGGCGTCCGGCGCCGGCGCGCGTGGCATCACCCGGCAGGAGGCCGCTTCCGCAGCAGGCTGGCGGCAAACCCGGCCACCAGCAGCGCGCCCCCAAGCAGCAGGCCCCACAACAACCAGCGCCGCCAGTCGATGGGGGTTCCCGGCTGCAACGCGGCGGCACCGGCCAGCTCCTCGCGCTGGCCCAGGGCTGCCGCCGCCGGTTGCCAGTCCTTGCCGCGTGCCGCGCGCAGGGTGTCGATCAACTGCGGCAGCGGCGTGGCCGGGCGCTGGGCACGCGCGCTCCCGGCCAGCAGCGCGAAGGGGGACTGGCCTTCGGCAAGGAACAACACGACTTCCGGGCGGTAGCCCAACCGCAGTACCGGCGCTTCCCGGGCGCCGTCGCTGCGTGCCTGCAGCCGCCACTGGTGGTCGCGCACCAGCCGATCCAACGGCTGCGGCGGCGAGCGGCTGGAACCCTCGCTGCTGTCCACCCGGTAGGCCACCCACGGCGGGGCCACCGTCTGCCACGCGGCATCGTCGCCATCGCGGCTTTCCAGCAGCCAGCCGCGGGTGCTGTTGCCGGGCGCCACAACGTCGGCGGCCTCGATCGGGAAACGCCCCGCCAGCGCATATTCGAAGTGCACGCCGTCGCGACCCTCGACCCGGCGTCCCTGCAGCTCTTCCCATTGCAGTGCCGGGGCGGCGACCTGCCCCGGCAGTTCCGCGCGCACGCCGGTCAAAACCAGAGGCCCCTGCTGGCGCGTGTTCGGCAACAGGCGCAGGTACTTCGCGCGCACACCCGGCAGGACGATGCGGTCTTCGACCACACGGCGGTCTCCGTTGCGCAGCTGCACCAGCCGGCCATCCGGTTCGATCTCCCGCCACCGCCGCAGGTCGTCGGAAGCACTGACGCGGTAGCCGCGATCGAACGCCTGCGCATCCGACCAGGCGAAGCGCAGCGCGACCACCGGTTCACGCAGGCGGCTGGCGTCGATGACGAAGCCGCTGTCGCCAACCGCATCGGCGTTCGCGCCACGCAGCTCGACCCGGCGCAGGCTGCCGTCGCTGGCGACCTCGCTGATCGCGGCGATGTCGAGCCCGGTCGCGCCGGCATCGACCGGCAGCGGGAACCACGGCAGCGTGACGTTCCCGCCTGCCTGCGCCAGCGGCGCGTCCGGCGGGAACACGGCGGTCGCCACCGGCGCGCCGCCGGCGTTGACTACCACCAGGTCACGCAGCGCAGGCGATTGCAGCTGGCGGTACACATCGCGGTCCAGCACCACCCGGTAGGCGCCGCCGTCGGCGCGCTCCAGCGTCAGTGGCCAGCGACCGGCGTAGTCGTCGGCGGTCGCCGCGAGTGCGGCCAGCGGCAGGGCCAGCAACCACACCCAGCGCGCCATGCGGATGTTCTTCATGCGGACACCTCCGTCGCCTCATCGTCGGCGCGCCTCGGCGGCGCCGGCGCGAAATACCCCACCACCGTGCACAGCAGGCCGTAGGCGATGAACGAGCCGATGCCGAGCAGATTGCCCAGATGCTGGCGGTCCACCAGCACCAGCTTCAGCAGCACCACGCCCATCAGCACCGCGCCGGCCAGCCACAGCGTGCGCTGGCCGCGCTTCGATCCCGCCACCCAGCCGAGCATGCCCAGCACGCTCCAGGCCACGGTCAGGCTGGTCTGCGCCAGGCTGGTGGAGAGCAGCACGTCCGACCACGGTTCGCCGCCCCAGTGATGCACGGCGCGCAGCACCAGCGCGGTCAGCCAGGCAAACCCCAGCAGCGCGAACAGGATGCCCAACGGCGGCGGCAGGCGGCGCGCATCCGCCAGCTGCCAGCGCAGCGCCAGCACCAGCGCGGCCAGCTGCACCAGCTCCAGCGGGTTGAGCAGCGGCACCCACGGCAACGGCGCGGCGCCACCGGCCCGGAACAGGGCGGCGACCCACCACAGGCCCAGCACCGCGAAGACCACCGCCAGCAGGCGCTCGCGCCAGCCGTCGAAGCGCTCGCCCAGCGGCATCGACAGCCAGCGCCAGCGATACAGCGCCAGTGTCGCCAGCGCCAGCCACGGCAAGGCCACCAGCGCCTGCCGCCAACCATCGGCCAGGCCCGCGATCCGCCCGCCCAGCCAATCCAGCAGCAGGCTGCCTGTCAGGGCCCACACCAGCCACCAGGTGAACTGCGCGGCCGCCGCGGCGCGATGACCGCTGTCGCGCAGGCACAACAGGCTGCGCACGCCCAGCAACGCGAACGCCAGCCATGCCCACAGGCCGTGGCCTGCGAACGGCTGCGCATGCGCCTCGCTTTGCCACAGCGCCAGCGGCGCCGCCGCGACGAGGGCGCCCAGCGTGGTGACGGCCAGCGCACCCGCCGGGCGGCGGCGATGCACTTCCGCCGCCAGCCAGCCGGTCAGCGCAGCGAACGCCAGCAGCGCATCGGGCGCGATGCGAGGCAGCAGGTAAGCATCGATTTCATGGATGCCGTTGAGCAGCCACCAAGCCAGTCCCCAGCCGTAGTACGCCAGCGCCGGGGTGTCGTGGCCCGCATCGCGGTAGGCTCGGGCACTGGCAAATCCAGCGAGCGCGATCAGCAACGCGCTCATGAAGTTGCCGTTGAACACCATCGTGCCGGCGTCCACGCCGTTGGCGCGGGCGATGGCGAAGGCGGCCGCAGCCGCCAGCTGCAACCCGGCACCGGCGAACTGCGGCAGCCGACGTTGCTGGCGCAGCCCCAGCCACGCCAGTGCGGCGCCTTCCAGCGCGAACACGCTGGCGGTGGCCTGCGCCGACAGCGCCAGCGGCACCGCCAGCGTGGCGAAACCGACCGCCAGCATCGCGTAGGCCTGCAGCAGCAGGTCGACGCCGCGGCGCTGCCGCAGCCCCCACGCCAGTGCTATGTACAGCGCGCCCAGGCCCAGCGCGCAGAACGCCAGCGCCATCGGCCTGCCCGCCATCAGCCCTGCCTGCAGCGAGAACGCCACCAGCGGCACGCCGAACAGCAGGCAGCCATCGATCAGGTCGCGGCGGCCGGGCGGACGGCGCCGTGCGAACAGCAGCGGGATCGCCAGGTAGAACAGGAAGAACAGCAGCAGGAACGGCTGGGTGCTGGCGTACTTGTGCGGCGCATAGTCCAGCACGCCCCAGACCGTGCCGATGCCGAAGGTGAAGGCGAAGCCGAGCAGGTTGAGCACCCGCCAGGCGCGATACCAGGCGATCCCGACGATCGCCGCGTTGACGATCGCGTAGTAGGAGAACAACGCCACGTGGTTGCCGCCGCCGGTGGACAACCAGATCGGCGCCAGGAATCCGGCCAGCAGCGCGAACACCGCCAGCGCCCTGGCATCCTGCAGCACCGCCAGCGCACCTGCGCCGGCCACCAGGATCACGCTCAACGCGAACGCCGCCCCCGCAGGCAGCAGGCCGAAGCCCTTGAACGCGGCGAATACCACCAGCAGCAACACCCCGATGGCGCCCCCCTGCAGGCTGAGCGCGAACGCACGATTGCTCTCTCGCTTGCGCCAGGCGAACACCAGCGCCCCCAGCGCCGCCGCCGCGACGGCGGCGAGTTTGAATTCCGGCGGCATCACCATCCAGCCCTGGTCGGTGGCGTACTTCAGCAATGCCGCCACGCCGGCCAGCAGCACCAGCATGCCGATCTTCACCGGCACGTTGCCGACGCTGAACCAGCGCTTCACCGCACGCAGGCCGACGGTGACGATGTCCGGTCGCGCCGGCGCAGCCGGCGGGACAGCGCGCGCAGGCGGCGCAGGGCTTGGCGAGGCCGGAGCGGATGGCGCAGTGGCTTCCGGGGAGCGGGCCGTTGCCGCGGCATCAGCCGGCGGCGGCGGCGGCGCATCGGCGACCGGGGGCGCAGGCGCGGCCGCGGCAGGCGTTGTCGGGTGTGCCTGCCGTGCATAGGGCGACTTCGGCGGCGATGCGGTTGACTGCATCCAGTCGCCGAGGGTGGGGTCTGCAGCGGCGGCCTGCACCGGCGGTGCCGTTGCCCGCCGGTGCAGCTGCGCCACTTCCGCTTCCAGGTCGGCGACGCGGCGCTTGAGCCCGGACACCGAGACCAGCGCCACGACCAACAACACCGGCACCGCCAGGATCGCGAGCACGAGCAACCCGATCAGACCTTCCATGCCTGTCCCCATCCCTTGCCAATGCCGCTGGCCCCGCCGGCAGGATACCGGCGACGGCAGCCCGCCACACGCACCGCGTCAGCGGGGCGTGCGCTCAGGCACTCACGCCGTCGCGCCCGGCCGCCTTGACCCGGTACAGCGCAGCGTCGGCGCGACGCAGCATGTCTTCCAGGTCGGCATCGCCCGGCTGCAGCGTCGCCACTCCGACGCTGGCGGTCAGCCGCCCCTTGGGCGAACCCAGGTGCGCGATGTCGGCATCACGCACCCGCTGGCAGACGCGCGCGCCCACCTGCAGCGCCTGCGCGTGGTCGGTGGCCGGCAGGAACACGGTGAACTCCTCGCCACCCGGACGCGCCAGCACGTCATCGGCATGCAGCAGCGCGCTGCGCACCGCGCCGGCAAAGCGGCGCAACGCACCGTCTCCCTCGGCATGGCCGTAGAGGTCGTTGTAGCGCTTGAAATGGTCGATATCGAGCGCGAGCACGGACAGCGAACGGCCGCTCGCACGCGCCTCGCGGAACAGCAGCTCGCCGGTCTCGGTGAAACCGCGGTAGTTGAGGCAGCCGGTCATCGCGTCGGTGCGGCTGAGGCGGTCGAGCTCGGAGACCGCTTCGCGCAGCGAAGCGGTGCGCGCGGCGATCTCGTGCTCGCGCTCCTCCAACGCCGTCTGCAGATCGTCGAACGCCGCGTTCATGCGCGCGCCCAGCTCGCCGATGCCGTCGGCCAGCGGCCGCAGCTCTTCCGGGATGGCGTCGTTCCGGGCCGACACCATCCTGCCGCCCAGCGCATACCCGCGCAGACTGCCCAGCAGGTAGCCGATGCTCCGGCCCAGCAGGCGGCGCTGCAACCACAGCGCCCAGGCCACGCCTGCAACACTCACCGCCAGCAGCGCCGCAAGCAACAGCAGGCGCGGCAGCAGCGGCACCAGCAGGTGGCTGCGCGAGGCCACCAGGACCAGGGTCCAGCCATTGCGCATGGCCACCGCCTCGACATAAGCGGTGCCGCCGTCGCGCAGCAAACCATCCATGCGCAGGATCCGCGCTCCGCGTCCCGGCGTGATGGCATTGCGTTGCAGCGCCAGGCCATCGGCCCCCGCCTCGGCCAGGGGGATCCAACGCAGCTCCGGGCCCGCATGCACAACCCGGTTGTCGGCATCCAGCAGGAGCATCGCCAATCCACGGCGGCCCAGGCTTTCCGCCGTCAGGCGGGTGAAGGTCTGCACCGGAATCTCCGCCTGCAGGGCACCGGCAAAGCGACCGTCACGCAGGAGCGGCGCGGCGACGCCGACCACCTCCTCCGTGCCGTAGGCGCTGCGCCGATAGACACCGGAGACGGCAGCGTCCGATCCGTTGCGCATGGACTGGAACCAGGCTTCCCCAGCCACCAACCCGGCCAGCTGCGGCAATACGCGGCCGCGCGCATCGCGGACGGCCACAACGTCCCCGCGGGCATCCACCAGATGGGCGCGCAGCATCGAGGGGTAGGTGTGCAGCAGCCGCTCCAGCGCCTCGCCCCCCAGGCCGGGATCGTCGCCCATCTGGTTGGCCAGCAGGCGCACGCCGGCCAGCTGACTGTCGAGGAAGTCGTCGACCACCGCGGCATTGAGGGTCGCGTTCGCATCCAGCCGCCGCATCAGCTCGTCGCGGTTGCGCTGCCACTCGCTCACCAGCAGGATTGCTGCGAACAGCACCATCGGCAGCATCGCGGTCAGCACCAGTCCTCTGGCCAGACGCTTGCGCAGGCTCCAGGCCGGGGGCGGCGGGGTCTCGCTCATCCTCCGGTTTCTACCACAGCATCCGCAGCCGGCGCGTCGTCGTCTTGACCCGGATCACGGACTGTCCGGCGTGCACGGCGTAAGTTCGCGCCATGGCATCGTGGTATCCGCTGATCCTGCTGCTGCACCTGTCCTGCGCGATCGTGTTCGTGGGCGCCGTATGCTTCGAGGTGCTGGTGCTGGAGTCGCTCCATCGCAACTTCGACCACGCAGTGATGGCGCGGATCGAACAGGCGGTGATGGCGCGCGCGCGCCGCCTCATGCCGATCTTCGTCGTTCTGCTGTTCGTCAGCGGCTTTGCCCTCTTCGACATCCGCTGCAACGGTTTCACCTGCATCCGTCCGCAGTTCGGCTGGGGCTGGTTGCTGCTGCTGAAGGTGGTGCTGGCCTTCGGCGTGCTGGCCGTCTTCATCGGCGCCGTGCGCGCCGGCCTCACGGGCCGAATGGACCCCTGCCGGTTCCGGCATACCCACCGCGTGGTGCTGACCCTGATGGTGGGGATCGTGGGGCTGGCGAAGCTGATGTTCTACGCCTGACCTTCCGAACGGCCGCACTCAGCCACCGCGCAGCAACGGCGTGCGCGGCCCCAGCGGAATCCGCGCATCACCGGGCTCCGGCAATCCCAGACCATAGCGGAGGCTGCGCCCGATGCGGCTGGCGTACTCGTGCACCAGCTCGGCCTGCGCAGGCGCTAGCAGCTCGTCGGCGGTTTCGCGCCACAGCGCCAGCCACTGCACGAAGTGGGCGGTGGTGATGGGCTGGCC
Organism: Thermomonas sp. XSG; assembly: GCF_014678725.1. Lineage (NCBI taxonomy): Bacteria > Pseudomonadati > Pseudomonadota > Gammaproteobacteria > Lysobacterales > Lysobacteraceae > Thermomonas > Thermomonas sp. XSG. Next base: position 2,047,492 of record NZ_CP061497.1, on the reverse strand, counting down.
GTGGTGGGCGGCCATCGGATTGCCGCGATAGGTGCCCGCGCGCAGGATCACCGAGGTCCAGAACGAAGTCAGCAGGCGCTTGTGTTCCGGCCAGTCCTGGACCGCGGCATTGAACACCGGGCCCAGTTCCGGATGGATCTGGATGCGATCGTAGAAGCGGTCCACCAGCGCCTCGATCTGCTCGAAACCGGGGATTGCCTGTTCCGGGGCGGGCGCTGCGGCCGGTTGCGGCATGGCGGTTGGAGCTCCTGGGCGGGCCTTCGATTATCGCGCCGGCTGGTCACCGCGTCTTGACCTGGGTCATGGCCCGTTCCGCCATGCGCGCACCACACTGGAAGACCCGCGTCGCGCCCATGACCCACGTCGTCACCGAGAACTGCATCAACTGCAAGCACACCGATTGCGTCGAGGTGTGCCCGGTCGACTGTTTCCACGAGGGCCCGAATTTCCTCGTCATCGACCCGGAAAGCTGCATCGACTGCACCCTGTGCGTGGACGAATGCCCGGTCGGCGCGATCTATGCGGAGGACGATGTGCCGGCGGGGCAGGAACCCTTCCTCGCCATCAACGCCGAACTGGCCACGCAGTGGCCGGTGCTCGCGGTGAAGAAGCCGGCCCTGCCTGACGCCAACAAGTGGGACGGCATACCGGACAAGCTCAAGCTGCTGATCCGCTCCGCGACCGGCGAGTAAGAAAGAAAAAGCCCCGCACAGGGCGGGGCTTTCCGGCGTAGGCGGGCGGTGGCGGCTTACTTGCCGGCCATCACCTTGACCATCTCGAGGCACTTGTTCGAGTAGCCCCATTCGTTGTCGTACCAGCTGACCAGCTTGACGAAGGTGTCGTCCAGCGCGATGCCGGCATCGGCGTCGAAGATGCTGGTGCGCGCGTCGCCGCGGAAGTCGGTGGCGACCACCTTGTCCTCGGTGTAGCCGAGGATGCCCTTGAGCGCACCGATGCTCTGCGCCTTCATTTCCGCGCAGATCTCGGCGTAGGTGGCGGGCTTCTCCAGCTCCACGGTCAGGTCGACCACGGACACGTCGCTGGTGGGCACGCGGAAGCTCATGCCGGTGAGCTTCTTGTTGAGTTCCGGGATCACCACGCCGACCGCCTTGGCCGCGCCGGTGCTGGAGGGAATGATGTTCTCGAGGATGCCGCGGCCGCCGCGCCAGTCCTTGTTGGACGGGCCATCGACGGTCTTCTGGGTGGCGGTGGCGGCGTGCACGGTGGTCATCAGGCCGCGCTTGATGCCCCACTTGTCGTGCAGCACCTTCGCCACCGGCGCCAGGCAGTTGGTGGTGCAGGAGGCGTTGGAGATCACTTCCTCGCCGGCGTACTTGGCGTGATTCACGCCGTACACGAACATCGGGGTGGCGTCCTTCGACGGCGCCGACATCAGCACCTTCTTCGCACCGGCGGCGATGTGCTTGCGCGCGGTTTCGTCGGTGAGGAACAGGCCGGTGGATTCCAGCACCACGTCAGCGCCGACAGCGTCCCACTTCAGGTTGGCCGGATCGCGCTCGGCGGTCAGGCGGATGGTCCTGCCGTTCACCACCAGCTGGCCGTTCTCGACCTTCACGTCGCCGTCGAAGCGGCCGTGCACGGAGTCGTAGCGGAGCATGTAAGCCAGGTAATCCGGCTCCAGCAGGTCGTTGATGCCGACGATCTCGATGTCGTCGCCGAAGTTCTGCACCGCCGCGCGGAACACGCAGCGCCCGATGCGACCGAAACCGTTGATGCCGACCTTGATGGCCATGGAACGAGACTCCTGACGGATGGGCAAACCCACATTCTACCGGATCGCCCCGACGCACCCGCCGCGGCCGATTTGATCCCGATCAATACCGGCGCGGATGCACGGGCGGATCATCTGTTTCAGCTGAAACACCCCCTCTCCCACACAGGAAATTCCTCCATGCAGCTGTCCCGCCTTGTCCTTGCCAGCGCCCTGGCCTTGGCCGCCACCCCCGCTTTCGCACAGTCCGCCGGCACCTGGACGGTCGGCATCGGCGCCCACAACGTCGCCCCCAAATCCAATAACGGCACCCTGACCGCCACCCCGCTCGGCAACCTCAAGATGGACGTGGGCAACAACGCCCGCCCGACCGTCACCGCCGAGTATTTCCTGAAGGACAACCTGGGCGTGGAGGTGCTGGCCGCGCTGCCGTTCCAGCACGACATCGACGTGGTGGGCGTGGGCAAAGTCGGTTCCACCAAGCACCTGCCCCCCACCGTGTCGCTGCAGTACCACTTCGGCCAGGGCAAGGTGCGTCCCTTCGTGGGCATCGGGGTGAACTACACCACCTTCTTCAGCACCAAGACCGAAGGGCCGATCGCTGGCACCAACCTGGACCTGTCCGACTCGTGGGGCCTGGCCGGCCACATCGGCGTCGACTTCAGGATCAGCGAGAAGGGCGCGCTGCGCGTGGACTACCGCACCATCGACATCGACACCAAGGTCAAGCTGAACGGCGCGAAGCTGGGCACGCGCAATACCGTCAACATCGATCCGTCGGTGTACGGCGTCGCCTACGTGTTCTCATTCTGATCCGGTCATCCGGTGGAAACCATGCCGGGGTATCCTCCCCGGCATGGCCATTCGACTCCGTTTCCGTCCCCTGCTTGCCGCCGCCCTGCTCTGCCTGGGCACCACTTCCACCGCGCTCGCCTGGGCGCCGCTGGGCCACGCCCTGGTCGGCGAGCTGGCACAGCGCCACCTCGACCCGAAGGCGCAGGCCGAAGTCGCCCGCCTGCTGGCCGGTGAGCCGGCGCCCACCCTCGCCGGCATCGCTTCCTGGGCCGACGAGCTGCGCAATACCGACCCCGAACGCTTCAAGGCGACGTCGCGCTGGCACTACATCAACGCCAAGGGCGGGGGCTGCGATTTCGACCTGACCCGTGACTGCCCGGATGGCGACTGCGTCGTCGGCGCGCTGGACCGGCAGCTGGCCATCCTCGCCGACCGCAAGCAGCCGCTCGACGCCCGCCGCGATGCGCTGAAGTTCGTGGTCCACCTGGTCGGCGACGAACACCAGCCGATGCACGCCGGCAACCGCCCCGACAGCGGCGGCAACCGCTTCCAGGTCAGCCTGCGCACGCCGCTCGAGCCCGAGGCATACGCGCGCAAGAGCTACGTCGACGGCGTGATGGGCACCAATCTGCACTCGGTGTGGGACTACTACATCCTGGCCAGCCGCGGCCTTGCGCTGCGCGACTACGCCGACGCGCTGGACAGCAAGGCCAACCCGCCCGCGGCGCCGCTTCCCGGCGCCGGCGTGCTGCAGGAGTGGGCAGGCGCTTCCTGCCGGCTGATCGACGCGCACGGCCTGTATCCTGGCGAGGACCAGCACAAGATGGATCACATCTACCTGGACAGGTTCCGCCCGCTGGCCGAAGCGCGGGTGCAACTGGCCGGCAAGCGGCTGGCGCAACTGCTGAACCAGGCGCTGGGCGCACAGGCGCCCTCGCCCTGACCACACGGCGTCAGCCGCCCAGTTCGACCACCGCACGACCGTTGATCTGGCGGAACACGAAGCGGTAATCCTGGGTGAACGGCAGGGGTTCCACTACCCTGCCGGTGACGCGCTTCAGCGGATGGAACGACCAGCCGCGCACCGCCACCAGCACAGCCTCCCCGAACGCCGGCGCACCGCCGGCGTTTTCGATGACCCGCGCATCGGCCACCTTGCCGGCGCCGTCCACGATCAGCCGCACCACCACCGTCACTGGCGGCAGACGCTGGCCGAGCAACGCCGGCGGATATTCCGGCTTGGCGTTATCGCGCAACGGCAACGGATCTAGGTAGTTGCTGCCGGCTACCGGCTGGTAGCGCGCGTCCGCGTTGTCGGTCTCCACGATTTCCGCGCTGACCGCGCCGTCGGCGGCATAGCCTTCGCGCGGCTGCGGCGCGGGTGGTTGCGAGGCGCAGCCGGCGAGCGTGCTCAGCAACCCCACGACGGCCACGCGTCCCACCACCTGGATCCCGGCAGGCATCTCAACCCGCCTGCTGCGCCGGTGCGTCGAGCGCGAACTCTACCGGCACCCGCACCTTGCTGACTATCGGCTGGCCCCTCTTCTTGGCCGGATTGAACCGCCACTTCGCCGCAGCCTCCTGCGCGGCAACATCAAGCCGCGCATCGCCGGACGACCGTTCGACCTTCGTAGCGGTGACAGCTCCGCGGGCGTCGATGTCCACCACCAGCACGGTCACGCCGGTCTTGCCCTCCTGCAGTGCCTGTGCCGGATAGCGCGGCGGATGCAGCGCCCGCGACGCCTGATCCACGCTGCCGGATTGCAGGGCTGCAATCGCCGGCTTAGGCAGCGGGGGTGGCGCTGGTGCGGCGGGCGGCGGCGGCACGGCCATCCGCGGCGGGGCCGGAGGTGCGGGAGGCGCGGCCGGCGCGGCCGGCGCGGCGGGCGGCGGTGGCGGCGGCAATGTCCGTGCGCCCTGCAGCGCAGACTGCGGATCACGCGCAGCAACCCGCATGCGCAAGTCCATGCCGCGGAAACGCCCGCCCACCTCCTGCCCCTGACGCATGCTGGCCGGCTGGCCATCGCGCACCACCATCCGCGGTGCCGCGACCGGCTTACCCCCCTGTTCGATCTGCATCGCGATGTCGTAGCCCAGTCCGCCCTGCAGGCGAACCGGCTGCACGCGGGCGGTGATCGCCTTGTCGTTGCCACCCGCGCCGCCCGGCAGGGCGAACGATTCACCGAACCGCTTGGCCAGCACCGACCGGACAGGCGTGCCCGCATCGCGGCTGTATTCGACCTCGACGGTGAAGTCTCCGGCTGCCGCCGCTACCTGCGTCCGCGGCGGTTGCGTGGCCCATGCGCTCCATGCGGTTGCCCCCGCTGCCAATGCCAGCAGCGCCACCCCTGCACGTCGCATCCGCGACGTGGGCCGTTCTCGATTCAGCAGCATGATCCTCTCCTTGAGCGGGTGGCCGAAGCCGAAGTGGCAGCCCAGTGGGGCGCTCTGCAGCGCGAGCTGGACGTTGAGCAGGGCGTCGCCGTAGCGGCGACGCTGCCGGGGATTGGCCGCGAGCACGTCGGCATCGCAGGCCAGTTCCTGGTCGTGGCGCATGCGCGCGGCGGCCAGGTGGAACAGCGGGTTGAACCAGAACAGGCAGCGCAGCAGCGCGGCGGCAGCGTTGGCCCAGGGATCAAGGCGGGCGACGTGGCGGCGCTCGTGGGCCAGCACCAGCGCACGTTGTGCCGGATCGAAGCGTTCCTCGAAATCGGCCGGCAGCACGATCCGCGGGCGCCACAGGCCCAGCGTGGCCGGCAGGCCCGCGCTCGCGGCCTGCGCGCGCAGCGCATCGCCATGCGGCAGCAGCGCGCCGAGCCCGCGGCGGAAGGCCACCTGTGCACGCCACAGCCAGCCTGCGCCGACCAGCGCACCGACCACCCACAGCACCAGCAACCCCGCTGCGATGTCGATGTCGTGCGGCACGGGCGCAGCCGCCATTGCGGCGCCTGCCGGGAGCACCAGTGCCGGCGCCACCGGCAGACGCGCCGCCACCACCGTTGCGGCGGGCAGCAGCGTTGCCAGCATCGCCAGCGCCGGCAGCAGCCACAGTGCGTAGGCGACCTGTGCCCCGAACGCGGCACGCATCGGCCGGCGCAGCGCCAGCACCAGCACCGCGGCGGCGCTGCCGGCCAAGGTCGCCTCGATCAAACCCTGCAGCAGTTCATTGCTCGCCATCGTCGATCTCCTCCAGCAGCTTGCGCAGCTCGGCCACGTCCTTCTTGCTCAGCTTCCGATGCGCGGAAAAGTGCGCGACCAGCGGCGCCACCCGGCCATCGAACAGCCGCTCCAGCAGGCCGCGGCTTTCCGCCGTCACCCAGTCTTCCCGACGGATCTTCGGCGAGTACAGGTAGCGGCGGCCGTCTTTCTCGGCCCGGATCGCGCCCTTGTTGAGCAGGCGGTTGAGCAGGGTCTTGATGGTGGCGTCCTGCCAGTCGCGGCGGTCGGCCAGCGCCGCGGCCACCTCGTCCGCACCCAGCGGGCTGCGTGCCCACAGGATGTCCATCACCACCGACTCGGCTTCGCTGATCTGCATTGTTTACACCCGTAATCTTTATTTCAGATTACAGATGTAAATTTTCGTGTCAAGCGGGTGCGAAAAACACGCGCACCCAGTCTGCCGGCACCGCCCCCGTGACCGCGAGCGGACAGGGCCTGCGGCCGGAAAGGCGCCCGAATGGGACGCCTGCCGCGGGTCAGCTCCCGCCCGCGCCCATCGCGCGCACCTCGAACCTGGCCGGCACCCGCCCGGCCCGCTGGAACACCAGCGTGGCGTCGAAGTGGCCGCCTTCCACCAGCGCGCGCCGCGGCTTGATGAGCATGAGGTGGTAGCCACCGGGCTTGAGCTCTAGCCTGCCGTACGCCGGCACGACCACGCCCTCGGGCAGCGCCCGCATCCGCATCACGCCGCCGTCGTTGCGCATCTGGTGGAGTTCCACCCGCTGCGCGATATCGCTTTCCACCCGCAGCAGACGGTCATCGACATCGCCGTCGTTGACCACGGTCAGGAATCCGCCCGCCACCGGTGCCACCGCCGGCACCGCGCGCGTCCACGCTTCGCGCACACGCACCTTTCCGTTACCGGCCACGGCGCCGCTCGCCAGCAGGCAGAGCGCCACGATCCAACCCGTCCATTGCTTCATTGCTTGCACCTCGATATCGGTTTCGCCCGATGCCGCGCATAGCGGGATTGACCGGCCACGCGCGGCACACGGATCACAGCGAGAAGTTGAGTTTCAGCCAAAGATTGCGCCCCGGCTCGTTGATCCGCACCGGCATCGCCGGGTAGCCGAAGTCGGCGTTGCCGGCCAGGTTCAGGTGCTCGCTGTAGCGGCGATCGAACAGGTTGTCGACGCCCGCGGACACCTGCACCCGCTCGCTGACACGATAGCCACCATTGAGCGCCAGCGTTGCGAAGCCCTTGCTGGAGCCGAGGTCGCGGCCGGTGACATTGCCCTGGCTTGCCGCCACGCGGGTCTGCGCGGCCACCGCCCGCAGCAGCACGCCGGCGTTCCAGCGGCCGTTGTCCCAGGCGGCAGTGAAGCGGCCCTCCAGCGGCGTCATCTGCGGCAGCGCGGTGCGGGCATCGGCGTTTTCGCCCCAGGCCCAGGCCACGCTGCCGCCCAGCGTCCAGTCCTTGCCGGGGCGGAACTCGCCGCCGGCTTCCGCACCGTGAATGCGCGCATCGACATTGGTCGCCATCGAGGTGCTGCCCATCATGCCGCCGCTCATGTAGCGGAACAGGATGAAGTCATCGACCCGCCCGAGGTACCCGGACACCCACGCGCCGCCGCGCGCGCCGCGCCACTGCAGGCCGGCATCGAGCTGGGTGGTCTTTTCCGGCTGCACGCCGACGAAGGCGTTGACGCTGCCCATCGGCCCGCGGGTGGGCGAGAACAGCTCCCAGTAGTCGGGCATGCGCTGGGTATGGCCCACGCCCGCGAACCAGCCGAAGCCGCTGCCGACGATGTCGCGTTCAAAGCGGAGGAAGCCTGCCGGCAGGGTTTCGCTGCGGGTCTGGCCGAAGCTGGGATTGGCCATGGCCGGGGTGCCGACGGTGGCACGGCTGTCGGTCGCTTCGGCGTGATCCACGCGCGCACCCGCCACCACCCGCCGCGCGTCGGCCAGCGCCCATGTGCCTTCCGCGAACAGCCCCTGCTGGCGGAAGCCGGCATCGTTGGTCCACGGCTGCGCGCGCCAGGCATCGCGGCCCATGGCATTGCGGCGGCGGTGGTCGCTGCGCTGGGCATCAAGGCCGGCGACCAGCGAGAACGCCTGCCAGCCCCATTCCAGCGCGACCCGCCCACCGCTGGTGGTGCGCTCGACGTTGGAACCCATCGGCATCGGCATGCTTCCCCCCGGGTTGGGCGTGCGCAGGCTGTAGTTGTCCATCACGTGATCGGCGGCGTTGCGGTAGGCATTGGCCTCCACCTTGCGCAGCGTGCCGGCGAAGGCCTTTTCGAAGCGCAGGCCGAGGCTGTCGCGGCGGAACTGCGAGCCGTCCATGCCGCGGCCGGCATAGCGCGCCCACGCGTCACCGGCGCCGACGGAGAGCTCCAGCAGGGTGTCGGCATCGGGCGTCCAGCCCAGCGCCAAATCGGCATTCCATTTGTGCCAGGCCGACAGCACCCGCGCACCATCGCCGTCGTCGTAGTCGCGCGCTTCCGAACGGTTGGCATCCAGCCGCACGTAGCCGCGCGGGGCGCCGGCCAGCAGCTCCAGCACCTGGTCGTTGCGGCCGAAGCTGCCGCCGAGCAGGCTGCCCTGCGCGCGCAGCTCGCGCTGCTCGAAGCGCGGCGTGTCGCGCTCGAAGCGGACCGTGCCGGCCGAGCCCACCGGCCCCCATTGCACGGTCTGCGGGCCTTTCACCACCACCAGGGAATCGAAGGTTTCGGGGGCGACGTAGGACATCGCATTGTCCATCCGCGAAGGACAGGCGCCATGCATGCTGCCGGCATTGGTCAGCAGGTTCAGGCGCGAACCGAACATGCCGCGCAGCACCGGGTCGCCGTTGGTACCGCCGTTGCGCAGCGCGGTGAAGCCGGGAATGGTCTTGAGGTAATCGGCGCCGTCGCTGGCCGGCACCGGCTGGCGCGGCAGCTTGGGATCGGTTTCGAAGGTCAGCGGCTGGGTCTGCATGCCGATGACCACCACGCGGTCGAGGGTTTTTGCCGCTTCCTCGCCATCGGCGGCGAGGGCGGAGACGGGGAACAGCACGGCGGCAAGCGCGCAGGCAAGCACGCGGCGCGACGGCGCGGCCGTCGCGGAACGAAGGGGATTCATGTTGGCTCCAAAGCACAAGTGGGGAGGCGGGATTCCGCCAGGTGGAACGCTTGTGGTTCAGAGCAGGATCGGTGGCCCTCGCGCGCCCAGGCCGCGCAGCAGCGGTGGCGCATGCGGGGTGGGCAATGTCGACGCCGGCAGCAGGCGACGGCGCAGCGGCGGCAGGAACAACGCCAGCGCCAGCAACACCGGCGCCAGCGCGGACAGCAGCGGGCAGTAACCGCAGTATTCGTCGGGCATGCCGCCGGCCGGCATCGGCGCCGGCGTGCCGCCGCTGTCGGCCAGCAGGCTCGTCTTCGTAAACGCCATGCCGTCACTGGTGCACATCGCCAGCACCATGTCCGGCAGCCGCTGCGCGTTGCTTTCCAGCCAACGGCTGACGGTCGGCATCAGCGACACCAGCAGGATGGCCGCCAGTGCAAGGCGGGCCATCCAGTGCCGGAAATGGCGGGAACGCAGGATCATCGCAAGGGCAAGGCTACGCGCGATTTCAGAGCGCGTTGCTGACTTCGATCAAACGTTCGACGGTAATCCCGAAGTGCGGGAACAGCGCATCGGCCGGGGCGCTGGCGCCGAAGCTGTCGATGCCCACCACCGCGCCGTCCAGGCCCACGTACTGGCGCCAGAAACCGGTCACGCCGGCCTCCACCGCCACCCGCTTGCGACAGGCCTTCGGCAGCACCGCCTCGCGATAGGCCGCATCCTGGCGCTCGAACACGTCGGTGGACGGCATTGACACCACGCGCACCTTGTCGCCCAGCTTCTCCGCCGCCTGCATGGCCAGCCCGACCTCGCTGCCGGTGGCGATCAGGATGAGCTCCGGCGCGCCCACGCTGTCCTTCAGCACGTAGCCGCCGCGGGCGATGTCGGCCAGCTGCGCGTCAGTGCGCGCCTGGTGCGGCAGGTTCTGGCGGCTGAACACCAGGCAGGACGGCCCATTGGCGCGGGCGATGGCCGCCTTCCAAGCCACCGCCGATTCCACCGCGTCGCAGGGACGCCAGACGTCGTTGTTGGGGATCTGGCGCAGCGAGGCCATGTGTTCCACCGGCTGGTGGGTGGGGCCGTCCTCGCCCAGGCCGATGGAGTCGTGGGTGTAGACGTGGATCGCGCGCACGTCCATCAGCGCACTCATGCGCACCGCGTTGCGGGCGTAGTCGCTGAACACCAGGAAGGTGGCGTCGTAGGGAATGAAGCCGCCGTGCAGGGCCAGGCCGTTGCCGATGGCGGTCATGCCGAACTCGCGCACGCCGTAGTACACGTAGTTGGCGTCCGGGTCGTTGCCGGCCACCGACTTGCTGCCCTTCCACAGGGTCAGGTTGGAATGGGCGAGGTCGGCCGAGCCGCCCACCAGCTCCGGCAGCAGCGGCGCGAACGCTTCGATGGCGTTCTGCGAGGCCTTGCGGCTGGCGATCACCGGGCCGTCCTGCTGCAGCCGTGCAATGAAGGCATCGGCCGCGGCCTCGAAACCGGCCGGCAGCGCACCGGACAGGCGGCGCTCGAACTCGGCGGCGGCTTCCGGATGCGCGGCCTTGTAGGCGGCGAAACGGGTGTTCCAATCGGCTTCAGTGGCGGCGCGGTCGCGACCGCGCCAGCCGGCGTAGATGTCCTGCGGAATCTCGAACGGCGCATGCGGCCAGCCCAGCGCTTCGCGGGTGGCCTGCACTTCGTCCTTGCCCAGCGGTGCGCCGTGGCTGGATTCCTTGCCTGCCTTCGCGGGCGAGCCAAAACCAATCGTGGTGCGGCAGCAGATCAGGGTCGGCTTGTCCGACGACTTCAGCGCGGTCTCGATCGCGGTCTTGATCTCCACCGCGTCATGCCCGTCGACGCCGCGGATCACGTTCCAGCCATAGGCCTCGAAACGCTTCGGCGTGTCGTCGGTGAACCAGCCGTCGGTATTGCCGTCGATACTGATTTGGTTGTCGTCCCAGAACGCGACCAGCTTGCCCAGGCCCCAGGTGCCGGCCAGCGAGGCGGCCTCGTGGCTGATGCCTTCCATCAGGCAGCCGTCGCCCAGGAACACCCAGGTGCGGTGGTCGACGATGGCGTGGCCGTCGCGGTTGAAGCGCTGCGCCAGCAGCTTCTCCGCCAGCGCGAAGCCGACCGCGTTGGCCAGGCCCTGGCCCAGCGGGCCGGTGGTGGTCTCGACACCGGGAGTGACGTGGTTCTCCGGGTGGCCCGGGGTGCGGCTGCCCAGCTGGCGGAAGCGCTTCAGCTCGTCGATCGGCAGGTCATAGCCAGCCAGGTGCAGCAGCGCGTACTGCAGCATCGAACCGTGGCCGTTGGACAGCACGAAGCGGTCGCGGTCGGCCCAGCCCGGGTTGGCCGGGTTGCACTTCAGGTAGTCGTTCCAGACCACTTCGGCGATGTCGGCCATGCCCATCGGCATGCCCGGGTGGCCGGAGTTGGCGGCCTGCACCGCGTCGATGGCGAGGAAACGAATGGCGTTGGCGAGGTCGCGGCGGCTGGGCGCAGTCATGGCGTGGGGCGAAGCGGAGGGAACGCCTATTGTCCCATCCCGCCGCCCGGAAACGGAAATCGCGCCCGCGCCGGGCTCAATCCATCGGATTGGCGGGGATTTCCTCGGCCTCGCCCTTCGACACCACCGCCGCCAGCATCAGGTCGCCGGTGACGTTCAGGGTGGTGCGACACATGTCGAGGAAGCGATCCACGCCGAGGATCAGGCCGATGCCTTCCGGCGGCACGCCCACCATCCCGCAGATCAGCGCCACCACCGGCAGCGAGCCGGCCGGCACGCCGGCGGTGCCGATACCGCCGAGGATGCAGACGAACATCACCGTCACCTGCTGCTGCAGGCTGAGGTCGACGCCGAAGAACTGCGCCAGGAACAGCACCGTCACGCCTTCGAACAGCGCGGTGCCGTTCTGGTTGGCGGTGGCGCCCACGGTCAGGACGAAGCGCGACACCTTGCGCGGCAGGCGCAGCTTCTCTTCCGCCACCTGCAGCGCCACCGGCAGGGTGGCATTGCTGGAGGCGGTGGAGAACGCCATCACCATCGCTTCCTGCGAGCCGCGGAAGAACTTCAACGGCGACCAGCCGCCGAGGAACTTCAGCATCAGCGAATACACCACCAACATGTGCAGCGCCAGCGCCAGCACCACCACGCCGACATAGGCGCCGAGCGAGCGCAGCAGGTCCCAGCCGAACAGCGCGGCCAGGTTGAACATGAAGCAGAACACCGCGTACGGCGCCAGCCGGATGACCAGTCCGATCAGGGTCATCGACACTTCGAACAGGCCCTGGATGCCCTGCAGCAGCACCTCGGTGGCCTTGCTGCGGGTCAGCACCAGGCCGATGCCCAGCATCAGCGCGAAGAACATCACCGCGAGGATCGTGTTTTCCGCAGCGGCCTTGACCACGTTGTCCGGGACGATGCCCAGCAGCAGGTCCACGCCCTTCGCCTGCGTGCCCACGCCGCCGACGATGGCCTGCGCGCGGTCGGCGCCCTGCGCCAGCATCGCGTCCGCCGCCGCGCGGTCGATGCCGGCGCCCGGCTGCAGCCAATTGACCAGCACCAGCCCCAGCACCACCGCCAGGCCGGACGCGATCACGGTGTAGCCCAGCGTCTTCCAACCCACCCGCCCCAGTGAGCGCACGTCGCCCATTTCGGCAACGCCCATGATCAGCGCCGAGAACAGCAGCGGGATGATCAGCATGAAGATCAGCCGCAGGAACAGCGTGCCTGCCGGCTGGGTGATGTTGGCGGTCAACCACTGCACCCAGCCCGCATCCGCCCCGGAAGCGTAGTGCGCCACCAGCCCCAGCGACAGGCCGGCGATGAAGCCGATCAGCATCTTCCAGTGCAGCTGCAGTTTGCCGGTCGCCGCTTTCGCCATCGTGTGGTCCCCCATCGAGGGGGCGAGCTTAGCAAACGCGCCGGCTCAGTCCGGATACAGCGGCGGGAGCAGGGATTGCGCGCCCTGCTTCGTCGGCCGCCAGTGTGCGCCGCCCGCAAACGCGGCGCGCAAAGCCTGCAGTGCGGCGTGCAGGTCGCCGCCGCCCCAGCGCGCTGCCTGCATCCGCCGCAACGCTTCCACCTGGGTCCCATCGTCCAGCCGCGCCAGCAGCGTGTCGAAATCGTCCCGCTGCAACCCGGCCTGCGCCGCCAGTGCGCGGCGGATGTCGCCGAAGTCGCCCGAGCGCAGCGCGGCATCGAGTGACGGCGGCGGCGCGACGGCTGGGCCACGGGATGGAGGCGAAGTGCCTGCAGGGATGCGCGCACGCCGACGCCGGGCGGCATTCACCGCAAGCGCCGCAAGCGCCCCCAGCAGCAACAGCAGCGGCAGCAACCAGGCCAGAGCCCGCTTCCAATCCAGCGAATGTGGCGACGCGCCTGCCGGACGCGATGTCGCATCCTTCGGCGCCTCCACGGTCGCCCCCTCCTCGGCACGCGTGGGCGGCGCTTCCGCGCCGGCGGCGTGCGCCCCAGCTGCCACCTGCAGCTGCAGCGGCGGCAGCGTGGCGATGCGCGCGCTGCCGCTCCCGGCATCCCACCAGCGGATCCGTGGCCCCGGCAGCGGCAACAGGCCCGGCTTTGACGGCACCAGCGAAAACCGCCGCCGCACGGTGGTGCGCGGACGGCCGTCGACGAACTGCTCCTCCACCCGCGGCGGGTCCGCGAACACCTGCGCATCCGCTACGGCACCAAGCTCCAACACCGGCACCTGCGCCGCGGTGGCGCCATCGGCCACCAGCTCCAGTTCGATCGCTGCCGCCTGCCCGGCGAACGCCTGCGTCGGCGCCTGCAGGTAGCGCAGCGCCAGCTGGCGCAGCGGCAGCCACGGCTGCGGCGCATTGTCGGGGATCGGCCGCACCTGCAGCCGGGTGTCCGGTGCCGCCGCCGACAGCGGCCGGCGGTCGTCATCGAACATCGGGCCACTGAAGCCGCCGCCGGTGATGCCGTTCAGACGCGCGCCGGCCAGTAACAGCGGACCGCTGCGTTCGGGAATCAGCAGGAAGCGCCGCTCCACCACGCTGTAGCGGCGCCCGCCCAGCAACCGCTCGTAGGTGATGTCCTCGCCCACCCGCTGCAGGCTGGCGCGCGCCGGCGGATCCAGCTCCAGCTGGCCGGACAGCAGCGGAACCGCGTAGTTCAGCCGCACGGTCACGCCCACCGCCTGCTGCACATAGGGCTGCAGCGCATCGACGCTGGTTTCCACGAACACGTCGGCATCCGCGCTGGCCTGCTGCACCGCAGGCTCCAGCACCACCAGCCGCAACGGCGCGGTGCTGGCGTTGCCGACCCGCAGTACCGGCACGCTGGCCAGGCCAGGCGCGCGCGGACGCAGGCCGACCGAGAACACCGACGTGCGCCGCGCCTGCCCGTTCACCAGCGCATAGCTGCGACGCACGCTCTGCCCGCCGATGTCGAACTGCGCCCGCAGCGGGGCGTAGTCGATCTCCGCCACCGGCTGGTCGGTGCTGATGTTCAGCGCCACGGTTTCGCCATAGGTGATTTCAGCGCGATCCAGCCACGCCCGCGTCTGCGCGGACGCCGGCAGCGCAACCAGTGCCAGCAGGAACGGCAGCGCGCGGGCGATCAGCCGGATCATGGCCCGCCACCTTCGCGCCGGCGCCGCGCTTCCAGCTGGAAACGGGCGCGCAGCAGCGCGCCGGGATCATCCGGCACACGCTGCAGCCACGCCTCGTTGGCCAACCGGCGCTCGCGCTGTGCCGGCGTTTCCCGCGCCGGCCCCGACGCTTCTCCCTGCGGTTTGCCGCGCTGGCCCTGCTGCTTGCGCAGCGCCTCCTGCATGCGCTGGCGCTGCGCCGCGTCGGCCTGCGCCTGTTCGCGTCCATCCGCCTGCGCGTCGGGCGCCCGGGGCTGCCCACCCGGCGACTGCTGCGCGCCCTGCTGCCCGGGCTGCTGATCCTGCCGGCCGTCGGGCGATGCGGGCTGCTCCGCGCTTTGCTGTCCGTTTTGCTGCTGCTTTTGACCTTGCTGTTGCTGTTGCTGTTGCTGTTGCTGTTGCTGTTGCTGCTGTTGCTGTTGCTGCTGTTGCTGCTGCCGGCGCGCTGCTTCCACCTGCGCGCGGTTGTAACTGGCATCGGCCATGTCCGGCCGCTCACGCAGCGCGCGCCCGTAGGCCGCCAGCGCTTCGTCGTAGCGCCCGGCCTGGGCCAGCGCGTTGCCGAGGTTGTACTGGGCATCGGCGCCGGTGAGGCCGGAAAATTCCTCGATGGCGCGCGGGTAATCCTTGGCCTTGTAGGCGGCGATCCCCGCCTGCAGCCGTGCGTGCGCAAGCTGGTCGGCGCGCTGCCAGAGCGTGCCGGTGCGGACATCCGCGTCCTGCGCGCGTGCCGGCGGTGGTTGCAGCCACAGTGCACCGGCCAGCAGCAGTACCAGCACGCTGCCGCGGCGGAACAGCGGCAGGAAGCAGATCAGCGCCAACGGCAGCAGCCATGCGCCATCGTCCTGCCATTGCGCCACAGCGGCGCCGCGCGCCGCGGCGCCATCCGCCTGCCGCGGCTCCAGCACGCCCAGCGCGCGCAGGTCCGAATCGTCCGCCGCCAGCGCGCGGTAGCCGCCACCACCGCTGGTCGCCAGCGCGCGCAGCGACGGCGCATCCAGCCGCGCCTGCGCCAGCCCGCCCGGGGTCTCGAACACGCCGCCCTGCGCCGTGCCCAGTCCAAGCGCCGACACCCGATAGCCGGCTGCAGCGGCCTTGGCCGCCGCCGCGATGGTGGCAGCATCCGCGTGATCGGTCAGCAGCAGGATGTCGCCACGCGGGAAGCCGGCCTGCTGCAGCAGGCGCTGCGACCAGGCGATGGCGCGATCGATGCGCTGACCGTCGGCCGGCATCACGTCCGGCGCCAGCGCGTCGAGGAACAGGGCAACGTTGCCGGCATCATCGGTGAGTGGCGCGACGGTATAGGCGTCGTCGGCGAACACCACCAGCGCGACCTGCCCGCCAGCGCGCTCGCGCAGCAGGCTGGCCAGCTTGGCGCGCGCCTGCGCCAGGCGGGTCGGCGGCAGGTCGCGGGCAAGCGCGGCGCGGGAAAGATCCAGCGCCACCACCAGCGGCTGCCGGCTTTGCCACAGCGGCTGCGCCTGCTTGCGGAAGCTGGGCCCGGCCAACGCCAGCAGTGCCAGCACCAGCCCCAGCACGGCCAACCGCCGCGCCCACGCGCGGCCCGTCGCAGGTGCACCCGGTTCCAGCAGGTGAGGCAGCAGGTGCGCATCCACCGCCTGACGCCATCCGGAGCGTTGGCGCGCCCGGGCGCGCAGCCGCCAGGCCAGCAGCGGCACCAGCAGCAGCGCCAGCAGCCACCACGGCCGCAGGAAATGCAGTTGCGCCAACGCAGTCCAGATCCCGCTCATGCAGCGCGCCTCCGCGCCAGCAGCACCAGCGCGCCAAGGCCCAACGCCAACCCCAGCGGCAGCGGATAGCGTTCGATGCGCGGTCGCACTACCTGACCGGCCCGCTGTACCGGCTCCAGCCGGTCGATCTCGGCATAGATGCCGGCCAGCTCGTCCACCGCGCGGGCGCGAAAGAAGCGGCCGCCGGTCAGTTGGGCGATCTTTGCCAGACCGGCTTCGTCGACTTCATCGCCACCGCCCAGCGGCAGCTGGAAGCCGAACACTGACACCGCGGCGCCGGCGCCGCCGAACGCGATGGCATGGATGCGCACATCGGCGTCGCGGGCGATCTGCGCGGCGCGCTCGGGTTCCAGCAAGCCGGCGGTATTGACCCCGTCGGTCAACAGGATCAGCACGCGATCGCGCGTCGACGCGTCCGCATCGCGCTGCCGCAAACGCTTGGTGGCCAGTGCGATCGCATCGCCCAATGCGGTGGCCCGACCGGCCAAGCCGACCACGGTGCCATCGAGCTGCTGGCGCACGCTCTCGCGGTCCGGCGTCAGCGGGGTCAGCGCATAGGCTAGGTCGCCGAACACGATCAGGCCGACGCGGTCGCCGGCGCGGCGATCAAGGAAATCGGCCAGTACCGCCTTCGCGGCGGTGAGGCGATCGACGATGCGGCCACCCAGCTCCATGTCCTCCTCGCCCATGCTGGCCGACAGGTCCACCGCCAGCATCAGTTCGCGGCCGGCCTGCGGCGGCGCCACCGGCGGGCCCAGCTGCTGCGGGCGCGCGGCTGCCACGCACAGCAGGCACCAGGCCAGCCACCGCAGCCACGGGAACCCGCGCGCCTGCGGCCGGCCATCGCCGCCTTCGGCCACTTCACGCAGGCGCCGCCACGGCACCCGCAGCGCGGCCTCGCCGTCACCGGTGCGCAATGGCGGCAGCAGCTGCAGCAGCCACGGCACTACCACTGCCAGCAGCAGCCACGGCCAGGCGAAGCCGTCGATCCCCACCAGTTCGCGCAGCGCCGTCATGCGCGATGCATCCACCGCAGGTAACGCCGACGTGCGACCACGCGCAGCGCTTCCACCGCAGCCGGATCGACGGCGGGCCGGAACGCGCCATCCACCAGCAGCGCGCCCGGCCCATGCAGGAATGCAGGCGGCTTCAGCCCGGCGTCGAGAAAGGCCAGCCACGCATCGCCCTGCAGGCGATCCGCCTGTGGATCGATGCGCCTCGCTGCGCGTCGCAGCAACTCGGACATCGCCGCGACCTGCGCCGGCGGCGATGCCGCCCGCGCCACCGCCTCATCGAAATAGCGGGCGAGTTCACGGCGATGACGCTGCCGGCGCAGCCACCAACGCCCCAGCCAGAGCGCGAGCAACAGCACGATGCCGAGCAACAGCCACCAGCCAGGCGCAGGCGGCCACCAGTCCGGCGCGATGCCCGGATGCACGTCCTTCAGCTGCAGCGTCGGCGCGGATTGCAGCTTCACCCCGTCCTCCTCGCCGGGCCATCCAGCAGCGCCAGCCACGCATCGGCGGGATCATCGCTGGACAGCGGCTGGGCGCGGATGCGCTGGCGTTGCAGCAGCGCCTGCGCGGCCTGCATCGGCGCGTCGAAGGCCTGTTGCCAGCGCTGCCGGACCGCGGCCGCATCCAACGCCAGCTCCAGGCGTTCGCCGCCCAGCGAAAACGGCAGGCGCGCCACCGGCGGACGCCGTTCCAGCGGGTCGGTGAGCAACAGCACCACGGCGTCGTGATGCTGGCCGACGCCCGCCCACAGCGGAGTAGGCACCGCCAGCACGCTGGCCGGGTCGGCCAGCATGATCACCCGCGAACCCGGCCGCAGCAGGCGACGCGCGTGCTCGAGCGCTTTCGCCAGCCCGGCATCGTCCTCCGGCGGCCGCGCATACCAGCGCACCAGCGCATCCAGCACGCGCAGTGCGCCGCGCTGGCCGGAAGCCGGCGCCACCGGCGCTTCCTGCGATGCGCCGCGCAACGCGGCGATGCGGTCGCCATCGCGCGCGGCCAGCCATGCGGCAAGCGCACCGACGCGTGCCGCCTGCACCGACTTGAAGCGCACCCGCGTGCCGAAGTACAACGCCGGCGCGGTATCCGCCACCACCAGCGTGAGCCGCTCGCGTTCGGCCTGGAACAGCTTGGTATGGGCCTTGCCGCTGCGCGCGGTCAGCCGCCAGTCGATGTGGCGGGCGTCGTCGCCGGCCGCGTATTCACGCGACTCCGCGTATTCCATCCCACGCCCGCGCAGGTTGGACAGCGCGTGCCCCTGTATGCCGTGCTGGCCGCGCCGGGGAGGCCGCCGGCCCTGCGCCAGCGCGCGCAGCGCCACCAGCTCGGCGAGGCTGGGCACCACGCCGTCGCCCACCGATGACCCGATGGTCGGTTGTTCTCCGGATAGCGGTGTCTGGGCCATGCAGGTGCCGATTCCGGGCCCGCTTACGGCAGCGGCACCAGCCGCAGCAGCTCGCCCACCAGCCGCTCGCCATCCCAGCCCTCGGCGGTGGCCTCGAAGCTGGGCAGCACGCGGTGGCGCAGCACGTCGGGTGCGACCGCACGCACGTCATCGGGGGTGACGTAGTCGCGTCCGTCCAGCCACGCCCGGGCCCGCGCGCAGCGCTCCAGCGCGATCGACCCGCGCGGACTTGCGCCCCAAGCAATGCGCCTGCCCAGCGCGGCGTCGTAGCGGGCGGGGTCGCGCGATGCCAATACCAGCTCGACCAGATAGCGCTCCAGCGGCGGCGCCATGTGCAGGTCGAGCACGGCGCGACGGGCGGCAAACACGTCGGCCTGCGCGATGCGCGATGCCGGCGCGGTGGCAGGACGCAGCGCATCGCGGGCGCGGTCCCGCGCCAGCCGCAGGATCTCGGTTTCGGCATCGGCCTGCGGATAGCCGATCCGCACATGCATCAGGAACCGGTCCAGCTGCGCTTCCGGCAACGGGAACGTGCCCTCCTGCTCGATCGGGTTCTGCGTGGCCATCACCAGGAACAGCGATGGCAGCGGATAGGTCGCCCGGCCCACCGTCACCTGCCGCTCGCCCATCGCCTCCAGCAGCGCCGACTGCACCTTGGCCGGCGCGCGGTTGATCTCGTCGGCCAGCAGGATGGAATGGAAGATCGGCCCGGGCTGGAATTCGAAACGTCCATCCTGCGGCCGCCACACCTCGGTGCCGGTCAGGTCGGCCGGCAACAGGTCGGGAGTGAACTGCACGCGCGCGAAGTCCGCCTCCAGCCGCGATGCCAGCGCGCGGATCGCGGTGGTCTTGGCCAGCCCCGGCGCGCCCTCCACCAGCAGGTGGCCATCCGCCAGCAGGGCGATGAGCAGGCGTTCGATCAGCGCGGATTGGCCGACGATTTCCTCCGCAAGCGCGTCTCGCAGGCCGCGGAAGACGGCGTGCAGGCGTGAGCCTTCGGGTGTGGCGTTGTCCATGTCTTTCCCTCGATCGCAGGCAGCTTCGACCTGTCGCAACGGCAAAGGTTCGCATGCGCGGCGCGTGCTGGCGAACCGGCGTACGGGCGCCACTCGAAACTGCCGGCACCGGAAACGGAACGGGAGCCTTTCGGCTCCCGTTCCAATGACTACCGTCGGCGCCCGTCAGTGCTGGGCGACGCGCATGACCTTCGGCGTCACGAACACCAGCAGCTCGGCCTTGCTCTTGCTCCGGTTCTTGTTGCGGAACAGGTTGCCGAGCAGCGGAATGTCACCCAGGAACGGCACCTTTGAAATCTCGGAGGTATCGCTGAACTCGTAGACGCCGCCGATCACCACCGTCTGGCCGTCCTCGACCAGCACCGCGGTATTGACTTCGCGCTTGGCGATCTGCGGCACCTCGCCGAAGGTGCCCATGTCCACGAAGCCGTCCAGCTCGTCCTTCTTCACCGCCAGGTTGAGGAACACGCGGCCGTCGTTGGTGATGGTCGGCGTGACCTTCAGCTCCAGAAGCGCTTCCTTGAACGCGACGGTCGGGGTGAGCTGGCCGCCGGCGCCGGTCACGGTGAGGTAGCCGATCTCCTTGCCCTGCCGGATCACCGCTTCCTTCTGGTTGCTGGTGACGATGCGCGGGTTGGAAATCACTTCGCCACGACCCTGGGTCTGGATCGCCGACAGCTCGATGTCGAGCAGATAGCCCGCATTGAGGATCGACAGCGCCAGCGAACCGGCGTTCATCCCGGTCATGGCGGCCGGCAGGTTGCTCATCAGGCTGCGAGTGATGGTGTTGACGCCGTAAGTCGGCGTATTGGTACTCCATCGACCGGAGCCGGGCGCCTGCGGGGCATCGGGATCGGCGGGCGATCGACCGCTACCGCCGGTCAGATAGCTCCTCAATGCGTCCGTGTAGAGCTTGTTGTTGGCATTGTCCGTGCTGGTCACGGATTGGCGATTAGTCAATGTGTCGCTCAGATCGCCGCCATACGACACATTGTCTTTGTTCCCGCTGATGCCGAACTTGGCCCCAAGCTCGCGCGCCACGTTCTCGTTGGCGATCACGATGCGGGCCTCGATCACCACCTGGTCGACCGGCTTGTCGAGCTGCTGGACCAGGTCCTTGATGTTGGCCACCCGCTGCGGGATGTCGATCACCAGCAGGGTATTGGTGCGCTTGTCGAAGCTGATGCTGCCACGGCCGGACAGGAAGCCACGGTCCTGGGCGCTTTGGCCACCCTGCGAACCACCACCCTGCTGGTTGCCCTTGCTTTCTTCGGTCAGCAGGCGGGCGATGTCCTCGGCATTGGCGTAGTTGACCGGGATGTACTCGGTCACCTTCTCGGCGCGTTCCTCCAGGTTGATGCGGGCGTCTTCCTTGGCCTGCTCGAAATCTGCGATTTCCTTCTGCGGGGCCACCCACACCACGTTGCCGCTGCGGCGCTTGTCCAGCGACTTGGCCTGCAGCACCAGGTCCAGCGCCTGGTCCCAGGGCACGTTGACCAGGCGCAGGGTGACGTTGCCCTGCACGGTGTCTGCGGCGACGATGTTGAGGTTGGACTCGTCGGCGATCAACTGCAGGACGGTGCGCACCGGCACGTCCTGGAAGTTGAACGTGACCGGCTTGCCGCCATAGCGCACTGCACTGGCGCTGCCGGCAGCGCCGCTGGCGGTGGCTCCGACGGCGGGCATCCGGCTCTCCGCCTTCGCCACCGCAGGTGCGGCCGCACGCGGCAGGATTTCCACGATGTATTCATTTCCGCGCTGGTAGGCCATGGACTCGAACGTGCCCGTGGTCCCCAGCACCAGCTGGGCGCCATTGCTGGTCGCACGCGCATCGATCCGCTGCACCGGGGTGGCGAAATCGGTCACGTTGATCGGGCGCTGCAGTGCCGCCGGCAGCTGCGCATTGCCGATATCGACGACCACGCTGGAGCCCATGTTGCGCAGGTCGGGCGCAGCGCCGTCGCCGGAGAAGCGCAGGATCAGCTTGCCTGCTCCCCCGTCGCCGCGCTTGAAATCGATCGCGGAGACAGTGACTGCTTCCGCGGTGCGCTTGGCGGGATCCGCCATGGCGCCGGTCGCGGACTGGCCCATCCCCACCAGCACGGGGCTGGCGGGCGAAGCGGCCGCGCCGGCTGCGTAAAGGCCTGCCGCGAGGCCGGCCGCAAGTGCCCGGAGGGGCAAGGGACGCCGGACGATCTGCGTTTGCTTGGCGTTGGTGACGGTCATCGGTCTATTCCCCAAATCAATTGTCTTCGAGCGCCAGCTTGGCGGGACGTTCCAGCCAGCCGCCTGCGCCATCCGGAACCAGTTCGACCAGTTCGATCCGGTCTTCGTAGACGCCGGTCACCCGGCCGTCGCTTTGCCCCAGGTAGGCCCCCGGGCTTACCCGGTAGGTCACCTTGTCCGGGGCCATCACCAGCGCCACCAGGTTCTTGCCGCCTCCCAGCGAGCCCACCATCTTCAGGCTGTCGAGGGCGAACATTTCCAGCGTCTGCTTGCGCCGGCCCGGATCCGGCCGCGGGCCGCTACCGGCACCGTCTCCGCTGAAGGCCTGGTCGAACGGATCGCGCATGTTCTGCGCGGTGTATTCAAAGGTCTCGAACTGCTGCATGACCGGCAGCGGCGGCAACGCCGGGGCCGGCTTGGCCTTCACCTCGGCCACCCATTTCTCCAGGTCGCCGCGGCCACTGCCACATGCGGCCAGCAGTCCGCACAGCAACAACACCAATGCAAGGCGGGAGACGCGACGAAGCGATGTCAGGCGCATGGTCACTTGCCCTCCTTCTTGGCGGCGTCAGCGGCCGGCTCGGATTGCGCCGCTTCGTCCTCGTCCAGGTAGCGGTAGGTCTTGACCGTACCGGCCAGCTCCAGGGCGCTGTTGGCACTGATGCGGGCGTTCGGGTTGTCCTTGGTCTTCTTGGGCTGCAGCGAGATGTCGTGCATGGTCATGATGACCACGCGCGGCAGCGACGCCACGCCGCTGACAAAGGCGCCGAACTGGTGGTAGCTGCCCACCATCCGCAGCATGATCGGCTTCTCGGCGTAGAACTCCTGCTTCGCCTCCGGACCAGGCTGGAACAGGTCATTCTGGATGCCGGTGGCCAGTGCGGTCTGCGAGATGTCCACGATCAGGTCGGGCATTTCGGTCTTGCTGGGCAGCTGCCGCAGCATCTGCTGCAACTGCTGCTCCATCTGCGCCAGCTGCTGCTTGAGCGGCTCCAGGTTGGCGGCGCGCCCCTGCTTGGTTTCGAACTCGGTACGCAGCTCGGTTTCCTGGGCCTCGAGGCCCTTGAGCTCGTCACGCTTGCCACTGACCACCAGGAACCACGCCAACACCACCAGCAGTAGCACGATCAGGCCGCAGAAACCGAGCTGCGCTTCGCGCGGCCAGTTGCCGATGTTGTTGAGTTCCAGTTCGCGAAGATTGACCTTCTTCTTGTTGTTCACGACGCGGCTCCTCCAGCAGCAGGCGCAGACGCCGCCGGCACGACCGGCGCGGTCTCGCTGTCCTTGGCCGCGTTCGGGTTGGCGAGCTTGACCTTGAGGTTGAACTCGTAGGGCAGGCCGGCATTGCCTTCCTTGGCCTCGATCACGTTGAGGTCGGGGTTGGTCATCCAGCCCGAGCTCTCGAGGTTGCGCATGTACGTGGAAACCCGCGCATTCGACTGCGAACGACCGCTCAGGGTGAGGATGTCACCTTCCTGCTTGATCGCGGTCAGCGCCACCCCGTCGGGGATGGTGCGGACCAGCGAATCGAACAGGTGCACCATCTGCGCCCGGTTGGCCTGCAGTTGCTCGATCACTTCCTTGCGTGCCAGCAGCTTCGCCTGCTTCTTGTCGAGCGCCTCGATCTCCTTGATCTGGCCATCGACCTTGCTGATCTCCCCGCGCAGGTATTCGTTGCGGGCGGTCTGGCTGGAGATGCGGCCGCTATAGAAGCTGACGATCAGGAACGACAGCAGGATGCCGGCGAGGACCGCCAGCCCGAGCATGCCGGCGAACTCCTTCTGCCGGGCCTTGCGGCGCTCCTCGCGCCACGGGAGGAGGTTGATCCGTGCCATCAGTCGAAACTCCTCAGTGCCAGGCCGCAGGCGATCATCAACGCCGGTGCGTCCTGCGCCAGGGCATGCGCCTGCACGCGCGGGCCCAGCGTCATCTGCGCCAGGGGGTTGGCCATCACGCTCGGGATGCCGAGCTGCTCTTCCACCATCGCGGCGATGCCGGGGATGGAGGCGCAGCCACCCGCCAGCACCACCTGGTCGACGCGGTTGAACTCGCTGCCGGCGTAGAAGAACTGCAGCAGGCGGCTGACCTGCTGGACCATGGCTTCCTTGAACGGATCGAGCACCTCGATCTCGTAGCTTTCCGGCAGCCCGCCCTGGCGCTTGGCCAGGCCAGCTTCCTCGTAGCTCAGGCTGTAGCGGCGCATGACCTCATCGGTCAGCTGCTTGCCGCCGAACACGTTCTCGCGGGTGTAGATGCTGCGGCCACCGCGCAGGACGTTGAGCGTGGTCATGGTGGCACCGACGTCGACCAGCGCCACCAGCCCATCACGCGGCACGTTCAGCGTAGGTGCCATCAGCGCGAAGGCGTTCTCGATGCAGAAGGCCTCGACGTCGATGACCTTGGCGGCCAAACCGCCCAGTTCCAGCGCCGAGGCGCGGATCTCGACGTTCTCGGAGCGCGAGGCCGCCAACAGCACCTGCACCATCTCGGCATTGCCGGGCATCGGCCCCAGCACCTCGAAATCGAGATTCACTTCCTCGACCGGGTACGGGATGTAGTTGACCGCTTCGAGCTCGATCTGCGATTCCAGCTCGTCCTCGCTGAGCGCAGCGGGCATCGGGATCACTTTGGTGATCACCGAGGAGCCGGACACCGCAGCGGCGGCGTTCTTGACCCGGGTGCCCGAGCGCGCCACGGCGCGGCGGATCGCCTCGCCCACGGCCTCGACCTCGACCAGATTCTTCTCGACCACGGCATTCGGCGGCAGCGGCTCCACCGCGTAGTGCTCCACGCGGTAACGGTCGCCGGTGCGCGCAAGCTGCAACAGCTTGACCGCGGTCGAACTGATGTCCACGCCGATCAACGGCGGTTGCGCTTTCGTCCCCAGACCCACGGTATCTCCCCTTGCCACAGGCGCTTACGCGCAACAGGTGCTGTGCTACATGAATAACGGACTTTTCACGACAAGGCAACCGGTTTCCACCGACGCACCGGCCGCGCACGCCCCATTTCGCCCTGTCCGGTCTCCATTTACGCATGCGCGAAGGGAAACCGGCCACCCCCGTGGGCCGGTCGTTGCCGGCGCCTACTCTATACTCCGCAGCCCCGTTTGCTGCAATCGGAATCTGCGCCCATGCCCCGCATCCCCCGCCTGTTGCGCTGGATCCTGCTCGGCGCGGCCGCCGCCTGCCTGGCCGGCGGCGTGGCGCTCGGCATCATGGTCTACGCGGTCAGCGCACGGCTGCCGGACGTGCAGAGCCTGCGCTCGATCGAGCTGCAGGAGCCGATGTACGTCTATGCCCGCGACGGCCGCCTGATCGGGCTGTTCGGTGAAATGCGGCGCTACCCGGTGGAGATCGGGAAGGTCCCGCCGCGGGTCAAGCAGGCCTTCCTGGCCGCCGAGGACGCCAATTTCTACGACCACCACGGCATCGACGTGAAGGGCGTGCTGCGCGCGCTCTGGCTGCTGGCCAAGACCGGCGGCCAGGAGCGGGTGGCCGGCGGTTCCACCATCACCCAGCAGGTGGCCAAGCAGTTCTTCCTGAGCTCCGAATACAGCTTCCGCCGCAAGTTCGCCGAGATGCTGCTGGCGATGAAGATGGAGCGGGAGCTGGACAAGGACGAGATCTTCGAGCTGTACCTCAACAAGAGCTTCTTCGGCAACCGCGCCTACGGCGTGGCGGCGGCCGCCGAGTTCTACTACGGCAAGACCCTGGACCAGCTCAGCCTGGACGAGGCCGCCACCCTGGCCGGCATCCCCAAGTTCCCGTCCAGCGGCAACCCGATCAGCAACCCCGAGCGCGCCCGCATCCGCCGCGACAATTACATTCTCCCGCGCATGGCCGAGCTGGGCTTCGTCAGTCGCGCCGACGCCGACGCCGCGCGCCGGGCGCCCATGCACGCCAAGCCGCATGAGCGCGAGATCGAGGTGTACGCGCCCTATGTCGCCGAGATGGTGCGCCAGCAGATGGTGGAGCGTTTCGGCGGCGACGTGCTGAACAAGGGTTACCACGTCACCACCACCATCGACCCGGTGCTGCAGGCCGCCGCCGACCGCGCGGTGGTGGATGGACTGCGCGTTTACGACCATCGCCATGGCTGGCGCAAGCCGGAACAGACCGTGCAGATCCCGGACGGCGCGGACGCGGCCGCAATCGGCCGCCTGCTGCGTGCGATCCCGGCCCAGAACGAGCTATTGCCCGCGGTGGTGGTCGACACCGCCGGTGGCCACCTGTCCGTGGTACTGCGCGACGGCAGCGAACTGACACTCGCCGGCAGCGCCATCTCCTGGACCGGCAAGCCGGCCGCGGCGCTGGCCAAGCGCGGCGACGTGGTGCGCGTGCGCCGGCTGCCCGCCCCCGCCGACAAGCCCGAGGCGCCGCCGCGCTGGGAAATCGACCAGATCCCGCGGGCACAGGTGGCGCTGGTGTCGCTGGACGCCGACAACGGCGCCCTGCGCGCCTTGGTGGGCGGTTACAGCTTCGCCGGCAACAAGTTCAACCGCGCCACCCAGGCACGCCGCCAGCCCGGCTCCAGCTTCAAGCCGTTCCTCTACGCAGCGGCGTTCGAGCGCGGTTTCAACCCGGCCTCGATCGTGCTGGACGCGCCAGTGGTGTTCAAGGACCGCCGCGGCAAGGAATGGCGGCCGCAGAACGACAGCGGCAACTTCGCCGGCCCGATGCGGGTCCGCGAGGCGTTGGTGCAGTCGCGCAACCTGGTGTCGGTGCGGCTGCTGGACACGATCGGCGTGGAGTACGCGCGCCGCTACATCAGCCACTTCGGCTTCGATGAAGCCAGCCTGCCGCCCAACCTGTCGATGTCGCTGGGCACCGCCTCGCTGACGCCACTGTCGGTGGCGCGCGGCTACGGCGCGTTCGCCAACGGCGGCTTCCTGGTCACTCCCTGGGTGATCGACAGCGTGCGTGACCGCGACGGCAAGGAGATCTTCAAGGAGGCCGCGCCGGTCGCCTGCCCGTCGTGCGCGGTCGCGACCGCGCCCGGCCAGGCCGTTGCCGCACCAGCCAGCGCACGGGTGGACGGCTTCGACCTGGGCCCGGCCGGCGCCGCCGCTCCTGCGGCAACCACCAGCAAGCCAGCGACGCAGCCTTCCGCCGCGCCGCAGCCGGTCGATCCTGACATCCTGGTTGCCCCGCGCGCGATCGATCCGCGCGTGGCCTGGCAGCTGCAATCGATGATGCGCGACGTGGTCAAGCGCGGCACCGCCACCGCCGCGCGGGTGCTGAACCGCGAGGACGTGGGCGGCAAGACCGGGTCCACCAACGACCATCGCGATGCCTGGTTCTCCGGCTTCGGCGGCCCCTTCGTCACCACCGTCTGGGTGGGTCGCGACGACTTCCGCTCGCTGGGCTACCGCGAATACGGTGGCAAGGCCGCGCTGCCGATCTGGATCAACTACATGCAGGCGGCCCTGAAGGACCAGCCCGAGCGGCTGCCCGATCCGCCCGCCGGCATGGTCAAGGTCAGCGTCAGCCCCGGTGGCCGGCTGCTGCCCGGCGGCGACGGCGGCATCGTGGAATGGGTCAAGGCCGAAGACCTGCAGCGGATGGAAGAGGAATCGCTGGCCGAGCCGGAGCTCGAGGAGCAGCCCGCCGAAGAGTCCTTCGACATCTTCTGAGGCGGCCAACCTTCGTCACGCGCGGGGCACCGCCGGCTCCGGTAGAGTCGGGTCAGGTCGCCGTGAGGATCCGCGATGCCGGACAGCCGCCAGCACGTCCATGCGCACCTGCACGCGCAGAGCCGCACCCGCGAGCGCCGCCAGCGCCTGGCCCATGAAGCAGCCCGGTTGATGGCCGAAGGCGGGATCCGCGATTTCCAGATGGCCAAGCGCAAGGCCGCGCAGCGGCTGGGGATCCTTGACGATGCCTCGCTGCCGCGCAACCACGAGATCGAGGAGGCGCTGCGCCAGTACCAGCGCCTGTTTCTGGGCGACCGGCAGCCGGCGGAAGTGCACCGTCGCCGCGAGGCCGCGCTGCGCGCACTGGAGTTCTTCGCCGGCTTCCAGCCGCGCCTGGTCGGGCCGGTACTGGAAGGTACTGCCGACGCACGTTCCCCGGTCGACCTGCACCTGCACAGCGACGACCCCGACGCGGTGCCGCGCTGGCTCGTCGAGCACGGCATCCCCGCGCAGCCGCGCAGCCGGCGCCTGCGGCTCGACCGGGAACGCGAGCTGGACGCACCGGGCTGGCTGTTCAACGCGGAGGAGCTGGCGTTCGAGGCCACCGTGTTGCCACTGGACGGCCTGCGGCAGGCGCCGCTGTCTGGCGTCGACGAGCGGCCGATGCGGCGCGCCTCGGCGGCGCAGCTGCGCACGCTGCTGGCCGAGGAGGAAATCCGCGGGCACGAGGGCCGACCCCCCGGTCGGTAACCACGGCTTCCGCCCGCCCGATCCCGGCAACCCCGTGCAAAAGAAAACGCCCCTCGCGGGGCGTCTTCCGTCGTGACATGCGGCGCTGGCTCAGCGCTTGCCCATGTCCACGTAGTCGCGCTGGACCGAACCGGTATAGATCTGGCGCGGACGGCCGATGCGGTTCTCCGGATCCTCCTGCTGCTCCAGCCAGTGGCTGACCCAGCCGGCGGTGCGGGCGATAGCGAACATCACCGTGAACATCTCCACCGGGATGCCCAGCGCCTTGTAGATGATGCCGCTGTAGAAGTCGACGTTCGGGTAGAGCTTGCGCTGCACGAAGTAGTCGTCCTTCAGCGCCGCCTCTTCCAGCCGCACCGCCACTTCCAGCAACGGGTCGTTGACGTTGAGCGCACCCAGCACGTCGTGGGTCATCTTGCGCACCAGCGCCGCGCGCGGGTCGTAGTTCTTGTAGACGCGGTGGCCGAAGCCCATCAGGCGGAAGCCGGATTCCTTGTCCTTGGCCTTGTCGACCGCGGACTTCACGTTCTCCGGCTTGCCGATCTCGGCCAGCATCTTCAGCACGGCCTCGTTGGCGCCGCCGTGCGCCGGACCCCACAGCGCGGCCACGCCGGCGGCGACGCTGACGTACGGGTTGGCACCGGTGGAACCCACCAGGCGGACGGTCGAAGTCGACGCGTTCTGCTCGTGGTCGGCGTGCAGGATGAACAGCAGGTCCATCGCCTTGGCGGCCACCGGGTTCAGCTCCAGCGGCTCGCTCGGCACTTCCTTCATCATGTGCAGGAAGCGGGTGGTGAAGTCGAGGTTGTTGCGCGGGTAGCGGATCGGCCAGCCGATCGAATAGCGGTAGCAGGCCGCGGCGATGGTCGGCACCTTGGCGATCAGGCGGATCGCGGCCAGGCGACGCTGCTCCGGGTCCTCGAGGTCGAGGTCGTTGTGGTAGAAGCTGGCCAGCGAGCCCAGCATGCCGGTCAGCATCGCCATCGGATGCGCATCGTGGCGGAAGCCGTACAGGAACGTACGGAACGCCTCGTGCATCATCGTGTGGTGGGTGACCTCGTGCTCGAAGGCATCCAGCTGCTGCGCGTTCGGCAGCTCGCCATGCATCAGCAGGTACGCCACCTCGGTGAAGGTGGAGTGCTCGGCCAGCTGCTCGATCGGGTAGCCGCGGTACAGCAGCACGCCGGCGTCGCCGTCGATGTAGGTGATGGCCGACTTGCAGCTGGCGGTGGCGCCGAAGCCCGGATCGTATGTGAAGCAGCCGGTTTCCTTGGGCAGCTTCGCGATGTCCACGCAAGGCTGGCCCAGGGTCGGCTTCAGCACGGGCATGGCGACCGATTTGTCGCCTGCGGTCAGGGTGATCTGGTCAAGTTCGGACACGACGCAACTCCGTTGGGGGTGCCCGGCACGCGGCCGCTCGGGGCCATGCGCCAGCGCATGGGAAAGCGGAATTATCGCATATGCGGCCAGGCCGGCACCCCGGACGAAAGTCGCAGCCGCCTGACCGGGATCAACAAAAACGAAACGGCCGCCCTGGGGGCGGCCGCTGATGCACGCACTCGCGCGGGCGCTTACTTCTGGTAGCGCTTGCGGAACCGGTCGACGCGGCCGCTGGTGTCGATCACCTTGTTCTGGCCGGTGTAGAAGGGGTGCGAGGACGACGAGACTTCCACCTTGATCAGCGGATACTCGTTGCCGTCTTCCCACTTCACCGTCTCCTTGCTGGAGAGGGTCGAGCGGGTCAGGATCTTGAAGTCCGAGGTCACGTCCTGGAAGACGACGTCGCGGTATTCGGGATGGATGCCGGCTTTCATGATGGAAACTCTGGGAAGTGGAACGGGAGAA
This sequence comes from Thermomonas sp. XSG, assembly GCF_014678725.1. Lineage (NCBI taxonomy): Bacteria > Pseudomonadati > Pseudomonadota > Gammaproteobacteria > Lysobacterales > Lysobacteraceae > Thermomonas > Thermomonas sp. XSG. Next base: position 2,017,454 of record NZ_CP061497.1, on the reverse strand, counting down.
AGAGCCGCGCATTATAGCGACGCCCGCCCTCCCCGTGCAACCGGCCCGGATCCGGCACCCCGGCGTGGCTCAGGAAGCGGCCAGCGCGCGCTCGATCATCGCCTCGAACCGCCCCTGGTCGTAGCGCATGAGGATGGCCACGTTGTCGGCCGCGCCGGTCTGCCGGTTCCAGTCCACGATGGTGGCACCGCGCGCATGCTGGCCGGCGGTCTCCACCGCCAGCGGGCGCTCCAGCAATTCCTGCGCGCCCTCCGGCTGCAGCGCCAGTGCCATCGCCAGCGCATCGGCGGCATGCCAGCGCTCGCCGCGCCCGGCCCTGGCCCAGGCGCGGGTGTGGGCGGAAATGCCGGCATAGAAGCGCGCCCGCGGCGAGTCCGCCGCCAACCAGCGCTCGGCGTCGTCGTGGCGGAAGCCGTGCGCCAGCACCGCTTCCCAGTCGGCCAGCTCGACCCTCGGGAAGGCCGAAAACACGATATGCGCCGCTTCCGGATCGAACGCGATGTTGAATTCGGCGGCCGGCGTGATGTTGCCGTGCGCGGTCACCGCGGCGCCCATCACCACGCAGCGCGCCACCCGGGACGGCAGGCTGGGATCCAGCTTCAACGCCAGCGCCAAGTTGGTCAGCGGACCCAGCGCCACCAGCAGCAGCTTGCCGGCGTGTGCATGCGAGAGCCGCAGGATGGCCAGCGCGGCGTGCTCGGCTTCGGCAGCACGGGCGGCCGGCGCGTAGCCGGTATCACCGAAGCCGTCCCGGCCATGCACATAGGCGGCGTCGCGGGCCGGGAACACCAGCGGCGCATCGGTGCCGGCAAACACGGGCACGTCCACGCCGCAGACCTCGCACAGCTTCAGCGCGTTGGCGACGGTATGGGCCAGGCCGACGTTGCCGGCGGCGATGGTCAGGCCGACCACCTGATGGCGCCCGCTTTCGGACTGCACGTCGTCGAAGGCCATCAGCAGGGCCAGCGCGTCGTCCACGCCGGGGTCGGTATCAATCAGCAGGGGAATGCGGTCATGGCTCATCACCGCATTATGACCGCAAGCGGCGATCGGTCAGCGATAGCGCCGCAGGTAGCGCTTCTCGAACGCGGACTTGGCCCAGTGCATCATGCGCAGCGGCGGCAGCGCGCGGCCGCCGCCGGCCTTGCGGGTCACCAGCAGACCGCGATCCAGCGTATCGACGATGCATACCAGTTCGGCGGTGAAGGCTTCCTCCGCCGGCTCGCCGCGCAGGGCACGCAGCAGGTTGCGAGCGGCCACCTCCGCCTGCAGGTCGGCCTGGTGCGCCTGCTTGGGCAGCCAGTCCGGCCCCGGGAAACTGCCGCCGTCGCCAGCCACGAAAGTGCAGGCGAAACCCGGTACGCGGCACTGCGCGTCGCCCTGCACGAAACCGCCGGGGGATCGTGGCAGGGCGGTGTCGTCCAGCCACGCCTGCCCGGTCAGCCCCGGCATGAACAGGGTCATGGCGCTGTCGATGCGGGTGCGCTCCAGCTGCACCGCGTCGACCTCGAAGCGCTGCGGCTTCTCGCCCAGCACGGTGTCGATGCCGCGCTTGCGCATCTCGCCCAGGATCAAGCCGACGGCCTTGTCGCCCAGCCGCTGGCCCGGCTTTTCCGACGGGCTGAAGAACACCAGCCGGAAACGGTCGCGCCGGCGCTGCTTGCGCAGCAGGGTCTCGATGCCGAACGTGAACTCGAACATCGGGCCGCCGCGCATGGCGACGGGTTCGTTCGGGTTGCTGCCGAAGCCGAAGCAGAGGGTGCCGCCGTCGAGGGCGATCAGCCGGTCGCGGATCGCCTCGCCTGCGTCCACGCCCTCGCAGGGAATGATGGCGTGTTCGATGCCGGGCAGCTTGCGCAGGAAGCGCGCGCCGCTGGCGATGACGAGGCCGTCGTTGGCGACGTCGCCGGCTTCGGTGTGCAGCACGCGCGCGTCCGCCGACAGCCCGGTGGCGCGCGCACGATGGAAGCTGATGCGTTCACGGCGCAGGAAGTCGTCCAGTGGAACCACCAGGTCGGCACGGCTGCGCAGGCCCGACGGGATCCAGATCGTGCCCGGCAGGTAATGCAGCTCGGCACGCGGCGCAACCAGCGTCAGCGAAGCATCGGGTGCGTGCCTGCGCAGCGTCCGCAGGGCGGTCAGGCCGGCGAAGCCAGCGCCGACGACGGTGATGCGTGCGCCCATTACTCCGCGATCCCCAGCGCCTGCCGGAGCTTGCCTTCCAGCCCGGTGACGCCGCCAGACTTGCCGATCTCCAGCGCGCGTTCCGCAGCTACACCGTCGAAATCGCGCTGTTCCAGCGCCAGCAGCGCACCGGCGCGGTTGCCGCTGGCGCAATGCACCAGCACCCCGCCGCCACCGTGGGCCGGCGCGAGCGCCGCATGCAGGGCGCGCGCATTGGCCGGATTGATGCCTTCGGCGCCGCTGACCGGGATTTCGACATAGCGCAGGCCGGCCGCGCGGACTTCGGCAGCCTCGTCGCGGTCCTTGAGCTCGCCCGGTGCGCGCAGGTTGACCACGGTACGCACGCCGCGCGCCTTGATTGCCGCCCAGTCGCTGGCTGCCGGCTGGCCCGCGGTGTACAGCCCCGGCAGCGGCTGCAGCAGCGCCACCGAGGTCGCCGCTGGCGGCGCATGCGCGCAGCCGGTCGCCAGCGCAACCGCCAGCAGCAGTGCAGGCCACACGATTCGCCGCAGCATGCTCATGCCTGCGCCTCCTGCGAAGGGGCAAGTTCGTCGAAGGCGCGCAGCGCTTCCGCCGCGTAGATCATCGACGGGCCGGCGCCCATGTAGATCGCCATCGACAGGGTTTCGAGGATTTCTTCGCGGGTCGCGCCGGCCTTGATCGCGGCCTTGGCGTGGAAGCCGATGCAGCCGTCGCAACGCGTGGCGATGGCAATCCCGATCGCGATCAGCTCCTTGGTCTTCACGTCCAGCGCGCCGGGCTTGAGCGCTTCGCGGGCCAATGCGGAGAAGCCCCGCATCGGATCCGGGGCACCCTCGCGCAGCTTGCCGATGGCGGCATTGAGGTCGTCGATCAGCTCGGGATAGGACTGGCTCACGGAAACACTCCTGCAATCAAAGGTACTGGCGCGTCCAGCGCACGATATCAGCCGCGCCCATCGCACCGGCCTGGCGCGCCAGCTCGCGGCCCTGGCGGAACAGCACCAGGGTGGGAATGCTGCGGATGCCGAAGCGGCTGCCCAGCGCGGGCTGCGCCTCGGTATCCACCTTGGCCAGCCGCAGCGCCGGTTCCAATTGCATGGCGGCGGCCTCGAACTGCGGCGCCATCATCCGGCACGGGCCGCACCACGGCGCCCAGAAGTCGACCAGTACCGGCAGCTCGGCGCGCTCGACGTGGGCATGGAAGCCGGCAACGTCCAGCGCCAGCGGATGCGCCGCGAACAGCGCCGCGCCGCACTTCCCGCATTTCGGCGCTTCCGCCAGCCGCGCATCGGGCACGCGGTTCAGGCCGTTGCAGGACGGACAGGCGACGATGGTGGACGGCGCGCTCATGCGGCCTCCCCCGCGCCCCCGGGCACATACTCGGCGCCATCGGCATCGATGATGCGCACGTTCACCTGCATGCCTTCGCGCACGCTCTGGGTGACGATGCAGAACTCCTCGAACTGCGCCAGCACGCGGTCGAAGCGTTCCAGCCCGGCGGCGGCATCGGACAGCCGGATTGCCACCTCGGCGCGCGGGATGCGCCAGCGGCCGGCCTCGTTGCGCGCCTTGTGCGCCACGATTTCGGTGCGGATCGGGCCGGGCGTGTTCTTGAACTTGCGCAGCGCGAACAGCAGGCTGGCCGATAGGCAGTTGGCCACTCCCGCCAGCAGCAGGTGTGAGGGGTTCGGACCCGCGCCCGCGCCCAGTGGCGCGCTTTCATCGGTGTGCAGTGCGTCCAGCCCGGCGCCCTCGAAACTGATCCGGAACGCGTAGGGTCCTTCCTGTTCCAGCAGCAGCCGGATGCCGTCGTCTTCACTCATCGTGTTGCTCCATTCATTTGCTCAGGCATGGCCGGCGTCGGCCGTCCTGCGCTTCAGCACGTAGTACAGCAACGGGATCACCACCAGCGTGAGGACGGTGCTGACCAGGATGCCGAAGATCAGCGAAATCGCCAGGCCGTTGAAGATCGGATCGTCCAGGATGAAGAACGCGCCCAGCATCGCCGCCACGCCGGTCAGCACGATGGGCTTGGCGCGCACCGCGCAGGCATCGATCACCGCGTCCACCAGCGGCACGCCACGCTCGGTTTCCTGGTTGATGAAGTCCACCAGCAGGATGGAATTGCGGACGATGATGCCAGCCAGCGCGATCATGCCGATCATGCTGGTAGCGGTGAACTGCTTGCCCAGCAGGGCGTGGCCGGGCATCACCCCGATCACGGTCAGCGGGATCGGCGCCATGATCACCAGCGGCACCAGGTAGCTGCGGAACTGCGCCACCACCAGCAGGTAGATCAGCACCATGCCGGCGGCGTAGGCGATGCCCATGTCGCGGAAGGTTTCAAAGGTGATCTGCCACTCTCCGTCCCACTTCACCGCGTAGCCGCTGGTGTCCGCCGGCTGGGTGATGAAGGTCTGCGCAAGCTGCTGCCCCGCGACCTTGTGGTCGCCCAGCTGACCGACGATGCCGAACATGCCGTACAACGGACTGTCCAGTTCGCCGGCCTCGTCCGCGGTCACGTAGACCACCGGCAGGCCGTCCTTGTGGTGGATGGCGCCGTCCCACGTCGCTTTCTCCACGCGCACCAGCTCGGACAGCGGCACCAGCTGGCCTTGGCCGCCGCGCACCTTCAGCGCCAACAGCGAGGCCAGCGACGCCTGGTCCTGCGCCGACAGGCGCAGCCGCACCGGGCGCGGATACTTCGAGGCGCCGTCGTGCACATAGGTGGCGTCCAGCCCGGACACGCCCATGGCGATGGCGTCGGCGATGGCCGACTGCGGCACGCCGAGGCGCGCAGCGCGCTCGCGGTCCACCACGATCCGCTCGCGCGGGGAGGCCGCCTCCACGCTGGTGTCGACGTCGACGATGCCGTCGGTGGCCGCGAAGCGCTCCTTCGCCAGCGCCAGCGCGACCTTGCGCTGGCCGGCATAGTCCGGCCCGTACACCTCGGCCACCAGCGGCGAGAGCACCGGCGGGCCCGGCGGCACTTCCACCACCTTCACCGAGGCGCCGTATTTCGCCCCGACCTTGGCCAGCATCGGCCGCATCGTCAGCGCGATCTCGTGGCTCTGGCGGTCGCGTGCGTGCTTGTCCACCAGGTTGACCTGCAGGTCGCCGACATTGCTGCCGCTGCGCAGGAAGTACTGCCGCACCAAGCCGTTGAAATTGATCGGCGCCGCGGTGCCGGCGTAGGCCTGGTAGTCCAGCACCTCCGGCACGGTGTCCAGCTTCGCCGCCAGCTCGGCCAGCAGCGCGTTGGTCTGCTCCAGCGTGCTGCCCTCCGGCATGTCCACCACCACCTGCACCTCGGACTTGTTGTCCAGCGGCAGCATCTTCAGCACCACCAGCTTGAACACCGCAAGTGACGCGGACAGCAGCACCAGCCCCACCATGCCGGCGAACAGCAGGCCGCGCTTGCGCGCCGCGGCGTCGCCGCGCAGGAATGGCGACATCACCCGCTCGAACAGCCGATGCAACCAGCTGGCCTGCCCGCTCTTGTCGGAAGCACCCTCGTGCGCACGGTCGCCTTCGGCCGCATGCCCGTGACGGGACAGCAGCTTCAGCGACAGCCACGGCGTCACGACCAGCGCGATGGCCAGCGACAGCAGCATGCCCACCGAGGCGTTGATCGGGATCGGCCGCATGTACGGCCCCATCAGCCCGGACACGAACGCCATCGGCATCAGCGCGGCGATCACGGTGAAGGTGGCCAGGATGGTCGGCCCGCCCACTTCGTCCACCGCCGGCGGGATCGCCTCGAACAGGGTCTTGCCGCCGCGCGCCATGTGCCGGTGGATGTTCTCCACCACCACGATGGCGTCGTCGACCAGGATGCCGATCGAGAAGATCAGCGCGAACAGCGAAACACGGTTGAGGGTGAAGCCCATCACCTTCGAGGCGAACAGCGTGACCGCCAGGGTCAGCACCACCGCCGCGCCGACCACGATGGCTTCGCGCCAACCGAGCGCGAACAGCACCAGCAGCACCACGCTGCCGGTGGCGAACACCAGTTTCTGGATCAGCTTCTGCGCCTTGTCGCTGGCGCTGGCGCCGTAGTCGCGGGTCACGCTGGCCTGCACGCCCTGCGGGATCAGCTCACCCTTGAGCTGTTCGATGCGCTGGGCAATCGCCGTGGTGATGTCGCTGGCATTGCTGCCCGGCTTCTTGGCGATGGCAATGGTGACCGCCGGCGCGCTGCCGGCCTTCGGCCCGGCGCGCCCCGCGGGTGCGCCGTGCCAGACGTATTGGCGAGCGAGATCGCCGCGCGCCTCGATGGTGGCAACGTCGGACAGCAGCAGCGGCTTGCCGCCTTGGCTGCCGACCACCAGCCCGGCCACGTCCTCGGCGCTGGCCAGGTAGCTCCCCGCCGTCACCGGCACCGCGCCTTGGGCGGCGTCCACGCGCTCGCCAGCCTGGTGCACCACGTTGGCGGCTTGCAGCGCCTGCGCCAGATCGTTCGCACCCATCCCGTAGGCGGCCAGCCTGGCCGCGTCCAGCGTTACCAGCACGCTGCGGTCGGGCGCACCGATCGTATAGACATCACGGGTGCCGGGGATGCGCTTGAGGTCGGCTTCCAGCGTATGCGCCACTTCGCCCAGCGCGGTGGCGTCCATATGCGGATCATCGCTCCACAGGGTCAGCGCCATAACCGGCACGTCGTCGATGCCCTTGGGCTTGACGATGGGCTGGCCGACGCCGGCGCGCTGCGGCAGGAAATCGGCGTTCGAGAACACCTGGTTGTACAGGCGCACCAGCGCCGGCTGGCGCTGCACGCCGACTTCGAATTCGACCGTCAGCACCGCCATGCCGGGACGGCTGATCGAATACACGTGCTTGACGCCCTCGATCTCCGAAAGCTTCTGTTCCAGCGGCGTGGCCACCCATTGCTCGACGTCGCGCGCGCCGGCGCCATCGAACGGGACGATGACGTTGGCCATCGTCACGTCGATCTGCGGCTCTTCCTCGCGCGGCGTGATCGCCACCGCCAGCAAGCCCAGCAGCAGGCCCATGATCGCCAGGATGGGGGTCAGCGGATTGCGTTGGAACGCCGCTGCCAGCCGACCGGAAATGCCCAGGCGCTGCCCGTCAGTCACGGTTCGCCTCCGCCGCCTTGCGCTGCGCAGCAATCGCTTGGGTCGCAGCCACCGGATCGCTGGCCACCACCTCGCCCGCCTTCAACCCGGCGATCACCTCCACCGTATCGCCGCTGCGCGCGCCCAGCCGCAGCTGGCGCAGCAGCAGGCGGCCGTCCTGCACCACGTACACGCCCGCCAGTTCGCCGCGCTGGGCGATGCTGGCGGCGGGAATACGCACGCCTGCCGCCGGCGTGCCGGCCTTGCCCTGCGCATCGGCGCTGAACACCACCTTGGCGGTGGTGCCCGGTGCCGGCTGCGGCTCCAGCGCCGGCAGGTTAACGCGCACGTTGACGCTGTGGCTGGCCGGATCGGCCGCCGGGAACACGACCACCTCCGAAGGCGCGAACCTGCGGCCATCGCCCAGCAGCACCTGCGCGCGCGGATCCCTGCGGATCGCCTCGGCGCGGGTCTGGGGGATGGCGACTTCCACGCGCAACACGTCCGGCGCGTACACCGCCAGCAGCGGCATGCCGGGGGCGACGGTCTCGCCGGGCTCGACGTCACGCCTCGCCACCACGCCATCGAACGGTGCACGCACCACCGTGTACTGCGACTGCTGCGCGGCCTGCGCCAGCATCGCCGCGGCGGCGTTGCGTGCCGCCACCGCGGAGTCGCGCGCCGCCCGCGCCTGGTCGATCTGCGCCTTCGACACGTACTGCGCCTCGGCCAACGCGGCAAAGCGCCGGTAGTTCTGCTCCGCTTCGGCCGCGGATGCCTCCGCGGCGCGCAGCTGAGCGCGCGCGGCGTTGGCGGCGGCGTCCTGTTCCACCGCGGTGATGCGCAGCAGCACCTCGCCGGCACGGACGCGATCATTCACGTCCACCGCAATGGCCGACACCCGGCCCGTCGTCTGCGCGGCGAGATCGGCGCGGCGCACCGCCTCGACCACGCCATCCCAGCCCTGGCCGGGCAAGGCGCTACCTTCGGCCACGGTGAACGTGGGCAGGTCCTTGGGCAGGGCCGGCGTGGCGACGGGAGCATTGCCGCCGCAGGCCGCCAGGGCCAGAAGAGTGAGCAACAACAGGGGCCGCAGCTTGCGCATCATCTTCTCCTCCGAGGCAACGGCGTCAGCAACGGCTGCAGGACGCGCCGTCGCCGCGGCCGATACCGAGCTTCTTCATCACCATCGCGGCGGGACAGAAGCCGGTGAACGCGGACTGGAACAGGTTGGCGCCGATGAACACGGTCAGCCAGAAGAAGTTGGGGTGGACGAACTGGGTCAGCAGCACGCTGATCAGCACCATCACGCCGGCGAATACCTGTACGGCTCGATCGAGGGTCATGTCATTTCTCCTTGGGGGTCTGGATTCAGTTGGAACGCTTGACGTCCTTCAGCCGCTCGATGCCGAGCAGGCCGAGGATGTATTTCTCGTAGATCGGTTCGCTGGTGCCGTGGCGCATCTTGTAGAGGAAGTACTTCTCGAAGCCGATCTTGGCCAGGTGCACCCACTTGCCGATCTTGGTCCAGGTGACATTGCGCGGCGGGATCTGCGGCAGCGCCACGAAGGCCGCGCCGGTATCGCCCATGTCGGCCAGGCAGACCGCGTTCCAGGTGCCTTCGAAGTCCGCCGTCTCGCCCTTCAGTTCGGCCTGGATGTTGCGCACGATGGTGGTGACCATCGACTCGATCATGAAGCCGGTCTTGGGCGCGCCGGTGGGAATCGGGGTCGCTTCCACCGGCGGGATCGCCACGCACACGCCGGCCGAGAAGATTTTCGGGAACTTCGGGCTGCGCTGGTGCTTGTCCACGATTACGAAGCCGCGCGGATTGCACAGGCCCTCCACCGCGGCCACCGCCTCGACGCCCTTGAACGCCGGCAGCAGCATGGAGAACGCGAACGGCAGCACCTGCGGCTCCAGCGGCTGGCCTTTTTCGTCATGCGGCACCACGGTCATCTCGCCGTCGCGCACCTCGGCCACCTTGCTGTTCACCACCCACTTGATGTGGCGCTGGCGCATCTCCGATTCCATCAGGCCCTTGGAATCGCCCACGCCGCCCAGGCCCATGTGGCCGATGTACGGCTCGCTGCTCACGAAGGTCATCGGCACCTTGTCGCGCAGCTTGCGCTTGCGCAGGTCGGCATCGACGATCATCGCGAACTCGTAGGCCGGGCCGAAGCAGCTGGCGCCCTGCACCGCGCCGATCACGACCGGGCCGGGGTTCTGCAGGAATGCCTGGTAAGCCTCCCACGCATGCGCGGCGTGGGGGGTGGTGCAGACCGACTGGGTGAAGCCGGCGTCCGGGCCGGTGCCGGGCACTTCCTCGAAGGCCAGCTTCGGGCCGGTGCAGACCAGCAGATAGTCGTAGCCGATGCGCTCGCCCTTGCCGGTGATCACGGCATCGCCGGCGGCATCGATCTGCGCCACGCCACTGCCGTCGAAGTGGATGCCGTGGCGACCGACGTGTTCGGCCACGTCCAGGCTGATCTCGTCGCGCTTGCGCCAGCCCACCGCCAGCCAGGGGTTGGACGGCGTGAAGCCGAAGCTGTCGCCGTTGCCCACCAGCACGATCTCGTGCCCCTTGCCCAGCGTTTCGCGAAGTTCGTAGGCCGCGCTCATGCCACCAAGCCCGGCGCCCATCACCACAATCCTGGCCATCTTCCACCCCCGGTCTGCCGAATCGGCAGAGCTAAATTAGCTGTTGCTTATATTAGTGTCAACTGATATAAATTCAAGCCACAGCCCCCATTTCCCCGCTACATGTCCAACCTCCCCCCCACACCTCCGTCCGCGGCTGCCAGCATGGACCCGGAAGCCATGCGCGCCCATGCCGGCGATGCCGCGCGACTGCTGCGCGCGCTGGCCAACGACAAGCGGTTGATGCTGCTGTGCCTGCTGTTTGGTGGCGAGCGCTCGGTGGGCGAACTCAATGCCAAGGTGGACCTCAGCCAGTCGGCGCTGTCGCAGCACCTGGCAGTACTGCGCAACGACGGGCTGGTGAACACGCGGCGTGAAGGGCAGACGATCCTGTACGCGCTGGCGGATGGCCCGGCACTGCGCGTGATCGAGACCCTGCACGGCATCTATTGCGGCGCCGACCCCGCCTGCGAGGTCTGACAGCCGCCGCTGCCGCTAGGCCGCGGCAAAGCGCGCGGCGCCACCGATCCAGCGATCGACGATGCGGTCCGCCAGCTGCGGCGCTTCCGCCAGCAGACGGTCCGCGAGTGCATGCACCTTCGGAAGCAGGTCTGCATCGCGCGTGAGGTCGGCCATGCGGAACGCGGCGAGCCCGGTCTGGCGGGTGCCCAGCAGCTCGCCGGGACCGCGTAGCTGCAGGTCCTTCTCTGCGATGGCGAAGCCGTCATTGGTCTGGCGCAGCGTATCCAGCCGCTCGCGCGCCATCGCCGACAGCGGCGACTGGTACAGCAGCACGCAGCTCGACGCGGCACTGCCGCGCCCGACCCGTCCGCGCAGCTGGTGCAGCTGGGCCAGGCCCAGCCGTTCGGCATTCTCGATCACCATCAGCGAGGCGTTGGGCACGTCCACGCCCACTTCAATCACGGTGGTCGCCACCAGCAGGCCCACTTCGCCCTGCTTGAACGCGCGCATGGTGGCCTGCTTCTCCGCCGCCTTCATGCGCCCGTGCACCAGCGCCACGCGCACGCCGGGCAGCGCCGCCTGCAGCGCCTCGAAGGTGGATTGCGCGGCCTGCGCCACCACTTCCTCGGACTCGTCGATGATCGTGCACACCCAATAGGCCTGCCGACCCTCCGCACAGGCCACGCGGATGCGCTCGACCAGTTCCGGGCGACGTTCCGCGGCCAGCGCGATGGTGGTCACCGGGGTCCGGCCGGGCGGCAGCTCATCGATGGCCGACACATCGAGGTCGGCGTAGGCGCTCATCGCCAGCGTGCGCGGGATGGGCGTCGCGGTCATCACCAGCTGGTGCGGCACGCTGCCCTTGCCCTTGTCGCGCAGGGCCAGCCGCTGGTGCACGCCGAAACGGTGCTGCTCGTCGACGATGGCCAGTGCAAGGTCGTGGAAGTCCACGCCTTCCTGCATCAGCGCATGGGTGCCGACCACGACCTGCGCCGCGCCCGAGGCAACGTCCTGCAGCGCCTGCGTCCGCGCTTTGCCGGTGACCTTGCCGGCCAGCCAGCACACGCGCAGGCCCAGCGGCTCCAGCCAGGCGCGCAGGTTGTTGAGGTGCTGCTCGGCCAGCAGTTCGGTCGGCGCCATCAGTGCTGCCTGCCGCCCGTCGGCGACGGCGAGCAGCGCCGCCATCGCCGCGACCACGGTCTTGCCGCTGCCTATGTTAGCAAGCCCTTCTACGCCCTTTTTGTTTAAGGTAGAGGAAGAGAGACTGAACCCTGTGCAGACCCTCTTTTTCCCTAGCTGTTTCCCGATTGCTCGCTTTCGGTGTGTATTTCGTCGCACGCCTTTCGATTGTCCGCCGGCGACGTCCCCCCGGTTTTGAGTAGCGCGGCGATCTGGAGTCCAATTCCCCAGAGTAAGGAGATTGGACGTGAAGAAGCGCTTTTCCGAAGAGCAGATCATCGGCTTCCTGCGTGAGGCCGAGGCCGGGCTGCCGGTCAAGGAGCTGTGCCGCAAGCACGGCTTCAGCGAGGCGTCGTACTACCTGTGGCGGAGCAAGTTCGGGGGCATGAGCGTGCCCGATGCAAAGCGCTTGAAGGAGCTGGAGACCGAGAACGGGCGGCTGAAGAAGCTCCTGGCAGAGCAGGTGCTCGAGAACGAGGTCATCAAGGACGTCCTGCGAAAAAAGTGGTGAGCGCGCCGGCTCGACGCGGGCAGGTGCGCTACATGATGACCAGGGGGCTGAGCGAGCGGCGAGCCTTGGCGGTGCTGCGCATGAGTGCCAGCGCGTATCGCTACCAGCCGGCGCCCGATCGCAACGTCGATCTCCGCGAGCAGATCCTCGCACTGGCCCAGCGATACAAGCGCTACGGCGTCGGGATGATCTACCTCAAGCTCAGGCAGGCGGGAGTTCTCGTGAACTACAAGCGCGTGGAGCGGCTGTACCAGGAAGCGAAGCTGCAGGTGCGGCGCCGGAAGCGGAAGAAGGTGCCGGTCGCCGACCGGCAGCCGCTGCTGCGTCCGAGCCGTGCCAACGAGGTCTGGTCGATGGACTTCGTGTTCGACCGGACCGCGGATGGCCGGGTACTCAAGGCGCTCGTGATCGTGGATGACGCGACGCACGAGCTAGTGGCGATCGAGGTCGAGCGGGCCATTTCCGGACATGGCGTCGCTCGCATCCTGGACCGCTTGGCGGTGCAACGTGGCCTGCCGCGGGTCATCCGCACCGACAACGGCAAGGAGTTCTGCGGCAAGGCGATGCTCGAATGGGCGCATGCCCGCGGTGTTGCCATGCGCCTGATCGAGCCGGGCAAGCCCAACCAGAACGCCTATGTCGAGAGCCTCAACGGCCGCCTGCGCGACGAGTGCCTCAACGAACACTGGTTCACCAGCCTGCTGCATGCCCGAACCGTCATCGAAACCTGGCGCCGCGAGTACAACGAGGAGCGACCCAAGAAGGTGCTCGGCGGACTGACCCCGAGCGACTACGCCAGCCAGCTGGCATCCGCTACGATTGATCCCGGACTCTAAACCGCCTTGCTACTGAAGGCGGGGGGACGTCGGTCACGGCTCACAGGAACAGTCGTTTCAGGACACACCGACGCACGGCAAACCCGTCGTGATCTTCATCCAGCGCCGTCGCTATCGCTGTACAAGCTGCACCAAGACCTTGTTTGAGCCTGTGGCGGACCTTGATGGAAAACGCCAAGCCACGGCGCGTCTGGTGCGTTATATCCGCGACCAGTCCTTCTCCAAGACCTTTGCGGCCCTTGCCCGGGAAGTAGCCGTGGACGAAAAGACGGTCCGCCACGTCTTCGACGATTTCATCGAGGAGGTCGAGGCCAAGACCCAGTTCCGGACGCCGCGGGTGCTGGGTATCGACGAGCTCAAGATCATCGGCCAGTACCGGGCCATGATCACCAACGTCGAGCGCAAGACCGTGTTCGATATCCGCCCCAGCCGGGCCAAAGCCGAGTTGATGCCCTATTTCCGCGACCTGCGGGACAAGGACTCGGTCGAGTGGGTGGCGATGGACATGTACCACGTTTATCGGCAGGTGGTGCGCGCCACGCTGCCACAGGCCCGGATCGTGGTCGATCGATTCCATATCCAGCGCATGGCGAACGACGCGCTGGAGAAGCTGCGCAAGCGCATTCGCAAGGATTTGTCCACCCGGCAGCGCCTCAAACTCAAGGACGAGCGGTTCCTGCTGCTCAAGCGGCAGCACGACCTGACAGGGAGAGATATGGACCGGATGCGGGAATGGTTCCAACAGTTCCCGCTCCTAAGCGAAGCCCACGCGCTCAAGGAAGGATTTCTGTCGATCTGGGATCAGAAGACCCGCCCAGCAGCAGAAGCCGCCTGCGCGAAGTGGCAGGCCAATATTCCGACCGAATTGGCGGCCACGTTCAAGGACCTGACCACCGCCGTGCACAACTGGCACGACGAAATCTTCGCCTACTTCGAGCAGCCGATTACCAATGCCTATACTGAATCAGTCAACCGAGTGGCCAAAGACATGAACCGCATGGGCAGGGGTTACAGCTTCGAGGTGCTTCGGGCGCGCATGCTCTACGACAAGAAGGCGCGCAAGGATGGCTCGGTTATCGAAACCGTGTTGGTCGATGACGACGACCCAATGACCACGGACTTCGTGTTCCAGCGGATGACCACGGCGGCAACGCGCAAGAAGAAGATCACGCGCGTGGTCGAGTACGGCCCCTATCTCCCGACGCTGGCGCGGCTACTCGAAGAGGGGTATTTCGAATAGTCCTCAGCCCATTGTGCAAGAGGCGGCGCTTCAGCCTGAATTTGTGATTCAGCCGATGAAGCATAGGTAAGAGGCCCAGCCACTACCCCGCGCAACAGGACAGTTGCTTTACGTCCTTGGTGAAGGTTTGTGCCGCGAGTTTCAGCCCCTCGACCATCGTCAGGTAGGGGAATAACTGGTCGGCCAACTCTCGCACCGTCATGCGGTTGCGAATCGCCAGTACTGCGGTTTGGATCAGCTCGCCTGCTTCCGGGGCTACCGCTTGCACGCCGATCAGTCGTCCCGAACCGGCCTCCGAAACCAGCTTGATGAAACCGCGCGTGTCGAAGTTGACCAGCGCCCGGGGCACGTTGTCGAGCGTCAGCGTGCGGCTGTCGGTCTCGATACCGTCGTGGTGCGCTTCGGCTTCGCTGTAGCCCACGGTGGCGACCTGCGGGTCGGTGAACACCACCGCCGGCATCGCCGTCAGATCCAGCGTCGCGTTGCCACCCGTCATGTTGATTGCAGCGCGGGTGCCGGCCGCCGCCGCGACGTAGACGAACTGCGGCTGGTCAGTGCAGTCGCCGGCGGCATAGATGTGCGGCACGGTAGTGCGCATCGCGTGGTCGATGGTGATGGCGCCTTGCGCATTGACCACCACACCGGCCGCGTCGAGGTTGAGCGTGCGGGTGTTTGGGGTGCGGCCGGTGGCGAACAACAGCCGGTCGGCATGCAGTTCGCCGCGTTCGGTGGTGAGCACGAATTCCCCATCCTCATAGGCGACCTGGCTGGCCTGGGTGTGGTCCAGCACTTCGATGCCTTCGGCGCGGAACACGGCCGTGATGGCCTCGCCAATGGCGGGGTCTTCGCGAAAGAACAGTGTGCTGCGCGCCAGCATGGTCACCTTGCTGCCCAGCCGGGCAAAGGCCTGCGCGAGTTCGACGGCCACCACCGACGAGCCGATCACGGCCAGCCGATCGGGGATCGTGTCGCTGGCCAGCGCTTCGGTCGACGTCCAGAAGGGCGTGTCTTTCAAGCCCGGGATCGGTGGAATCGCCGGACTGGCCCCGGTGGCGATGAGGCAGCGGTCGAAACTCACCTCGCGCATCCCGTCGTCAGCGGTTGCCACGGTCAGCGTGTGCGCATCCTTGAATCGGGCATCGCCGCGCAGCACGGTGATGGTCGGGGTGCTCGTCAGGATGCCTTCGTACTTGGCGTGGCGCAGTTCATCGACGCGCCCCTGCTGCTGAGCCAGCAAGCGCTTACGCAGAATCTTCGGCGAGGCGGCGGCAATGCCGTCATCGAACGGACTCTCGCGACGCAGATGCGCAATGTGGGCAGCGCGGATCATGATCTTGGA
Source organism: Thermomonas sp. XSG (assembly GCF_014678725.1). NCBI lineage: Bacteria > Pseudomonadati > Pseudomonadota > Gammaproteobacteria > Lysobacterales > Lysobacteraceae > Thermomonas > Thermomonas sp. XSG. The sequence continues at coordinate 2,002,007 of NZ_CP061497.1, read as the reverse complement.
CGGCACACATCCGACGTTGACGCAGGTGCCGCCGAGAGTGCTGCGCTCGATCAGCGTCACACGCGCCCCTTGCTCGACGGCCTTCAACGCCGCCGCCATCGCCGCGCCGCCGCTGCCGATCACGGCCACGTGCAGTGCAGCCTCATCGTCCTCGCGCTTTGGTTCGCCGCCCAGCCGCTCTTGTGCATTGTTCAGCAGGTCGCTGGGTTGCCCCGGCGCATCGGCAAGCTGCGCTCGGTAACCGAGTGCGGATACCGCCGCGACCAGCGAGGTCACGTCCGCGGCGGTACCTACGCTGGCCTCAATCTCGGCCCGGCGCTGTGGGTAGGACACTGAGGCCGAACGCACGCCGGGCACCTTTTCCAAGGTCTGCTTGACGTGCTCGGCGCACGACCCGCAGGTCATGCCATCGATGTGCAGCGTGATCGCCTCGGTCATGAGCGTGTGCTCACTTCTTGACGGTAGACGGGTAGCCGGCGTTCTCGGTGGCTTTGGTCAACGCGGCCGGAGTGGTCTTGGCATCGTCGTAGGTTACCACCGCCTCCTTGGGCTCCCAGGTCACCTTGGCCTCGATGACGCCTTCGACCTTGGTCAGCGCCTTCTTGACCGTGATCGGACAGGTGGCGCAGGTCATGCTCGGCACCGACAGCGTGACGGTTTTGGTGGCGGCCCAGGCGGGAGCGCTGAGGGCAACGGTCAGAGCGAGCAATGCGACGAGTTTCTTCATGGCAATCTCCTTTCAGTAGAACAGGGGCATGAGGTAGGGGAACACGAGCGCGATCAGCACCAGGGCGGTGACGATCCAGAAGATCACCTTGTAGGCCGTCCGCACCTGGGGCACGGCGCATGCGTCGTCCGGCGCGCAGGCGCGAGCCGGCCGGAAGATGCGACGCCACGCGAAGAACAGCGCCACGAGCGCCACGCCAATGAAGATCGGCCGGTACGGTTCCAGCGCGGTCAAGTTGCCGATCCAGGCGCCGGAGAAACCCAGCGTGATCAGCACCAGCGGACCGAGGCAGCAGGTCGAGGCGAGGATGGCGGCGAGGCCACCGGCGGCCAGTGCACCGCGGCCGTTGCTGGGGTCTGCCATGTGAGGGATCTCCTTCCGAGACGTTGCGTGATGCGCTAAGGTTACTTCCGTAGTCAAGTACGGAGTCAAGCGCGATGGTGAACGATCCGCAAACACTGACCATCGGGGCTTTCGCCAAGGCCGCTGGGGTCAACGTGGAGACCATCCGGTTCTATCAGCGCAAGGGGTTATTGCCAGAACCAGGTCGGCCCGTCGGCAGTATTCGCCGCTACGGATCGGCGGACGTGGCGCGGGTGCGTTTCGTGAAATCCGCCCAGCGGCTGGGGTTCAACCTGGACGAAGTCGGCCAACTCCTACAGCTTGAGGACGGCACTCACTGCAGCGAAGCCGCCGAGCTGGCTGCGCTCCAGCTCACCGACGTGCGCACCAAGATGGCGGACCTGACGCGAATCGAAGCGGTGCTGTCACGGTTGGTCAACGAGTGCCATGCGCAGCGAGGCACTGTGTCGTGCCCGCTGATCGATTCTCTGCACGGGAGCTAGGCGCGTGGCTTAACCCGGTTTTCCGTTCCACTGCGCCTCAAACCCCAGTTCGAGCCGGGGGCAAGGTGACCTGCCACTGATTGTTTCCTTGCACCGACATGCGCCAGACAAAGCCCACACTGAAGGCTAAAAGCGCGTAAGCCTTGCGATACCAGAAACCTACCGAACGAGAGCTGTCAGACAAGAAGGGCTAGTGCGGTCTTCCCACACTAAAATCCGGATACCCGATTTTTTTGAACGAGCAGCGTGGTCTCTGGACGGGAGCGTCAATAGGACAAGTCCTACGGCCGGGGGTCAGCCGAGATACGTGTAAAAACAGTGCACAAACGCTGTTTTATCGTTCTGTATCAAGCGCTTAGATGGCTCGTGAGCGATGGCGTACCCCAGCGCGGCGCGGCGTCTGCGCGTACCTGCCGCTTCTGGCGCCGCCGTGCCGCCATGCGGTCGCGATGCGTCGGCGCGCGGGGCTGCTCACGCGTCGCCCTCGCGCACCACCGCGCTCGCTCGCATCGTCACCGACCCGCGCGCCGCGCGCCGGGTGACCGCCTGCGTCGCGCGGACACGCCCTCTGAAAGGACGAGCCCCACCGCGCCGACCACGATGGCCACGTCGCCCAGGTTGAACGACGGCCAGTAGTAGTCGTAACCTCCCCCGTCAAGCGGACATTTCAAAAGTAGAACGTCTGGCGGGTTGGTTGCGGTACTCGATGGGCGTCATGCCGTTGAGTGCGTCGTGCTCCCGGTGCTCGTTGTAGTCGATGAGGAAGCGCCACGTGGCTTCGCGGACATCGTCCAGTCGGGCGAACAGGTAGCGGTCGAGCACATCCTCGCGGTAGGTGCGGTTGAAGCGCTCGATGTAGGCGTTCTGGTTGGGTTTGCCGGGCTGGATGTACTGGATCGCCATGCCGTTGGCCTTGGCCCATGCGGTGAAGGCTTCCCCCAGGAACTCCGGTCCGTTGTCGGTACGCAGCACCTGCGGGAGCGGCCGTTCCTGGCGGATCTGCTCGAAGATCCGCACCAACCGCTGCGAAGTGATCGAGGTGTCGACTTCGATATGCACGATCTCCCGATTGAAGTCGTCGATGATGTTGAAGGTGCGGAAGCTGCGGCCACAGGCCAGCGCATCGAGCATGAAGTCGGCGGACCACACGATGTCGGGGTGCTCGGGCACGTACAGCGGTACGCACTCGCGCTTGGGCAGGCGACGGCTGGCGGCACGGCGCAAGTTGAGCTTCATGGCGCAGTACACCCGGTAGATCCGCTTGTCGTTCCAGTGCGGATGGCTCTTCGCCAAGCGCTGGCAGCACTTCCCGAACCCACGACTGGGGCGTTCCTCCACCAGCTTCGCCAGTGCGGCAATCAGTTCGGCATCCCGCACCGTCCAGTCCAACGGCGGCGCATACCAGGCCGAGCGCGACAGGCCGACACAGTCGCAGGACCGGCGGAGCGGGCGGCCCTGCGTCTCCACCAGGAACCGCACCGCCTCGCGCTTCTGCGCCGGCCCTACAGTTTTTTTGCGATCAACTCCTTCATCGCGGCAATGTCCAGTGCCTGCTCTGCGTACATCCGCTTGAGCTTGGCGTTCTCGGCTTCCAGATCCTTGACCCGCCTCAGGTCCGACGCCTCCATGCCGCCGTACTTCGACTTCCATTGGTAGTAGGTGGCGGTGCTGATCCCGGCCTGTCGACACAGATCCTTGATCGGAACGCCGATGTCGCCCTGCTTGAGGATGGCGACGATCTGGGTCTCGCTGAACTTCGACTTCTTCATGGAACCTCCTGACGGAAAGATGCCAGAAAGCTCTACTTCTCAGGTGTCCACCTTCAGGGGGAGGTTACGGCCGTGAGGTCGGTGGGCATGTTCATGGCACCGCCCGGTTCATCGGGCAGCCGTGCGGGCAGGCTCGCCGGCCCGACGCCATTCGAAGGGCCGAGTGCGGCACGTATCCGCCTCGCCGGCTCATCGAGCGGCCTCCCGATAGGCAAGCAACCGCAGCGCATTGAACACGACCAGCAGCGTGGAGCCCTCGTGCACCGCTACCGCGGGCCCGATGCCCAATCCGAAGATCGTGGCGGGAACGAGAACGGCGACGATGCCGAGGCTCACGTACACGTTCTGCAGGATGATCGCGCGGGTCTTCCGGCTGAGCCCGACCGCGAACGGCAGGTTCGACAGGTCATCGGCCATCAGTGCGACGTCGGCGGTCTCCATCGCCACGTCGGACCCGGCGGCGCCCATCACCACGCCCACGGTCGCGCTAGCCATGGCGGGCGCATCGTTGACGCCGTCGCCGACCATAGCCACCTTCTGTTCGGCCCTCAGCTTCTTGATCGCCTCGACCTTGTCCTGTGGCATCAGATCGCCCCAGGCCTCATCCAGCCCGACCTCCCGGGCGATGGCCTCGGCCACCTTCTGATGGTCGCCGGAGATCATGATCATCCGCCGGATGCCCATCGCCTTGAGCCGAGCGAGCGCCGCCCTGGCTGCTTCGCGGGGCGTATCCATGAGGCCGATCGCGCCGAGGTCGTCGCGGCCGCGACGCACGACCATGCTGGTGCGCCCCTGCTCCCGAAGCGCGGCAATCGCGGCGGCCATCTCGTCCGACAGCGGCGCGATCCCATCCGTGCCGAACATCTCGGCCTTGCCGATGTAGACCGTTTCGCCCGCGAGTTGCGCTTTGACGCCGCGGCCAATGAGGTTTTCGAGGTCGGTGGCCGGGGGCACGTCGGCGCCGCCGAGGCGCGCGCGCCCGTCGGTCGCGATCGCGCGAGCCAGCGGGTGATCGCTGAGGCTCTCGACCGCTACCGCCACGCGGAGGAGCTCGGCGGGGTCCACGCCGCGAACCGGGACCACATCGGTGATCCGGGGCTTGCCCTCGGTCAGCGTGCCGGTCTTGTCGAAGGCGATGGCCGACAGCGAGCCGAGGTTCTCCAACGGTCCCCCGCCCTTCACCAGCACGCCGCCGCGTGCCGCGCGAGCGATGCCGGACAGCACGGCGCTCGGCGTCGCGATCGCCAGCGCGCACGGGCTGGCCGCCACCAGCACGGCCATCGCGCGATAGAAGCTATCCCGGAACGGCTCGTCCACCATCACCCAGGCGAACAACAGCAGCACCGCCAGCACGAGCACCGCTGGCACGAAGATCCGCTCGAAGCGGTCCGTGAAGCGTTGCGTCGGCGACTTCTCCGTCTCCGCCTCGCTGACCATGCGGACCACCTTCGAGAGCACGCTGTCGCTCGATTTGCGGGTGACCTCGATGTCGATGACGCCACTTCCGTTGATCGTGCCGGCGAAGACACGGTGCACGGCGTCGATGCCGTCCGGATTCGCGCGGGCCGCCGCCGGGTTGGTCACCGCGCGCTTGTCGACGGGGATGCTCTCGCCGGTCACCGGCGCCTGGTCGATGCTGCTGTCGCCGGCGACGACGAAGCCGTCGGCCGCCAGGCGCGAATTGGGCTTGACGACCACGACGTCGCCGAGCGCGAGCTCCTCCACGGGGATGTCGACCAGGGCCCCGCCACGCCGCACGGTCGCGGTCCGCGGCGCGAGTTCGGCCAGCGCCTCGATCGCCCGCTTCGCGCGCCCCATGGCGTAATGCTCGAGGGCATGCCCGAAGCTGAAGAGAAACAGCAGGAGGGCGCCCTCCGCCCACTCGCCGAGCGCGGCTGCGCCCGCTGCCGCCACGAGCATGAGCGTGTCGATCTCGAACCGCTTCATGCGCAGGTTGTCGATCGCCTCGCGCGCCGTGAACCAGCCGCCGAACGCATAGGCACCGACGTAGGCGGCGAGCGGGACCCACGACGGCACCGCCGCGAAACGCTCGAGCAGGAAGCCGATCAGGAGCAGCGCGCCGCACGCTAGCGCAAAGCGCAACTCCGTTCCCGACCAGAAGCCGCCGTCGCCGTTGGAATGGCCGTGCGCGTCGCCCTTGTCGTGCGTATTGGTCGTGTCGTGCGCGTCGCGTTCATCGTGCGCCGGATGATCGGAGTGCCCGTTCGGCGTGCCGTGCGTGCCGTGCGCGGGCGCGGCGGCCGCGGCACCCCGACTCGCTGCCATCGCACCCGTCGTAGCACTGTCACCCGCCAAGCGCTCGAGCTCACCGCGAATGGCCTGCTCCGAACTGACGGTTCGATCGAATTCCACGCGCGCCACGCCGCTCGCGCCGACCGCACCATCCAACACCCCCGGGATCGACCGCAGGTGCTCGGTGAGGGTGCGCGCCCGTCGGGCGTGCGGCATGCCAACCTGCCAGGTCGCATGCCCGAACTGCGCCGCCACCTGTGCACCCGCCGCGCTCACCAGCTGACGGATCCGCGGCAGCGTCAGCACCGCCGGGTCGTAATGCACGCACAGCTGCGGGGGCGTGAACTCGGTCGCCGCAACGACGTGCGCCTTAGAAACGCCCTCTCGCGCCTGCAGGTCGGCGAGCAGCCGGCCGACACAGCGATCGGCTGCGTCGGTCACCTCGGGGAGGACGAGGGGAATGTCGATGCGAAGCGGGTCGGTCATGGGCGATGTCCTCGGTTCTCGACGCGGTGGCCGGTGGGTCGAAAGGGAAACGCGAAACGACCGCGCACAACTGGAGACCCGCAAACGGGCGGGTGGATCGCCGCGCGCCTGACACGGTCGCCACCGGTGCAATTCGAAGATCTCGGCACCAGACGAGCGCATCCATCGGCCAGGGCTAACGAGGCCTGACGCGTTTCCGCGCGCATTCGGACCAGACTGAGGACGCCGAACGCGCGACGGAATGCCGCTTCCCGCACCTCGGTGTGCCGTGGAGAAAGACGGCCGGCGACGATCGCCAGCAGGATCGTGTTGAACGCAAAGCCGGCCAGTGTCGGCGCGGCGAACGTGCCGACCCCGATGCCTTGATCGAAGGCCTCCTGCACCGATATCGCGGGCCAGACGAGCGGCATCGACGTGGCGGTGAAAACGACCGCGGCCGCTGCAATCACCCCACCCACCGGAACCCCGCGGGGCCCCGGCCGGAAACGCCGCTTCGTCGCGAGGGGGGCGTCAGGCGGCACGATGGGTCAACTCGGGGTGCGGCGGCTCCAGCGGCTCGTCGCTGTCCTTGTGGAGCCACCGGTACAGCACGGGCAGCACGAGCAGCGTCAGCAGGGTCGACGACACGATTCCGCCGATGACCACGGTCGCGAGTGGCCGCTGGACCTCGGACCCCGCGCCCACGTTCAAGGCCATGGGCACGAACCCGAGCGAGGCGACCAGTGCAGTCATGAGCACCGGGCGCAGGCGTCCGAGGGCGCCCTCGAAGACGGCTTTGTCGAGCGCAATGCCCTGTTCGCGGAGGTTCTTGATGAAGGCGATCATCACCAAGCCGTTGAGCACCGCGACACCCGAAAGCGCGATGAAGCCGACGCCGGCAGAGATCGACAGCGGAATGCCGCGTAGCCAGAGCGCGATCACGCCGCCGGTCAGGGCCAGTGGTACGCCGCTGAACACGATCGACGCATCCTTCGCCGAACCGAAGGCCATGAACAGCAGGCCGAAGATCACGACCAGCGTAACGGGCACGACGACCGCCAGACGGCGGCTTGCGGAGACCAGCTGTTCGAACGTGCCGCCGTAGTCGATCCAGTAGCCTTCCGGCAGTCGGACCTTGGCGTTGACCGCCGATTGCAGGTCCTGGACGAAGCTACCCAGGTCGCGGCCCCGCACGTTCGCGGTCACCACGATCCGCCGCTTGCCGTTCTCGCGATTGATCTGGTTCGGCCCGAGCTGCGACTCCACGCGCGCGACCTCGCGCAACGGGACGGTGCGCGCTTCGCCGCCGCGCCATGTGGCCTCTCGTCCCGATTCGTCGGCCTGACTGCCGCCACCCCCGAGCGCGATGGGCAGATCGCCCAGGGCGGCCGGATCCTGGCGCATCTCCTCCGGCAGACGAACCACCAGGTCGAACCGGCGGTCGCCCTCGAACAGCTGGCCCGCCTCCTCGCCGCCGATCGCGGTGGCGACGGTGTCCTGCACGTCGGACGGGTTGAGGCCGTAGTTGGCCAGCGCCTGCCGGTCCGGCTCGACCGTGAGCAGCGGCAGCCCGGTCACCTGCTCCGTCTTGACGTCGGACGCCCCCTCGACCTGGCTCATCACCTGTTGCACCTGCGCGGCCGTGCGCACGAGCTGGTCGAGGTTGTCGCCGTAGATCTTGATTGCGACGTCCGCGCGAACGCCCGAGATGAGCTCGTTCGTGCGCATCTGGATGGGTTGCGTCACCTCGTAGTTGTTGCCCGGTATGGTCTCCAGCAGCTCCTGGATCTCGGCGACAAGCTGGTCCTTGGGCTTGCCCGGATCAGGCCAGTCGTCGCGATCCTTGAGCATCACGAAGGTATCGGCGATCGAGGGAGGCATCGGGTCGCTGGCCACTTCGGCCGTGCCGATCTTGCCGAATACACGCTTGACCTCCGGCACCTTCGCCAAGGCCTTCTCCAGCTTTTCCTGCATCTCGAGCGACTGCGTCAGGCTCGTGCCCGGAATGCGCAGCGCCTGGACCGTCAGGTCCCCCTCGTCCAGATTGGGAATGAACTCCGAGCCCAGGCGCGTGGTGAGCAGGCCGGTCAGGACGACCAGCCCGAGCGCCGAGCCGATCACCGGCCACCGGTGCCGCAGGGTCCAGGACAGCAGCGGCGCGTAGCGCCGCGAGAACCAGGCCATCACCTTGTTCTCGTGTTCCGCCACGCGGCCGCCCAGGAACAGCGCGATCGCCGCCGGCACGAAGGTGAGGGAGAGGAGGATCGCGCCGGTCAGTGCAAGGACGACCGTGATGGCCATGGGATGGAACATCTTCCCCTCGATTCCGGAGAGGGCGAAGATCGGGAAATACACGGCCGTGATGATGCCCACGCCGAACAGGCTGGGGCGGATCACCTCGGCGGTGGCCGATGCCGTCGCATCGAAGCGCTCCTCGTCGGTCATGGTCCGGCCCAGGCGCTGCTGGAGTTCGCCGAAGCGCTTGAGGCAGTTCTCGATGATGATGACCGCGCCGTCGACGATCAGGCCGAAGTCGAGCGCGCCCAGGCTCATGAGGTTGCCCGATACTCCGCCACGCACCATACCGGTCAGGGTGAACAGCATCGCCAGAGGAATGACCGCCGCGGTGATGAGCGCAGCCCGGATGTTGCCGAGCAGCAGGAACAGCACCACGATCACCAGCAGCGCGCCCTCGACCAGGTTCTTGGCGACGGTCTTGATCGTGCGATCGACGAGCGAGGTCCGGTCGTACACGGGCTCGGCGCGCACCCCCTTGGGGAGGCTGGCATTGGCAGCCGCGAGCTTCGCGCCCGCGGCCTGCGAGACGTCCCGGCTGTTGGCCCCCACGAGCATCACTACGGTGCCGACGACGACCTCCTCGCCGTTCTCGGTCGCCGCACCGGTGCGCAGCTCCTTGCCTTCGCCGACGGCCGCGACGTCGCGCACGCGGATCGGTACGCCCTCGCGCCGGTCCAGCACGATGTTGCGGATCGCCTCGAGGTCATCGACTTGGCCAGGGACACGGACGAGCAACTGCTGACCGTTGCGTTCGATGTACCCGGCGCCGACGTTCTGGTTGTTGGCGGCCAACGCGGTGACGATGTCCTCGAGCGTGAAGTCCAGCGACACCAGCACGGCAGGATCCGGCGTGATGTGGATCTGCCGCTCGTAGCCGCCGATGGTGTTGACCTCGGTCACGCCCGGCACGTTGCGAAGCTGCGGGCGGATCACCCAGTCCTGCAGGGTGCGAAGATCAGTCGCCGTATAGGGTGAGCCATCCTTCTTGCGGGCGCCGGGCTCGGCTTTCACCGTGTACATGAAGATCTCGCCCATGCCGGTGGCAATCGGGCCCATCATCGGTTCCAGCCCGGGCGGCAGTTGCGACCGGGCCTGCTGCAGGCGCTCGGACACCTGCTGGCGCGCGAAGAAGATGTCGGTCCCATCCTTGAACACGACGGTCACCTGCGAGAGCCCGTAGCGCGAAATCGAGCGGGTGTAGTCCAGGCCCGGGAGCCCGGCGACCGCCGTCTCGATCGGGAAGGTGACGCGCTGCTCGGCCTCGAGCGGCGAATAGCCCGGTGCCTCCGTGTTGATTTGGACCTGGACGTTGGTGATGTCGGGGGTCGCATCGATCGGCAGCTTGGTGAAGCTCCACACGCCGACGCCCACGAGCGCCAGGGTGAGAACCAGCATCAGCCACCGATGCGCGATCGCGAATCGAATGATTTTCTCGAGCATGGTCGCGGCCGCCTCAGTGGTCATGTTCGGCGGTCGACTTCTCGATGTCCGCCTTGATGAGGAAGCTCTGCTCGGTCACGACGACCTCGCCCGGCTTGAGGCCCGAAAGCACCTCGACGCGGCGTGCGTCGCGTTTGCCCAGCCGCACGACCCGCTGCGTGTATTTCTCGCCCGCCACGACATAGACCACGTCTTCCTCGCCGGCCTTCTGCACGGCCGCCAGCGGGATCGTCATGGCCGTGGCCTGTTCGTCCACCGTGATGCGAGCACGTACCGCCGAACCCGGGCGCCACATGCCGTCCGAATTCCTGATCCGTGCCCGGGCGACCGTGCTCTGGCTGGCGGTGGCCGTGCTGGGCAGGATGCGTTCGATGCGGGTCTCGGCGGTCTCGCCATCGCTCATGCGCGTGATGACGACGGCGTTGCCGGGGCCGATGTGTTGCGCATCCCGGCCGAAGACATGCAGGTCGACCCACAGGTCGCCGAGATTGGCGATCTCATACAGGGCGAAGCCTTCGGTGGCGACAGCGCCCACCGATGCGTCGCGCGCGAGGACGACGCCCGAGATCGGCGCGCTCACCGTGTAGGTGGTCAGGCTCAGGTTGCTCTCGATCGTGGCCAGCGGCTGCCCGGCACGCACCGTATCGCCGACGTTCGCGCGCAGCGCTCGGATCGGCCCCGGGAAACGGGCCTGCACCTTCGCGATGCTGCCCTCGACCGGCGTCAGCAGGCCCTGCACCTCGTGCTGGTCGGCGATCGTCCCCTGCCCGACCCGCTCGGACCGGACGCCATTGGCGGCGGCGCGCTGCGCGGGCATGGTGGTCGACGGCACTTCATCCGCGTGGCCGCCGCCTTCCTCGCCCTCGCCCTCCGCGTGGCCGGCCTCGCCCTCCGCATGCTCCTCGCCCTCGGCATGCTCGCTGGCCTCTGCGCCTCCCCTGTTTTCCGCGGGGGTCGACTTGTCGCCGCAGCCGGCCAGAAGCAGGGCATAGGCCAGTGCGGACAGGATCAGAACGGGGCGCCTCATGGGGTCTCTCCGGATACGCGCTCTGCGGGGGCCGCCACGAAGGGCTGGCCGGTCAGGCGCTGGATTTCGATCAGGGCGCGCTGGGCTTCCAGCGCGGCTTCGAGTTGTTGCTTGCGGGCATTGGTGCGTTCGGACTGCAACTGCGCCCATTCGAGATAGCTGATGGCGCCCGCGCGGTATGCCCGCTCGGCAGCCGCCTCGGCGCGACCGAGCTTGGGGATGACGTCGCTGGCCAGCCGGCGCACCTCGAGCTGCGCGGACAGGTAGCGCGCATGCGCGTCGGCGAGCGTCGAATACAGTGAGATGTTGCGGCTCTCGCGCTCGATCTCGAGCAGCGCGAGCTCGGCCTCCGCCACCCGGATTTCGGGCTGCGCGCGGGTGCGTGCCCCCAGAGGCATGGAGGCGCTGGCCACGAAGCCGAAGTCGTCCGTCGCCTGGAGCCGGCGCACGCCGACCTGCCAGTCAATGTCCGGGGTCGCCTGCGTGCGAGCCAGCTGCAGCCGCGCTTCGCGGATGCGCTGTTCGCCGGCGAATTGGGCGATCTCGGGCGTGCGGGCGAGCCATGTCGTCAACTCGTCGAAGCCCGACACCTTCGGCAGCGCCATGGGATTGGTCGCGACCACTTGAAAATTCGGGTCGCGCTCGCCCCACAGGGCGGCCAGATGCTGCCGCGCGCCGGCCTCGCGCTGCACGGCGCGGGCCCGTTCCAGCTCGGCGCGGGCGAGCATGGCCTCGGCGGTAAGTACGACCGATTCGGGTGAGGCGCCGGCATTCAGCCGCTCCCGGGCACCTGCGACGGTTCGGCGGCGCTGCGCGATGTCAAGGTCGGCGATTTCGCGCTGCTTTTGCGCCGAAACGACGGCGAGGTAGCGCCTCGCCACTTCCGCCAGGAGGTCGAGCCGCTTGGCCTCCCGCTGGATCGCCAGCGAGTCGATCCGCGACTGCACCAGCGCGCGGCGGGCGTCGAGCTTGCCGCCGCGTTCAAGGACGGATGCGAGAGTGAGGGTCAGCTCCGCGCCCGACAGGCCGCTCGCCTCGCCGGTCCCGAGCACGTTCTCGGCCGATGCGCCGACCACGAGCGGCGGCCTGAAGCTCGCCCGGTCGAGTTCCGCATTCAATACGTTGCGCTGGCCGCCGGCCAGTCGCAAATCAGGGTGTGCCTGCCCGACGCGCGCAAACGCGTCGTCAAGGGTCAAACGGTCGGCAGCGGATGCAGAATGGGTGAACAGCATCGCTGCGACGCACGCGGCCGTAGCCGCGAATCGCGATCGCATGGGAAAACTCCAGGGAAGATGAGACGAACAGCGCTGCGCCGCATTAATCGGCGCGTTCGTCAGCCCGCGATGGGAGGTCGGAACGGCGAGACGCGGGCGCCCGAACCGGGTGGCGCCACCTCGGGGCGCACCGCGAGCGAACTGCGCGGCATTACGGCGGGGATGAACAGCCCATCCGCCATGGCCACCGACAGCTGGGCGCAACAGTGCGCGAAATGGAGCAGGGCGTGCCCGACTGAGCGTTCTTCCGGTGCCGCGTCCGCGGCCGTCCCGCCCGCTTCGGCGACATGAACATGCCGACCGCTAGGATCATGCGCCAGTTCGTGCGCCTCTCCGATCGCAGCTAGCACAGGCCGGGCCACCATGCTGAGCACGAGCAGCGCCAACGCGAGCACGCGCAGCGTGTTTCTCCAGCGGGGGCCATTCCAGCTCAGCACGGTGGATAAGTTAGGCGATCATCAAGCTGTACACTATTTCAAAAGGGTGGGTGCCGACCGCCGGGTCTGGAGCAACCGCTCGGCGATGGCAGGCTCTACCAAGCACCTAGCTCGACCCGTTGGGCGTCGGGCCGCCGCGACGCGCGCGGCGCGCTTCCACCAGGATCGACACGGCTTCCTTGACGACGTAGAGCCCGATCAGGGTGCCGATGACGTAGTCAGGAATAGGTGAACGCAGCCAAAACACGAGCATGCCCGCCACGATCACACCCACGTTTGCGACGATGTCCGCGCGCGTGAATATCCATGTGGCCCGGAGATGCACCTCGCCGGACTTGAGCGGAGCGAGCATCCGAAGGACCGACATGTTCACGATGAGCGACACGGCGGCCGTGCCGATCATCCACCCGCTGGCCGGCTCGGCGCCGTAGACCACGCGACGTCCCACCTCGAACAGGACGCCCAGGCCGAGCAGCAGCAGGGCGATGCCGCTGAGCGTGGCCGCATTGGCCTTGAAGCTCGCGGTGCGGCCAATGGCGACCAAGCCGATCGCATAGGCCGTGGCGTCCGAAAGCATGTCGAGCGCATCGGCGAGCAGGCCTGTGGACTGGCCAATCCAGCCTGCAATACCGCCGACGACGGCCATCGTAGCGTTGAGGGCAAGCGCAATCATCAGGATCTTGCGTTCCTGAGCATTTTTCGCTTCGTGGTGGCAGCCGCAGTCACTCATCGGTGGGGTTCCAGAAAGGGACGGATTTCATCGGCAACTGGCATCGAGCGCAGCGCACCGACTCGTGCACCACCGGTATTGCCGCTAGGCATCCATACCCAGGGGCGAAGTACCGCAATCATGCATTACCTCTCGGAGGCTCGTGCGCGGAAGGCATGGCCTTTGCGCCACGCGCATTGGCGACGAAACCGAAGATGGCGATCGCCGCGACGGCGAGCTGGGCGAGGATCGACTGCCACGTCGGGTAAAGGCCCAGCCACTCGATCTGTGGCACGGCAGCCAAGGCCTGGCTGATCCAGCCGGCTTCCTGCAGCGCCGCCACCCCCTTGCCCACAAGCACCACGGCAAGGACGGCGATCAGGATCGAGCTGAAGCGGAAGAACTGGCCGATCGGCAATCGCGTTCCCAGTCGCAGCAGCGCGAATGCGATGACGGCCAGGACGACCAGGCCCAAGCCCAGCCCGGCGAGGATCGCGGAGCTGTCCTGTTCGTTCCACATCGCGGCGTAGAACAGGATGGTCTCGAAGACCTCTCGGTACACCGCGACGAACGACAGCACGAACAGGAAGGTCGCGGAACGACGCGTGAGCGCCGCGGACATCTTTTCCTGCAGGTACTGCTGCCAGCGGCCGGCCGTGCTCTTCTGGTGCATCCAGATGCCGACGCTGAGCAGGACGATCGCCGCGAACAGTGCCGACAGCCCTTCGGTGACCTCCCGCTCCGCGCCACTAATGCTCACTGCATACGTCGCGATGGCCCACGTTACGCCGCCCGCCAACAGCGCACCGATCCATCCGGCATGCACGTACGGCAGCACATCCCTGCGCTCGGCCTTGCGCAGGAAGGCGATCATGCCGATGACGATCAGCAGGGCTTCGACCCCTTCGCGCAAGAGGATGGTGAAGCTGCCCAGGAACGCTGTGGTGGTGCTATTGCTCCGGTCGGCAAGCGCCGACTCGCTGCGGTCCAGCAGCTGTCCGACCGCTGCGGCCTGAGCTTCGACGGCGGAGGTCGGTGCGCCCTCGCCGATCCTGGCGCGAAGGGTCGCCATGGCGGACTCGATCTGTCGGAGAAGCTTGCGGTTCCGCGATCCGAGCTGCGGCTCGACAGGCTCGATACCGTCGAGATACGCGGACAAAGCCAGTGCCGACGCCTGCCCCCGGTCACCCGACCGGTAGGCGGCAACGCTCTGCTGCAGGCGCTGACGGGCCAGCGCTAGAGATGCATTGCTGTTGACTGGCGAGGAGGCGGCCACGGCACTCGGCTCACCACGCAGATAGGCGGTGATCGCGCGCGCCCTGTCCGCTCCCAGCGTTTTCGAGATGTCGGCTTCGGTAGCGCCCGATAACGCAGCCAGGTCGGGAAATACGCGACGCACCTGCTCGTTGTCTGCCCAGACCGCCGCACCCTGTTCCCGGGCCGCCGCGTCGTACGCCAGTCCGCCGGTGTAATAGGCCAAGGCCCATCGATCATCGTTTGACAGATGGGCGTAGCTCATCATCGCGGTGCCCGGCAGTCCTTGCGAAATGACCTGGTAGAGCGACAGCGGGCTGCGGTGCTTTGCACGGTCGGCGTCGGTGAAGGCGATCGGGGGCGGATCCATGCCGGCGGCAGCGGGACCACCGCCTCGGCCGGTCGCGCCATGGCACGCGGTGCACTGCTGGGCGTACAGGGCCGCGCCCCGCGCCAGATCCGGGACCGCGGCGGGCGCGGCCTCGATCTTGTAGACGGTCAGGAGCTCGGACGCCAAGGCCCCTGCGCTGCGGGCGATCTGCTCTGCGTCAGCGCGCTCGGCCACCAGCCCTTGCAGTTGCTTGGCCTTCGCAAGGCGCGCCGCGTGCCCCGCGCCCGACGGTAATGCGGCCAGCTTCGCGCTGACGGATGCGGTGAACTCCTGCATCTCCGCGTATTCGCCCGCGTCGACCACCTCACCGTTCTGGATCGCCGCGGGGTAGTCGACCGCGATGTAGTCGAGCAGCTGCCATGCCTGCCGCGCCTCGGCCGCCGGGTCGGCCGCGCGTACCGAACAAGCGGACGCCAGCCCCACCACGGCAAGGAGGACGGACAGTACGCAGCGCTGGGCAATCGGGAACATCGACTTTTCACGCTTCGACGGAGCTGGCATCGTAGAGTCCGTAGCGACTACAGAGTCAAGGGATCCGAGCGTGAAGATCAGCGAAGCCTCCCAGGCAAGCGGCTGCCACCTGGAAACGATCCGGTACTACGAGCGGATCGGCCTCATGCCGTCGCCAACCCGGACGGGCAGCGGGTACCGGTCGTATTCGGAGCAGGACGTGGAACGTCTGCGCTTCATTACCCGGGGTCGGGATCTGGGCTTCAGCCTGGACGAGATCCGAAGCCTGATGCGGCTGGACCAGAACGGCGATCTGGCGTGCGAGGACGTCACCCGCCTCGCGCAGCAGCACCTGATCGACGTCCAGGAACGCATTCGCGACCTGCAGCGCGTGGCGCGCGAGCTGGAGCGCACCATCCGCAGCTGCGGTGGCGGCGTTCGGGCCCAGTGCGCCATCCTCGACGCCCTCAAGCACTCTCCTGCCCCGGGCGAGGCGGCGTGATGCGCATCGCCCTGGCCCAGTACGACTTCCCGGTCGGAGATATCGCCGGCAACGTCAGGCGGATCCAGACGCTCATCGAGCAGGCGCGCGACGCGCACGGGGCTGACCTGATCGTTTTCCCCGAACTCTGCGTCAGCGGCTATTCGCCGGAGGACCTGCTGTTTCGCCCCCAGTTCCTCGCGGAGTGCGACTCGGCCGTGCGGGCGATTGCGCATTCGACGCAGGGTATCGTCGCGGTCGTCGGCTGGCCCGAAGCCGCGGGCAGCGTGGTCTACAACGCTGCAAGCGTCATTCGCGAAGGGCGCATCGAAACGATCTATCGCAAGCGGGACCTGCCCAATCACGCTGTTTTCGACGAACGCCGTTACTTCGAGACCGATCCGGACGGGGGCGTTTGCGTCTTCCAGGTCGGCCCGGTTCCAGTTGGCCTGTTGATCTGCCAGGACCTGTGGGGCCTGGAGCCGATGGCCGAGACCGCCGCGGCGGGTGCGCGCCTGGTGCTCGTGCCGAACGCCTCGCCTTTCGAACGCCACAAGCATGCCGAGCGCGATGCGCTCCTTGCCGAGCGTGCGCGGGACAACGGGACTGCCATCGCCTACGTCAATGTCGTGGGCGGGCAGGACTCCACGGTTTTCGATGGGGCGTCGCTGCTGGCAGACGCCCGCGGTGCGGTCGCCCCGGCTGCCATTGCGTTTGAGGAACACCTGCTGATCACGGACTTCGACCCGGAGCTGCAGACCTTCACGCCGATCGCCTGGCCGCGCAGCGCGGATGAAAGCGAGGACGGCCTGATGTACCAGGCGCTGGTCATCGGCACTCGCGACTACTGCAAGAAGAATGGGTTCGACAAGGTGATCCTGGGCCTCTCAGGTGGGATCGACTCGTCACTGATGCTCGCGATCGCCGCCGACGCACTGGGCGGCAGCAACGTCACCGCGGTGCGCATGCCCTCACGCTACACGGCGGAGCTCTCGAACGATCTGGCCTCCGCGCAATGCGAAGCGCTGGGCGTGCCGATGCTGACGCTGCCGATCGAGACGCCTTTCCAGACATATCTGGATACGCTCGCGCCGGTGTTCAAAGGCGCGGCTATCGATACCACTGAGGAGAACCTGCAGGCGCGCATCCGCGGAGCAATGCTGATGGCGCTGTCCAACAAGCTCGGCGGATTGGTGCTGACGACAGGCAACAAGAGCGAGTACGCGGTCGGATACGCCACGATCTACGGCGACATGGTCGGCGGCTATGCACCGCTCAAGGACGTCTACAAGACCGAGGTCTACCGCCTCGCGCACTGGCGAAACACCCAAGGATCCCTCGCGATCCCCCAGGGCGTCATCCAGCGCGCTCCCTCCGCGGAGCTGCGGCCCGATCAGAAGGACCAGGACTCATTACCGCCCTACGATGTCCTTGACGCACTGCTCTTCAGGCACATCGATCAGGAACAGTCGCGCGCCGAGATCGTCGCTGCCGGCTTCGGCGAGCAGCTGGTCGACAACATCCTGCGACTGGTTCGCATCGCGGAGTGGAAGCGGCAGCAGGCAGCCCCTGGACCCAAGGTCAGTCGACGCGCATTTGGGCGCGAACGGCGATACCCGATCTCCAACGGTTTCCGCTACTGATGGGCGTAGTACCGGTGGTTCACGGCTTTGCCGCAGGCATAGCACCGCCGAAATGCGCCGCCGCGATTGGCGCGCCCCTCGCGCTCGTGTCCCAACGGGCCACCGCACGTTACGCACGACGGGCCCATCCCGCGCTCCCAGCGCCATAGCCGATAACTTGCGGCGCCTATGAGCAGAAAGCCCACTCCGGCCATTGCGATCGGCACCCACCGGAGCATGTCGAACAAGCCTGCAGCCAATGGCCCTCGATTCAAGCCGGCGAGTAGTGCGGCCGACACGAGCGCTCCGGCAAACAGCACTGCACCGGGTAGACACGCTCTCACCAACATCCACGCACTTCTGTCCATACCTACACCCCTGAGTTGATTCCTTATCGCATCCTCCTTGCAGCCGTCCCAAAATCTGCGACGCCTGCCTGCAGCCTAGACCCGTCGCTGGGGCACGGCTCGCTCCGGTGCAACAATGCAGGCAGCTCGAGACGCAGCCGCGGAAGTGATGTCCGATGGGCTCGTCACGTTGAGTGACCTTGGGGTCGACCGAGAAGGAAGCCATGAATGGGCCTGTCAGACCGCAGCAATCTGCTTTTCAGCAATCTCGACCTTCGCGCATCGCTTGATGCACGCCGCCATGCGATCGATAGCGAAGTGCGCGCCCTCGACCCCAACCGGCTTTTGAACACATCACCTGACGACCTTGCCCGCTTCTTCGTCGAGAAGTACCACATGGAGCCTCCTGCGCTTTACCGGGACCAATGGAGCGTCGAGTCGAAAGAGGAAACCGAGACGAGGGAGGACTACGGTCACCGGTTCACTGCAACGGTCCAGCGGCTTTACGTGCACATTCCGTTCGTTGGCGACCGGGACCTCTTCATGTCGCGGGCGAGCACCTTCACGATGTCGCCGCCTCGAGGGGTCGCCGGAGCGCAGACGCTGACCTTGGCGTTTACGCCTGGCCAGCAGGGAGGGCCCGAGGCGGTCCGTGCTTTGATCGATCGCGAGATCGACGAAGTGGAGCGACACCTCGCATGGATCAGGAATGACCTGGAGGCCTATAACGGCTCTCTGGGTGCGATTGCCGACCAAGCGATCCGGCGACGACGCGAGCAAGTCCTCCACCAGCAGGGCTTGGTCGCTGGACTCGGCATCCCGTTGCGTGAGCGCGCAGGCGCACCGGAGACCTATGTCGTTCCTGCCGTGCGCAGGAAGGCAGTGCCTACACTGCCGGCGGCCTCGACTGCGCCATTCAAGCCGGAGCCTGTCCTGGCGATGGAGCATTACGACCACATCCTCGACGTGATCCAGAACATGACGACCGTCATGGAGCGCAGCCCCGCGACCTTCGCGCGGATGGACGAGGAGTCCCTTCGCGACCACTACCTCGTACAGCTGAACGGCCACTACCAGGGTTCCGCGACGGGAGAGACGTTCAACAACCAGGGCAAGACCGACATCCTGATCCGGGAGCAGGACAGGAACATCTTCATTGCCGAGTGCAAGTTCTGGAAAGGCGCCAAAGGCTACGCCGCGACGATCGACCAGCTGCTCGGCTACTCCGCCTGGCGTGATACCAAGGCCGCAATCGTCGTCTTCAATCGAAACAGGGATACGACGAAAGTGCTGGAGGAGGTCAAGAAGACCACCGAGGCCCACGCGAACTACAAGCGGACGCCTGCCTGGACCCACGAGTCCGGGTACCGGTTCGTGATGCACCACCCGGCCGATAGCAATCGCGAACTGATCATGACCGTGCTCGTCTTCGATATTCCCGCGCCGGCTCCGCGCGGTACTGGCGCCCCTGCGCCCGTAACTGGGGCGTAGACCATCCTGCCGCGGACCTTCTGCGGCGATCAGACACGCGGCAAGGAAGGAGCGAACCCTCGCGTTAGATGTGCAGGGCCCAGCCGTTCACCGCCATCGCAGCTTCCTTCAGGGCCTCCGGGAGCGTGGGATGGGCGTGGCAGCTGCGCGCCACGTCGTCCGCCGATCCGCTGAACTCCATCGCGACGACGGCCTCATGGATGAGCGAGCCCGCCTCCGGGCCCACGATGTGTACGCCAAGAATGCGGTCCGTCTCCGCGTGCGCCAGCACCTTGGCGAGCCCATCGGTCTGCGCCTTGGCACGTGCACGCGCGCTGGCGCTGAAGGGGAATCGCCCCACCTTGTATGGGATGCCTGCAGCCTTGAGCTGCTCCTCCGTCTGACCGACCGAGCCCACCTCGGGTGCCGTGTAGATCACGGCCGGGATCGTCCCGTAGTTCACATGCCCCGGCAGTCCCGCCAGCTGCTCGATCAACGCAACACCCTCTTCGCTCGCCTTGTGCGCGAGCATCGCGCCACCGATGACATCGCCGATCGCGTAGATCCCTTCGACATTCGTGCGCCAGTGGTCGTCGACCTTGATGAAGCCCTTCGCGTCGCGCTCCACGCCGAGCTGTTCCAGGTTTAGTCCCTCGGTGAAGGGCCGACGCCCGATGGAGACCAGCACCCGATCAGCGTGGATCCGATCCTGAGCACCGCCGTTGGCCGGTTCGATCAAGAGCTCAACACCGTCACCGTTCACTGCCGCGCCGACGACTTTCTGGGAGAGGCGGAACTCGAAGCCCTGCGACTTCAGCGCCTTGTGCAGCACCGTCGCTGCTTCGACGTCCATTCCTGGTGTGATGCGGTCAAGGTATTCGACCACGGTGACTCGGGCACCCAGTCGACGCCACACCGAGCCGAGTTCGAGGCCGACGTAGCCCGCACCGATGACCACGAGGTGCGCGGGCACCTCCGGGAACGAAAGCGCGCCTGTCGACGATACGATCCGATCCTCATCGACCTCGACGCCGCGCAGCGGCGTGCTGTCCGATCCGGTCGCGATGATGATCCAGCGGCCTGAAAACTCTTGAGTGTGCCCGGCATCGTCCGTGACTTCGACGCGCCCTGGCGCTGCGATCCGGCCGCTACCCTGCAGGCGCGTTACGCCGTGCTTCTTGAAGAGGAAGTCGATGCCGTTGCCCAGGCCGGCGACGACATCATCCTTGTGAGCCAGCAACCGGGGCAGGTTGACCCGCAACCCATCGAACTCGACCCCGTGCACCGCGAATTCGCTCGAGGCCGCGTGGAAGCGCTCGGATGACTCGAGCAGGGCCTTGGACGGAATGCAGCCAATGTTGAGGCATGTCCCACCCAGGCGCCGGCGACGTTCGATGCAAGCGACTTTGAGACCCAGCTGCGCGCCACGAATCGCGGCCGGATAGCCGCCTGGTCCACCGCCAATGATGATGACGTCGTATGTCTCGGCCATGCTGAAGCTCCCGGGGACAGGCGACCGATACTAGAGTCTGGAGCTACTACAGGGTCAAGCCCGGATCGTGACCCAGCATTGACGTCGTCCTGCCAGCGCCCGGTCGACTCACCTCATGCAGTGGCACACGCCTACTCCTGCGCCTTTACCTGCCGCTTGGCGTACCGCAGAAGCTTCTCGTGACCCTCGTCCCCGAGCTCGGTCCATAAGAGCAGCAGATCCGCGAGCCGATCGTCGTCTACGAACAAGAAGGCTGCCGGCACGCCAAGCTCCTCCGCGAGACGCTTGACCATCGCGTGCGGGGGCTCGTGGATGCCCTTCTCGTACTGGTTCATTCGCGGACTGGCGGCTGACGGGTCCATCCCGACCCGAAGGCCGAGCTCGGTTTGTGTCAGCCCCGCGCGCTCCCGTGCCTGCCTGAGGCGTTTCGAGAACGTGGTCGATGGCTGCACCCTTTTGACAGTCTTGCTCAACTTGGCCATGCCAATAGGGTGAGAAAGACCGGCCGCCAGCGATACTATGGTAAACTTAGGATGCTTACCAGCGAGGGCGGAGGCCCGTTCATGGCCCCCGTACCAGCGCCTACCCTGGACGACTTGGGGATCCAAGGTTGCCTGGCGCTTGCTGCGCTGCTGATGGCCCAGCACAAGCGCATCCCGGTAGCGCCCACCCGTCGCCACTCCCTTGCAATGCTCCATGCCCTACGCGAGCAGGGGATCATCGAAGCGCCGTGGCCAGACGCCCGATGGGAGCTGGACCCGACCGCGGAAGAGACGCCGATCGAGCAGATCCAGTGGCGGTATGCCTGGAAGGACTACCTGCGGCCTGGCCTTTTGCAAGCGCTTGAGGACTTTCTCGAAGAGGTCCCCCACGACAATTACGGACTCGCGTCGCGCATCCGCCTATGGCACGAACTCGCTGCCTCCGAAGCCGAGCGGTTCTTCGAATCCCAACTGGCCCGCCATCATTTCGAGACCTCGTGGGCATCCGACCTGGCATTTGTCGTCCGGGATAGCCGGCAGGTTCTTCCCATCGCACAGTGGCGCTACTGCTGCTGGGCCGCCACCCGCTACGGCGCGTCCTTGGCGCAGCAACTTCGCAGCACGGAGACGGGCGTGATTCGCGAAGGGATCTACACGGAGTTGCGCAAGCGCGCCCAGCGCCTCGCCAACGGCGACTGGTCGAACTGCGCCTTCGTACCGTTTCAGCCGACCCCTGAAAGTGCTGCCAGCCGTTTGTTCGCGTCCAAGCTGACACGGCTGGGAGCAGCCTTCTGGACGCTTCCGTACGAGCCCGAAAGTCTTCTGATCGCTCGCGCGTTCACACCGATGACGCCTGCTGAGTAGCGCCGGCGCTGACTGATCCCCGAGACCGGTCGCGAGGCGTCTCGCCGACCCCCTAAGTCTGGAGCCCAGCCTTTGCTCGCTCCACCTCAAGCCGCAAGCGGCGAATTTCCTCGTCTTGATCGGCAATGACGGAATTCTGCTCCTCGACCGTCTGGCTGAGCTTCGCAACCGTCGACTCGCGCGTGCCTGACCGAACGGCGCGCTGGTAAGGCGTCTGCGACGCAATGCTGCGCTGTCCGAGCTTCCGCGCGGTCGCGTGCATCACGTCTTCCGCAGCTGTCGAGAGGCCGAGCTCCTTGCGGGACTGGAGCTCCTGCACGGCCGCCCCATCGCCGAATTTTCGCCGCAGACTGTGGTGGCCGGCCCCCTGACGCGCAGGTACACCAATCGCGCGATACGCCTTGCCGAACGCCTGCACGATGGTCTGGTCGCCCAACGGCCGCCCTGATGTGGCACTGGTGAAGAGCCTTCGCTGCGATACCGCTTCCGACCACCCGTTCTGCTTCATACGAGCCTCGCGCGCGGCAATAAACCGCGTCACGCGTGCGAAAAGCGTCGCGGGAACCTCGAAGCTGTCGCCGTAGCCGAACTTTTGTACTTTGGGCGATACCAGGCGACTGCCATCGTCCAGCTCGGTCGATCGATCCGGCGAAAAGTCGTCTACCTCCAAGCCTGTGAGCGTTACAGCGCGCCAACCGACGCGGTCAGTCAGCTCGATCCACAGTCGGTTCCTCTCGCGCACGAATGCGTCGTCACTGGTCGTCAGCGCCTCGATGAGCCTTCGCTTCTCCTCGCTGGTAGCAAAATGTTGCTTACCACTTCCCCGGCCTGATACTCGCTTGAAACACTTCGGATAGTCGGTTGCGGGATCGCGCTTGGGCTTTCCTTGACTCGTGCGCGCCGCGGGCTCGCAGAGGGTCGAGGTGACCGGCCCCTTCAGGCCCAAAACGGCCACGCCCAGCAGCGCATCCCGTCGACACCATGCATAGAAGCGATAGATCCAGCGCAAACGATCATTGACGGTCCGCATGGCCAGGCGCTTCTCCTGCTTCGCGCGCGGAGACTGCATGACGGCCTTTACTTCGTTGTCCCGGTGCTCGACCAGAAGAGCGTCGGTGGCCGCCCACAGGTCGAGCCCTTTGGCGTCCAGGAAGCGAAGCCAGCCCAGAAGCGCGTATGTGACCGGATCGACAGCCGAGCGATACCCGGTCGGAGAGGCGACGTCACGCTTGGCTGCCGCGATGGACTCGACGAAGTCGTGGAGCGCATCCACCAGCCGCCGGCGGCGGTCGTAGAACACGGGCACCCCACCGCGCCCGTCATCGGTCCACTCAACGAGCGCGAGGGCCGTGCTCAACGGCTGACCTCGGCGAGTACCTCGACGAAGACGTCCATCGGGACCGGCCGGGTCAACAAAATGCTCCCGGTGCCCCCGTGCTGCCTTTGGCCTGCCTGCGAGACATCCCCGATGCCCCGAGCACGCATATCAAACTCCGCGAGCTCGAAGCCGTCGTTCGTTGCCGCCACGGCGTTCAGTCGGGCCATGGCATCCATGCCCGCGCGTCGAGGAAGGTAGAGATAGCAGACGCCATGCCCGCCTTCACGGGCCAGGCGCCCTCGCAGCTGATGGAGCTGGGAAATGCCGAACCGCTCGGCATGCACGATGATCACTGCACGCAGATCCGGGATGTTCAGCCCGACCTCGACCACTGTCGTCGCGACGAGGATCTGAGCCGCACCGCTCGCGATATCGTCGAAGGCGACCTGCACCGTCTCCGGCTCGGATTCGCCGTGCAGCGACCGGACGATCCCGGGAAAGAGACGCTCCCATTTTCCAGCGACACGCGCGACCGACGGAAGCGCCTCGCCGTCATCCTCCTCGCTCTCCTCGCGACGCGGACATACGATCAGCACCCGGGATCCGCGAGCGATGACGCTCCGAATCTCGTCGATCATCTGGTCAGTACCGCCGCGCTCGACCACGCGCGTGTGGATGTCTTGTGGACTGTGACGATGCGTCAGCCGAATGACATCCAGCTTTCCGTATAGCAAGAGCGCTTGTGTTCGCGGGATCGGAGTCGCGCTGATCTCGACCACGTGCGTGCCGTTTGCCGCGAGTGCCCTGCGCTGGTCCACGGAGAACCGGTGCTGTTCGTCGACGACGCAGATGTCCAGTGGCCCCACGTCCCGGAACAACATGGCCGTCGTTCCTACAAGCCAGTTGCTCGACTTGGCGTTTTTCCTGCTCTTGCCTGTCACTAATACGGCACCGAGCTCCGGAAACAGGCGCACGATCTCTTGATGCGCTTGCGACGCTAGACGCTCGTTGGGAAGCATCACAGCGGCCCGGGCGCCCGCGCGTACTGCAGCCGCGGACGCCAGCTGGTACACGATCGACTTGCCCATGCCGACGTCGGCATTGATCAAGGTCGCCGACGTCGTCGGCCCTCGGAAACGGTCCACGAGCTGGGCTGCGGCTGCGCGTTGCTCGTCGGTGAGTCGGAACGGCACCCGGCCCAACAGATCCTGCCATCCCCCGATATCAAACGCTTGGCGAGCGGGTGGGTGTTCACCCTGGAGCTCACGCAGCTCGCCGATCGTGAGGATCGCCGAGAGCCTTTCCAGGCTCTGCTGCGCCGCCTCCCCGATCTCGGGCGCCGCCGGCAGGTGCGCTTCCCACAACAGGTCTTCCAAGGTTCCGCGCGGGCGACGGAGGAGGCGCCGGAGGTCTAAGGGGTCAATGACACCGCTCACGGACGCCCGCAGATGTGCCGCCGCGGCAGGAATCGCGTCAGGGAGCAGCGCAGTCACCAGCTTTCGGGCCATGGCGACCGACAGCACGCGCGTCTTGCCTGGGTATACGGGAAGCACGTGGCCGAGTGCGCTAGCGTCCAGCAAGACCGGATTGTTCAAAAAAAGAAGGTCGCCCACGGCGGTGAGCGTGCCTGCGAAGGCCACCGGCTCGACGCCTGCCTCTTCCAGCGCCTTTTGCAGGCTCCGCGCGTCGCCGAACACGGAGAAGCGCACTTTCATCCCGACGCCATCGACCAGTGAGCCCTGGGCCTGCGGCGCCGTCGCGCGGCCGCGGCGGGGGGTCCACCGGGTACGGAAGTCGCCCGCGTAACGGCCGACACAGACGACATCGCCCGTGGAAGGACCCAGTCCGAAAAACCGTTCTATGGGCTGACGTGCATCGAGAAAACGGGTCGGAAGATAGAGGGCTGCCTGCCAAAGCTCTGACACTCCGACGGCGCCCAAGCGCTTCAGGGCCCGGCTCCGATCCACGCCCGCGCTCAGTCGAGCAGCAAGATCCCTCGGATCATGGCCCCCCACAGGGGTATCGGACTGGTCGAGCATCCAGGTCAATTGCGACGTCCTTTCAACCGACTGCCCGGATGGGCTTCACTTTGCGAATGGTCGCCGTCAGCGCAGCGACTTCCGCCGACAACGCCGCCACGTCCCGATGGGCCTTCTCTAGCTGCTCCGACAGGTGCGCTATGGATTCCCGATGCGCGCGCTGCTCATCGGCCAAGGACGCGGCCAGGACACGCACCTGCTGGCGGGCCGCGCGATACCCGAGTAATGCCCCCGCGCGTAACTGCCGCTCGATCAGCACCTGTCCCTCTGCATCCCGTAGCGCGGCTTTAGGATCAAGACGCTTGATCGTTGCCGACCGCAGTTTCTCGAGCGCCGCCAGCAGGGACGTTACCGTCGCCTTCTCCTCGGGATACGAGCAGAGCGTTTGAAACGCCGTGGCTCGAAACGGCCCGATCTCGGGGCTGTTCTGTGAACCATCCCACCGGCAGAAGTCCCGCAGGCTCTGGGGATACCAATCGAATTCGTAGGGCTCACCAACGGTAGGCGTCGCGCCCCCTTTGAATGGCAGCCCCGTCCGCGACCAGTGCTCCAACTGCTCGCGTTTTGCAACGATCGCGGCCTTCGCTGCGACCTTGTTGGCGTTGGAAACGTGGTTCGGAGTCGTCGTCACGCGGGCTCCTCCAAAACGGCTCTATCGGGGTCTTGCCGCCACTCGCGCTCCATCAAGCGGCGCTCCATGGCCAGAAGTCCTTCCAAGGCCACGATCTCCTGCCTGACGGTCGCCGCCTCCGCCGAACATGCAGCCACGTCCTCGGCTTCACGCAGCTGCCTAAGATCTCGCTCAACGTTCTCAAGGAATGCGACCGACGTACTATGAAATGGGCACTTCGAGCAAACGTCGATGCCCGCGTGCTCCCGGGCCAGATCCCCGCCACGGCCGCAGCTCGCGCGCGACGCGTGGCGATGGCTTGCCCAGCAGATGCCGTGCGGATATGACTCCGGACTGTAGCCGCGCTTGTCCATCTTCGTCCGGACCGCCGCTAGCGCACGTTCAAGGTCATCCGCGTCGAATTCCACTTTCGACACCAGGGCTTTGACCCACCTGCGCACACGACGCGTCAACGTTCCGCCTGCTTCGGCCGAGGTGAGCATGGCCCGGATCTGCTCTTCTGCATACTCCCGCCGCGCTTCGGCCAGCTCCTCGAGCGGGGCCTCGTCTTGACAGCGATACAGCACTGCGATTCGCTCGGCCTCGGCGACCATACTGGCGTCCGTGACGTATGTCCGAGTGCACTCGATGTCCAGATGGCAGAGCATCTCTGACAGCGCCTGCAGCGACGGGTGATCGTGTCGGTACATATACAACAATGCGAAAAGCCGTCTGAACTGATGCGTGCGCCGCCACTTTGGATCGACCTTTGCCTCTTTAAAGAGTGTGTCGCTGTGTTTGCTAAACCGGTATTCCGCCAGCTCAGCGTTTCGGTCATGCGCCTGCGTGGGAAAAACGAAGAGCTTGTTCCTTCGCCTCTCACTGACGTCGTCGCTTACCCGCATGGCAGGACCGGGCATCGCCACCCGTAGCCGCTCGAGTACGCTCACTACATCAGCCGTAATACGGTTCGCTGGCATCTTTCGCCAGTCCCGCCACGTCTTCTCGATGTACATGTCGATCTCGTAGGCTTCGACGAACGGGTCGGACCTGGACACGCAGCCTGCGTAGACGCCCCAAGGGCGGTCGTCCTCTCCGGTGACCTCGTTCTTTCGACGAGCCTGGTTGATGCCGATCAGTACGACGGCCGATGTCTGAATGCGTTGTAGAAAGTCAGCGATCGATAGCCCGTCTGCCGAGATGCTCGCGAGGCCGATCTTCCCGCGTGGCAAGTCGAATCGGGCGGCAATCTCGGGATAGGCCTTGTTGACGACGCGCAGGCATGCCGCCGGAATGGACTTGCCATTCAGGCCTGCGGCCTCGGCCGAGGCTTTCGCATCCGTCCAGATACGGAGAAGTTCCTCGACCCCCGGCGACTTCTCGTAGATCCAACTCAGGGAGGTGCCCAGCAGTCGACCTGCCTCCTCGATGGGTAAGTTGGGCGTCCGCCCGTCCGGACGGCCGCCCGACGCGATGGCGGCTGCCCGCGTGTTGGGAAACGGGTCGAAAGTAAGGCGATCCAACGGCGCGGCGATGCGACTCAGGCGGCGAACGGCTACAAAGCAGTTCTTGAAAGAGGACGCGGACCATGCACGATCCTTCCTTGCCCGCTGCACCTGAAACCGAATCGAGGCATCAGGCGAGAGTTCCTGTAGGTGCTCCCCCATCCAGGAGGGGTACTCAGGTTGTGTGACGACACAACCGATCTCGCGCGACAGCCCCTCCGTGTTGAAGCTGACAAAGGAGTTATTGCGCCTATGCGAGATAAGGCGCGAGCGTAGATACTCATCAGCCTTCGCTTCGTCGAGTGCAGCCCGAATCCACGGCTCGATCGGAAGGGCACTGAACCAGCCATTGGGCTGGAGCTCCTGTGCAAACGCCTTGAGATCGCTCTCCGTCAGAACGTTCAGATGCAGCACCCGGCGCCTGATGCACCAGGCAAAGAATCGATAAACATTGCCCAATGCGTTGCTGACGATATCAACGGCTGTGTAGGCCGACGTGTCGTGAAGGGCCAGCGCAGCGTAGGCTTTACAGACGTCCATCCAGTGCGGAAAGTCGCCAAGCTTGCATGGCTTTGTAATTGGACCGCCCACGTCGCAATTCCGAGGCAACGGAACCTCTGCCAGGTCAAAGCGACGGACGACTCCTGACTCCGCTCTGATCAGGAGGAACGGATCTTCCCAGCGACTGAGAATGGCAGGGTGGGAGATCTGATGTTCAGGCCAGTGCCCGGCCGGAGCCTCGACCTGGGAGGCGTTGACTGCGTGCGCTTCGCTCAGTGCGACTGCGGGGTTCATGCTGGCTCCTGAAGCAGTTGGGCAAACTCCGAATCGGCCACGATCTCCCAGAGAGCCGCGACGAACTCGATACGCGGCCGATGCACCTTTTCGTACGCCTCCGGCGAAGACGCCCTGAGCTTCTGCCAGTTCCGCGCGTAATAGGCGCGCTGGGCAACGAGATGACGTATGCGAACCTCGTCGATTTGCAGTTTCCACTCAGGATCCGCAATCCACGCATCACACTCGGGCGCTGCAGTGACCTGCTTTTGAACACCTAGCGGGAAGAGAAGCCGTGCGCTTACATCGGCCTCCAGCATGCCGCGACTTCCCACAGCCTCAGAACCCTCGATGGCCCAGACGATGCTCGCGCCCAATCGACGCACGAACTCAGCGATGTTCGCGCGATTCAGGACCGAGATTATGTGCTGACGAACGTAGCCCGAGGTGGTCTTGAGGCTCGCATGGCCAAGTCGACCCTGGACCTCATGGACATCTTGGCGCTTGAGATAAGCGAGCCCTGCATTCTGGTTTCGCAACTGCTCTCGGGTGAACTTGAAGAGCTTGTGGAACTCGATGAAGCGCTCATGTATGTGGTGGCATGGCCAAAGACCGAACGAAACCGTGTCGTTGCTGCTCACCAGCGCAACGAAGACACGCTTTTCATCGGCCTGCCAGTGCTCGACGACATTCTTGCTGTGTCCCCTCATCAGCTCGAGTGCAGCACGGAGCGTTCGGTCCGAGCCATCGATCTCGGCTGTTTGAAGCTCTTCCGTCTTACCCTTCAGCGCCTGCAGCTCGATCGTGGCGTTGCTGATACTTATGCCAGACGCGGTCAGGCTCCTGACGGTATGACGGTTGAATGCAGTTTCCGCTTGAATCCGCAGCTCGATAGCAAACTGCACCCATCGTGGGACATACCAGTGGCTGAGCAGGTTGCGGAAGGTTGAGAACCTGCCCTGACCCGATCTTTTGCTGGACCACCGCTCCAGCTCAGGGAACGCCATCTGTAACCGTTCTGCCGCGAGTCCGAGATTGATGGAGCGGTTGGTCGCGACCCGCACGCCGTAACCTTCTCGCGTGTGGTAGCCATTCTTCCTCATGGCTGCCAGACCTACTGCAACGATGGTTTGAAGGTCCGCCATGACCAGCCAGCGCTGGAGGCTCGAATCTTCGCGTGCGCCATGGGCGATGAGGCGGTCGACGTAACCCAGCGCTTGTTCGTCGAGGGGAAGCGCTTCGGCGGCTTCAGTCCACGCCCTCCACTTCAGGAATCCTTCGATGTCCTGGTCGCAAGCTGCCTTCACGCGCAGAAGTCGGTCTTCCACGTGACCGATCGCACTTTGCCGAGCCCGCTGCGGCGGCCCCTGGGCGACGTTCACGATCGTCGAGCGGAATTCGGGGTTGATTGCGCCTGGATCAGGCGCGTCGCTGAGCATCCCACGCGTTGTCGTCACGAGCGCTTTCATGGCGCCACGCGGGAAGCGGGGAGCCTCTGCGCCGATGGCGAGATACGTGCGGGTCAGTAGGTGGCGAAAGCTCGTGATGTACCCGTAGCGAGTCTTGTCGGTCATCGCGCGGAGCGCGGTAACACCGGCAAGCAGCTCACTGAGCGTGCGCGCCTCCGCGGGTGTATGTCCGGATACTTTCGAGAGTATCTCGACCGCCTGCGCTCGCTGGGAGTCGTCCCTGTTCTCGCACGTGAGCCACAAGATCCAGTTCCGTAGCGCCCCCGTCGTTAGGTGGTCGCCCGGCAGCTGGATCTGGTCTATGACGGCGTCGAGTAGACCGCCCCGCTCGACTCCGAAGCGTTGGAAGTCGAACAGAACGCCCGGGAATGTTTCGCGGCCGTGTGGTCGGTGGGTCGTCGGCACAAAGCGCTTCGCGCTTTCGGACCAAGGCGAGCGCACCGCCACTTCATCGAGCGTCTCCTGCAACAGCGGAGCAAGAACAGCGCCCAGGTGCGCGTCGTACTCGCCCGCGTGCTGCACGAGAGCAGGGACGTCGACACGCGGCCTGCCGTGGGCCAGGTCGACCACTGCCTTGGGAAGACCGTTCATCTGCACCCACGTGCGGATCGCGTCGGCGTGCCTGTGGGCGTCCTTCTCAGGGTCGGTACGAATGCCGAGCACAACCAGCTTTGCTTCGACGCGGGCGACGACCGTGTTGGTCCGTCGAACGTCGTACTGGTCGCCGAGAAATGCCGAGACGTGATCGGAGAACAGGCGTAGGTCGGTGGGGTCGCCGGCAAGAAGCGCATTAAATAGATCCGCGAGCGCGCCCCATCGCTCCAAGAGGACTTGCTGGAAACTCACGCGTCGGGGCGCTCGCCAGTCGCCGACCCGTCCGTTGAACAGCCGCACGTCAAACTGCCCCGCCGGCGTTGTAAATGTCGTCGCTCTCCGGGAGCGGCCGCCCTGCCATCCGACAGCCAAGCTGTCGTGGAGCGCCAGTAAGAATGCAGCGGCTAGCTCGAGGAGGAGCGGATGGTCGGACGAGGAAGTGCTACCTTGAGCGTTAAGGGTGAGGGTCGACTCCGGGTTTGCCCCCGAGGACAGCAATTTCTTCGGCCGCGCCATCGCCGACCCTTACTGTGAACAGAGCGACAGGCTAACACTCCCAAAGCCACGTCGCCCTGCACCAGCCGCAGCATCGGGCGCGGCTGGCGCAGGTCCTCGCGCAGCTGCGCATAGACCCGCGCCTGTGCCGACGTGAGCGCGAACGGCAGCGACTTCTTCAATTCAGCCACCAGTTTTTCATCGCCGCGCAGCGCGCGCGTGCCCTCGGCCTGCAGCGCCAGCCGCTGCCGGCGCAGGCCCAGCTGGTGGGCCAGCAGTTCCTCCAGCGCCAGCCGCCGCTGGGCCGGATGCAGGCCGCTTTGCAGCGCGGCGACGTCGGCATCGCGCGGGGGCATGTGCAGGGTGAGGATGGCCTCGCGCAGCGACGGCAGGTGCAGCGCGCGCCGCAGTGCTGGCGGCAGCAGTTCCAGCGCGGACTCGTCCGGAAGTCGCTGCAGGGCCTGCAGCACCAGCTTGCGCACGCTGGCCGGGCCGATGCCCTCGATGGCCGGATAGACCGGATCCAGCGTTTCGCCCAGCGCCACTTCGCCACCCAGCACCTGATAGCTGGGATGCACGATCTCCAGCCCGAACTGGCCGGGCCGCGGGGTGCCGTAGGCGCGCACGCGCGCGCCCACCGCAAACTGCGCCACCTGCGCCGCGCGGAAATGGAAGAACCGCAGCACCAGCGTGCCGCGGCCTTCGTCGGACAGGGCCACCCGCAGCATCGGGCGGTAGCGGAACCCGCGCTCGACCGCTTCCACCCGTCCCTCCACCTGCGCCGCCACGCCCGGCTGCAGCAGCCTGATGGGGGTGACAGCGGTGCGGTCCTCGTAGCTGCGCGGCAGGTGCAGCCACAGGTCCTGCAGGGTGGAAAGCCCGCGCGCAGCCAGCTTCTCCCGCAGCGCCGGGCCGACGCCGGTCAGGACGGAAAGAGGGGTGTCGGCAAGCGCGGGCGATGCTGCGGCGGGCATGGTGTCGGCCGGAACGCTGCCGGCTTCAGATCACCATCACGCCATCGACTTCGAACGCGGCGCCGCGCGGCAGCGCGGACGCCTGGATGGTGGAACGCGCCGGATAGGGCTGGCTGAAATATTCCGCCATCACCGCGTTGACGCGGGCGAAATCGCCCAGGTCGGTCAGGTACAGGCCCAGCCGCACGATGTTGTCGAACGAGCCGCCGGCCGCTTCGCAGACCGCCTTCAGGTTGTCGAATGCCTGCCGCGCCTGCGCCTCGATGTCGCCTTCGGCCATCTGCCCGGTGGCCGGCACCAGCGGCGTCTGCCCCGACAGGTAGACGGTGTTGCCGGCGCGGATCGCCTGCGAGTACGGGCCGATGGCTGCGGGTGCGGCGTCGGAATGGATCGGGGTGCGGGACATGGGGACTCCGTGGAATGGGTGGGTCCCGTCATTGTAGGGCGCTGCGCAGCGCAGCCCACCCCGGCTCCACGCGGCGCCGCTTCAGCAGCGCTGCACGTCCTGCACCACCTGCAGCCGGCGCACGCCGCGGATGACTTCGGCCAGGTGGCGTCCGTCGGTGACGTCGATGCCGAAACGCAGCACGGCGATGTTGCTGTCGCGCTCCAGGTACTCCACCCGGTCGATGTTGGAGTCGGCATTGGCGATCGCCGCCGCCACCTGCGCCAGCACGCCCGGGCGGTTCTCCACCTCGATGCGGATCGCCGAGCTGAAATCGCCGGACACCTCGCGGTCCCAGCCGATCGCCACCCAGCGCTCCGGCGACTTGCGCAGCTCGGCGAGGTTCGGGCACTCCATCCGGTGCACCACGATGCCCTTGCCGGCGCTGTGGTAGCCCATGATCTCGTCGCGCGGGATCGGCAGGCAGCACTGCGCAAAGCTGATCACCCCGCGCTCGCCGCCGGTGATGAGGATGCGCTCCTGCGGCGCGGCGGCGCCCGGCTGGGCCGCGGCGCTCTGCTGCTGCGCCAGTGCCAGCGCCACCTGCGAGGGCATGCGGTTGCCCAACGCGATATCGGCCAGCATCGCCTCCAGCCGCGTGTAGCGGTTGTCGGCCAGGTAGGCCTCCAGCCGCGGCATCGGGATGCGGTCCAGCGCGGTGCCCTGCGCGCCCAACGCGCGGTCCAGCATGTAATGGCCCAGCTGCACCGCGTCCTCGTGCTCCAGCTGCTTGAGCTGCTGGCGGATCGCGGTGCGCGCCTTGCTGGTGGCCACGAACTCCAGCCACTGGGTGGTCGGCACCGCCGACTTCGCGGTGATGATCTCCACCGACTGCCCACTGACCAGCTTGGTACGCAGCGGTGCCAGCCGGCGGTCCACGCGCGCGGTCACCGCATGGTTGCCCACATCGGTATGCACAGCGTAGGCGAAGTCGAGCGCGGTGGAATTGCGCGGCAGCGAGAGGATGTCGCCCTTCGGCGTGAACAGGTAGACCTCGTCGGGGAACAGGTCGACCTTGACGTTCTCCAGGAATTCCAGCGACGAACCGGTGCCGCGCTGGGTCTCCACCAGGTTGGCGATCCACGCGGCCGCCCGGCTCTGCGCGCTGTTGCCGCCACCGTCGACGCCGATCTTGTAGGCCCAGTGCGCGGCCACGCCGCGCTCGGCGATCAGGTCCATCTCGCGGGTGCGGATCTGCACCTCGATGGGCGAGCCGTACGGCCCGAACAGCACCGTGTGCAGCGACTGGTAGCCGTTCGCCTTGGGGATGGCGATGAAGTCGCGGAAGCGGCCGTCCAGCGGCTTGTACACCGCATGCACCACGCCGAGCGCGTGGTAGCAGTCAGCCACCGTGTCCACCACCACCCGGAAACCGAACACGTCCATCACCTGGGCGAAGCTGCGGCTCTGCGCGCGCATCTTGGTATAGACGCTCCACGGCGTCTTCACCCTGCCCACCAGGCGGTGCTCGAGTTTTTCCAGCGCCAACCGCTGCGCCAGCCGCGCCTCGATCTGCACCAGCGCCTCGCGCCGCACCAGCGGCTGGCTGCGGATGCGCTTGGCGATCACCGCGTGCCGCCACGGATGCAGCGCCTTGAAACCGAGGTCCTGCAGTTCCGCCTTGACCAGGTTCATGCCCAGGCGCTGCGCGATCGGCGCGTAGATCTCCAGCGTCTCCACCGCGATGCGGCGACGCGCGTCCGGGGACTTCGCTCCCAGCGTGCGCATGTTGTGCAGGCGGTCGGCCAGCTTGATCATGATCACGCGCAGGTCGCGCGACATCGCCAGCAGCATCTTGCGGAAGCTTTCCGCCGCCGCTTCCTGCTTGTCGGCGAAGCGCACCTTCTCCAGCTTGGTGACGCCATCGACCAGCTCGGCCACGGTCTCGCCGAACTGCGCGGCGACGTCGGCCCGGGTCAGCGGGGTGTCTTCGATGGTGTCGTGCAGGATCGCCGCGACCAGCGTCTCCAGGTCCAGCCCCAGCTCGGCCAGCACCTGCGACACCGCCACCGGATGGGTGATGTAGGGCTCGCCCGACTTGCGGGTCTGCCCGGCGTGGGCGGCCGCACCGATCGCCCAGGCGCGGCGCAGCTGTGCGCGCTGCGCGTCGTCGAGGTAATAGGCGGCGCGCTCCAGCGCCTGCACGTAGTCCGGCACCGCCGCCGCGTCGGGCGCGGGGTCGTGCAGGGCAAGCGCGGGATCGCCGGGTGTCATGGGTCGAGCCTAACCTTGCCGCGCCATGCCCGCAAACGGTTCTCCACAACGCAGAAGCGGCCCCGCAGGGCCGCTTCCGTGGGCGAAGGCGCGGACTGCGCTCAGTCGTCGCCCTTCATGTCGTCGTCGCCGGCCACCACTTCGGCGGCGGCCCACTCCAGCGCCTCGCGCTCCTTGCGCTCGCGCTCGGCCTTTTCCACCGCATCGATGAAGTCGGTATCGATGGCACGGGCGGCGATCTCGCGCAGCGCCAGCACGGTGGGCTTGTCGTTGGCTTCGCTGTTGTCCAGCTTGGACTCCACGCCGCCAGCCAGCTGGCGCGCGCGCTTGGAGGCCATCATCACGAGTTCGAAGCGGTTATCGACCACCTGCAGGCAGTCTTCGACGGTAATACGGGCCATGTCTGTCCTGCGGCGATGGGCCGCGCAAGGGATCGAAAGAACCGGGGAGTGTAGACGGACGGACCCAGGACCGCAAGCCACGGTCTTGAAAATCAATCACATAGGGCCATTTCCGACCGTCCGCAGGCGCAAGGATCGGATCGCGAAGGGCTCTACGGATCCACCAGCAGAGAGGTGATCAGCCGGGCGTGCCGCGCCACCTGGGCGTCCTTGCGCAGCCGGCTGGCGGTGAAGATGCTGCACATCTCGGCCACCGCGAGGTCGAAGACCTCGTTGACGATCACGTAGTCGAACTCGCCGTAATGGCTCATTTCCTCGCGGGCGGCGGCCAGCCGGCGGCCGATTACTTCCTCGCTGTCCTGGCCGCGCTTGCGCATGCGTTCTTCCAGCGCGGCGCGCGACGGCGGCAGGATGAACACGCTGACCGCATCCGGCACCTTGGCACGGACCTGGCGGGCGCCCTGCCAGTCGATTTCCAGCAGCACGTCGTGGCCGGCCGCCAGCTGCGGCTCCACCGACTGCCGGGCGGTGCCCTTCCAGTCGCCATGGACGCGCGCGTATTCGAAGAAGTCGCCGGCCTCGACCATCGCCTCGAACTCCGCGGCGGTGACGAAGTTGTAGTGCTCGGCGTGGCGCTCGCCGGGACGCGGCGCCCGCGAGGTGAACGAAATCGACAGACGGATGTTGGCATCCCGCTGCAGCACCGCATTGACGATGCTGGATTTGCCGGCGCCCGAGGGCGCAGCGACGATGTAGAGGGTTCCGCGCATGGGCCGTTACTCGATGTTCTGGATCTGCTCGCGGATCTGGTCGATCAGCACCTTCAGCTCGACCGCGGCGTTGCTGGTGCGCGCATCGACCGACTTGCTGCCCAGCGTGTTCGCCTCGCGGTTGAATTCCTGCAGCAGGAAATCGAGGCGTCGGCCCACCGGCTCCTTGCCGCCCTTGAGGATGCGGCGCAGCTCGACCAGGTGGCTGTCGAGGCGATCAAGCTCCTCGTCCACGTCGAGCTTCTGCAGCCAGATCACCAGCTCCTGCTCCAGCCGCCCGGGGTCCGCCGGCTGCGACAGATCGGCCAGCCGCGCCTCCAGCTTGGCGCGCTGGCCGGCACGGATCTGCGGCACCAGCGTGCGCACCTCGGCGGCGATCCCGGCGATGGCCTCGGCGCGCTCGCCGATCACCTGCGCCATCTTGCCGCCCTCGCGCTCGCGCGCGGCGACGAAGTCGTCCAGCACCGCGTCCAGCACCGCCAGCGCCTCGCGCTGCAGCGCGTCGGCGTCGAGTCCGCGCGATTGCAGCACGCCGGGGAACTGCAGCAGCTCGGTGAACTGCACCTGCAGGTTGGGGAAGCCGGCGTCCAGCCGCTGCGCCAGCGCCGCAAGCCTGCCCACCAGCGCCTCGTCCACCTGCAGCGCATCACCGGCGACGGTCGTGCGCAGGCGCAGCACCAGATCGAGCTTGCCGCGCGACACGCGCGCGGACACGCGCTCACGCAGCACGGCCTCGAACGCCCGCAGCTCGTCGGGCAGGCGCAGGCCCAGTTCCAGGAAACGGTGGTTCACCGCGCGCAGTTCGCCGGAAAGCACGCCCCATTCGGTGCTACGCTCGCCGGCGGCGAAGGCGGTCATGCTACGGATCATGCGGAATCCAAGGCCTGCAAAGTGCGAATGGTAATCTAGCGCCCCATCGATTTCCGGTTTTCACCATGGCCTTTGCCCGTCCCAGCGGCCGCAGCGCGGACCAGCTGCGCGTCGTTTCCATCCAGCGCGGCTTCACCCGCCATGCCGAAGGCTCGGTGCTGGTGAGCTTCGGCGACACCCGCGTGCTGTGCACCGCGAGCGTGGAGAACAAGGTGCCGGCGTTCCTGCGCGGCAAGGGCGAAGGCTGGGTCACCGCCGAATACGGCATGCTGCCGCGCGCCACCCACACCCGCAGCGACCGCGAGGCCGCCCGCGGCAAGCAGGGCGGGCGCACGCTGGAGATCCAGCGCCTGATCGGCCGCAGCCTGCGCGCCTGCGTGGACCGCGCGCTGCTGGGCGAGCGCACCATCACCCTCGACTGCGACGTGCTGCAGGCCGACGGTGGCACCCGTACCGCCGCCATCACCGGCGCGTACGTGGCACTGGCGGATGCGGTGCAGGGCCTGATCGACCGACGCGACATCAAGCTGCCGGCCAGCGGCCGCACGCCGCTGGTGGGTGCAGTGGCGGCAGTGTCGGCCGGCATCTACCAGGGCGTGCCGGTGCTGGACCTCGACTACACCGAGGACAGCGGCTGCGACACCGACATGAACGTGGTGATGAACGACGGCGGCGGCTTCATCGAGCTGCAGGGCACCGCCGAAGGCCATGCGTTCCGTCGCGACGAGCTGGACGCGCTGCTGGCATTGGCCGAGAAGGGCTGCGCCGAACTGTTCGCCGCGCAGCGGGCGGCGCTGGGGCTGGCGTGAGCCAGGCCACCCGATGAAGCTCGTTCTCGCCAGCGGCAACACCGGCAAGCTGGCCGAGCTGCGCGCGCTGCTCGGCGGGGGCTTCGACCTGCATGCACAGTCCGAATTCGGCGTGGGCGATGCCGAGGAAACCGGCCTGTCCTTCATCGAGAACGCCATCCTCAAGGCCCGCCATGCTGCCCGCGCCACCGGCCTTGCGGCGCTGGGCGACGATTCCGGACTGTGCGTCGATGCGCTGCATGGCGCTCCCGGCCTGTATTCCGCCCGCTATGCCGGTTGCCACGGCGACAGCGAGGCGAACATCGACAGGCTGCTGCGTGAACTCGACGGCGTTGCCGACGCGGATCGCAGCGCGCGCTTCGTCTGCGTGCTCGCACTGGTGCAGCACGCAGACGACCCGATGCCGCTGGTCGCCGAAGGCAGGTGGGAAGGCCGCATCCTGCACGCGCGCTGCGGCAGCGGCGGCTTCGGCTACGACCCGGTGTTCTTTTCGCCGGCGCACGGCTGCAGCGCGGCGGAGCTGCCGACCGACGTGAAGAACCGCGACAGCCATCGCGGCGTCGCGCTGGCAAGGCTACGGACGCTGCTTGCGTAGAGCGCAACGCAGGGGCGCGGATGCTTTTGCAGGATCATGCAAAGCGCATCGCGCCCCTGCGGTGCGCTCCTACAATATGCCCAACATGCTCACTCCGCCGCCCCTCTCGCTGTATGTGCACCTGCCGTGGTGCGTGCGCAAATGCCCGTACTGCGACTTCAATTCGCATGCGGCGAAGGGCGCGCTGCCGCTGGATGCCTACATCGACGCGCTGCTGGCCGACCTCGACTTCGACCTGCCGCTGGCCTGGGGCCGCATCGTCCACAGCGTGTTCTTCGGTGGTGGCACGCCCTCGCTGTTCCCGCCGGAGGCGATCGACCGCTTCCTGCAGCAGGCCAGCGCGCGGCTGCGCTTTGCCCCCGACGTGGAGATCACCCTCGAGACCAACCCCGGCACGGTGGAGCATGGCCCGTTCCCCGGATACCGCGCCGCCGGGGTCAATCGCCTGAGCTTCGGCGTGCAGAGCTTCGACGACGGCTGCCTGCAGCGGCTCGGCCGCATCCACAGCAGCGGCGACGCCGAGCGCGCGGTGAAGTCGGCGCAGGATGCAGGCTTCGACAACCTCAACCTCGACCTGATGTACGCGCTGCCGCAGCAGACGCTGGCGATGGCGCTGGACGACGTCGAGCGCGCGGTCGCGCTGGCGCCGACGCACATCAGCCACTACCAGCTCACGCTGGAGCCGAACACCGTGTTCGCCGCGCGGGTGCCGGCCGGCATCCCCGACGAGGATTCCGCCTGGGACATGCAGGAGGCCTGCCAGGCGCGGCTGGCCGACGCCGGTTTCGCCCAGTACGAGATCAGCGCCTACGCACGCGACGGCCGCCAGTGCCGGCACAACCTCAACTACTGGCGCTTCGGTGACTACCTCGGCATCGGCGCCGGAGCCCACGGCAAGCTGACCCTCGGCGCCACCCAGCAGGTGCTGCGGCGCTGGAAACTCAAGCATCCCACCGACTACCTGGCCAAGGCCGGCACTGCCGCGGCAATCGGTGGCGACGAATACCTGACCGCGCAGCGGCTGCCGTTCGACTTCATGCTCAACGCCCTGCGACTCAACGAAGGCGTACCGATGGCGATGTTCGAAGCGCGCACGGGGCTGCCGGCCGCCGCCATCGCGGACCGGGTGGCCTTGGCGCGCATCCGCGGCTGGCTGGAGCCGGACCCGGCCTGGCTGCGCCCGACCGAGTTGGGTCGCCGCTTCGCCAATGACGTGATCGGGCTGTTCCTCGACTGAGCCGGGAAAAACCTGCACGGACAGCCGCACGCGCTTGGACAGCGTGATTGAGACTGTGACGCTTGCCGCATAACATGGCCGGATTGCCAAAGCGCCAAGGGGGGCGCCGACGCGCCGTGTCCTCGACCGCACCCACAAGCAACGCGTCACCCTCGCTGGCGACCGCCCGCCTCCCCAGGCGCGTGCGCCAGGCGCTGGAACATCTGCTGGCCGACCTGCGGCCCACGATGGAACAGCTGCTGCCGCGCATTCTGCATGAAACCGAACTCGCGCTCGCCCGCACCGCGGCGGGCAGCGACCCCGTGCTGGAGCAGGCCCGGATTTCCTCCATGCGCAGTCTCGGGGGCGGCGCGGCGGTCTTCGTCCGCGGATTCCTCGACCATGTCGAAGCCTCGCTGGCCGGCCTGCAAAGCGCGCGCCGCCACGAGGAGCAGGAAACCGATGCGCCCCAGGTCCTGACCCTGAGCCTGCTGGAGGAGGACGGGGTCAGCGACGAATTCGTGCTCGACACCATCGCCAGCCGCATCGAGGCGCGCAACAGTCTGGGTCTGCAGCTGCTTGGCCAGCGCTTTGGCGTGCTGGCCGGCGCCCCCGCGTTCGATGCCGACACCCTGCCGCTGGCGCCGCGCGCCCTGTGCGCCGCGACCGCCGAGTCCGCCGACCGGCTCAAGCTCTCCCGCTACGCGCGGATGCAGCTGTTCCAGCAGTTTGAAAGAGCCCTCACGGACCTCTACCCGGCAATTCTGGACAGCTGCAACAACCGCTTGGTCGAAGACGGCATCCTGCCGCACCTCAGTTTCGTGCCGATGCGGGTACGCGCCTCCACCTCACCGGCATTCGATGCAGCCGCCGCCGAGGCGGCGCATGCGCCGCCTGGCGGCGGTCCGCCCGGCTGGACCGCACCCGCCGACGCAGCGCCGACGGCGATGGACGCAGGTTTCTCCGCCCTGCAGGCGTTGCTCCAGCAGCGGCGCAGCCTGCTCAGCAAGCTGCGCCCCGGCAAGCGCGACGAACGCACCCTCGACGCCGTGCCGCACGACGAAGTCCTCGCCACGCTGCAGCGGATGCGCGCCAGCACGGACAAGGCGGACACGCTGGCCGACTACCGGCGCATCCTGCTGGCGCAGTCGCGCCAGGCGCATGGCCACGGCGTCGCCCTCTCCGACGTCGACAGCGACGCCTTCGACCTGCTGGGCCTGTTCATGACCCAGCTGCAGCGCGAACTGCGCAGGACCAGCCCCGGCGAAGCGATGCTGGAGCGGCTGCGGCTGCCGCTGACCCAGCTGGCGCTGCGCGACCAGGGATTCTTCACCGACGCCGCCCACCCTGCCCGCCAGCTGGTCGACGCCATCTCGCTGTCCGGCGCGCAGTGGCTGGCCGAGGACGACCTCGACGCGCAGTGGCTGGGCCTGCTGCAACGTGCCGCCTCGCACGTGCAGCAGGACGCCAGCGGCACCACCGAGTCCTTCGCCGAGGCCAACCGCACCCTGCAATCAGGGCTGCAGGCGCTGGACCGCAAGGCGGAGATGGCGGAGCGCCGGCAGGTAGAGGCCGCGCGCGGGCGCGAGAAGCTGGAACTGGCGCGGCAACGCGCCGACCAGGAAATCCACCGCCTGCTCGAAGGCCGCAACTTGCCACGCTTCCACGCCACACTGCTGGAGCAGACCTGGACCGACGTGCTGTCGCTGACCCACCTGCGCAGCGGCGAACAGTCGGATGCCTGGCGGCAGCTGCTCGACGTCACCGCCGGGATCGTCGACGCCGGCGCCAAAACGCCCGCCCAACCCGGTGATCCGGCACTGCTGGAACAGATCCGCGCCGCCCTGGAGCAGGTCGGCTACCACGCCGAGGACGCCGCCGCGATCGCCGCGCAGCTGGCCCACGGCCAGGGCGATGACGACGACCAGGCCTCGCGCACCGAGCTGCTGTTGCAGCTCCGCGCACGCGGGCGGCTGGGCGAGGACAGCACCGCCGGCGTGGACAGCACCCCATCCTTGCCGCCACGGACCGCGGAGGAGCAGGCCGCCTACGAGCAGCTGCGCTCGCTGCCGCTGCCGTTGTGGGTGGAAATCGACGACGACGGCCAGGACGGTCCGCAGCGGCGCCGGCTGGCCTGGATCAGCGAGCACACCGACCAGGCCTTGCTGGTCAACCGGCGCGGCCTGCGTGCAGGCAACGACAACCTCGACACCCTCGCCCGCAAGCTGGCGGCCGGCCGCCTGCGCCTGCTGGAGCGGCATGCCGCACCGGCCACCGCAGCCTGGGACGCCACCATCAGCAGCCTGCAGCGGATCGCGCCGGAACAGGCCAACACCGCAAAGGAGCCCGGCCATGAGCCATGATCCCCGCCGTCGCCAGCCGCGCCGCGCGGTGCCCGGCCGGGTCGAGGTGGTCGATGTCATCCTCGAGGAACCGGTGGGCTACCTGGGCAATCTCTCGGCCGGCGGCATGCTGATGATGGCCAACCGCAGCCTGCCGGACGATGCGCTGTTCCAGTTCCGCTTCCATCTGCCGGACGGGATCGGTGCGGCGCAACCGCTGGAAGTCGGTGCGCACGTGCTCTGGCAGGACAAGGCCGGCGCACCCGGGCAGTCGTGGATCGGGCTGCGCTTCCTGGGGCTCTCGCCGGACGCCACGGTCCGGTTGCGCGCATGGGCGGCACAGGCGGACGACTGACCTGCACCCCTGCCGCGGATGCGCGACAATCGGGCCTCCCCCACCGCCGCGCATCCGCCATGTCGAACGCACTCCTTTCGTCCCTGTATCCGCAGCACCTCGCCACCCTGCAGGCAC
Organism: Thermomonas sp. XSG; assembly: GCF_014678725.1. NCBI lineage: Bacteria > Pseudomonadati > Pseudomonadota > Gammaproteobacteria > Lysobacterales > Lysobacteraceae > Thermomonas > Thermomonas sp. XSG. The sequence goes on along the minus strand of NZ_CP061497.1, from coordinate 1,959,998 downwards.
GCGCCACCGAGGCGCTGCGCCGGGGCGGCTTCGACCATCTGCTCATCCCCAGCGGCACGCTGCACTACCAGGCCTTCGACGACCGCGACTACCCCTATGCGGTGAACCCCCAGTTCAAGGCCTGGCTGCCGCTGACGCAGGCACCGGGCAGCTGGCTGGTGATCACGCCGGGACAGCGGCCGAAACTGATCTTCCTGCAGCCGCATGATTACTGGCACGTGGTGCCGGAGATGCCCAGCGACTACTGGGTGGAGCATTTCGACATCGAGGTGATCCGGACCGCGGACGAAGCGATGCGCCTGCTGCCGCCGGCGTTCCGCTGTGCCATCGTCGGCGAGCCGCAGAGCGCGCTGGGCGGCTACGTGCCGAACAACCCGGAGCCGGTGGTGCAGTACCTCGAATACCACCGCGCGTTCAAGACGCCGTACGAAATCGAGATGATGCGCCGGGCCAGCCGCATCGGCGTGCGCGCGCACCGCGCCGCCGAACGCGCCTTCCGCGCCGGCAGCAGCGAGTTCGGCATCCACCTGGCCTATTGCCAGGCCGCCGGGCAGGACGCCAACGACCTGCCCTACGGCAATATCGTCGCGCTGAACCAACACGGCGCGGTGCTGCACTACACCAGCCGCGACCGGCTGCCGCCGAAGCCGGTGCGCAGCTTCCTGATCGACGCCGGCGCCAGCTTCGGCGGATATGCCAGCGACATCACCCGCACCTACTCCGCGGCCGACGATGAGTTCGCGGCGATGATCCGCGCCGTCGATGCCGCGCAGCTGGCGCTGTGCGACCAGGTGCGCGCCGGCACCCACTACGCCCGCATCCACCTTGATGCCCACCTGCGGCTGGCCGGCGTGCTGCGCGAGTTCGGCGTGCTCCGGACCACGCCCGAAGACGCGCTTGCCAGCGGCGTCAGCAGCGCGTTCTTCCCGCACGGCATCGGCCATGGCATCGGCCTGCAGGTACACGACGTGGCAGGGTTCGCGGCGTCCGACGCCGGCGGCACCATCGCCAAGCCGGATGGCCACCCCTACCTGCGCCTCACCCGCACGCTGGAACCCGGCATGGTGGTGACCATCGAGCCGGGCATCTATTTCATCGACATGCTGCTGGACGAACTGAAGCAGAAGGGCCTGGGCGATGCGGTGGACTGGGAACGGGTGGAGATGTTCAAGCCCTTCGGCGGCATCCGCATCGAGGACGACGTGGTCTGCACCGGGGGCGAGCCGCTGAATCTCACCCGTGAGGCGTTCGCCGAAGGCTGACGTTCCATCGGAGGAACCCATTGCGCCGCCGGCCTGGCGGGCACGCAATCGAGTGCGCACGGAACGCGCGCGACCGCGGATCGCAGCTGGATGCGAAACCGGGCGGAGTCCGCCCCCGCCGGCCCGGCAGCGCCGGCTTTACATCGACATCAACGCTTCCACCTCGTCGGCGCTGCGTTCCAGCGCGCCGGTGAGCACGCGATGGCCATCGCCGGTGATCAGCACGTCGTCCTCGATGCGGATGCCGATGCCGCGCCACTTCGGCGCCACGGTCGCATCGTCCTGCGGGATGTACAGTCCCGGCTCGATAGTGAACACCATGCCCGGCTCCAGCAGCCGCGATGCGCCATCCAGGCGGTATTCGCCGACATCGTGCACGTCCAGTCCCAGCCAGTGCCCGGTCTTGTGGCGGTAGAAGCGCTTGTAGTCGCCATTGGCCAGCACCGTTTCCAGCCGGCCGTGCAGCAGGCCCAGCGACAGCAGGCCTTCTGCCAGCGTTGCCACCGCAGCGTCATGGCCGGCCTCGTAGGGCACGCCGGGGCGCGCCTGCACCAGCGCCGCGGCCTGCGCGCGGCAAACCAGGTCATGCAACGCACGCTGCTGGCGGTTGAAGCGCCCGTCCACCGGGAAGGTGCGGGTGATGTCGGCGGCATAGCCGCGATGTTCCGCGCCGGCATCCACCAGCACCAGCTCGCCGGCGCGGACCTTGGCGCTGTTGGCGCGGTAGTGCAGCACGCAGGCGTTGACCCCTGCGCCCACGATGCTGGCGTAAGCCGGCTGCGCGCCATGCCGGCGGAACACGTATTCCAGTTCGGCCTGCAACTCGTATTCGTGGATGCCGGCGCGGACGGCGCGCATCGCCGCGCGGTGCGCCTCCACGCTGATATCGGCGGCCTTCTGCATCAGCCCGATTTCGTCAGCGGACTTGAACAGCCGCATCTCGTCCAGCAGGTGGCCGAGCTCGAGGAATTCCTGCGGCGGCTGCGCGCCCTGCCGGGCCTGCGCGCGCACGCGGTTGATCCAACCGATCAGCTTGAGGTCGAAGTCGGCATCGCGGCCCAGGTGGTAGTGCACGCGGCGGCGGCCTTCCAGCAGGCCGGGCAGGATGTCGTCGATGTCCGACACCGGATACGCGTCGTCCAGGCCCAGCAGTTCCACTGCGCCTTCCGGGCCCAGCCGCGGGCCATCCCACCCCTCGCGCTCGGGATCGCGCTCGCGGCAGAACAGGATCGCCTCGCCGTGCTTGCGGCCCGGCACCAGCACCAGTACCGCGTCGGGCTCGTCACAGCCGGTCAGGTACCAGAAATCGGAATCCTGCCGATAGGGGAAATGGGTGTCGCGGCTGCGGATGCGCTCCGGCGCGGCCGGCAGCACCAGGATCGCGCCGTCGCCCGCCGCCTGCATCAGCTGCCGGCGGCGGCGCGCCAGCGCCTTGCGCCAGTGGGCGGTGAGCGGCTGCATGGCCGTCAGTGCAGGCGCTGGCGGTGCTGCATCCCCAGCGCGCAGTCGGCATGCAGCAGCAGCACCGCCATCCGCAGGTATTCCTCGATCTCGGCCAGGGCTTCCTCGTCGCTGCCGTCGTCGGCCTCGTCGATCTGGGCAGCGCCGAGATTGGCGAGGTCGCGCAGTGCTTCCTGCCCCTCTTCCGACATCGGCTTGCCGTCCAGGGCCAGCCCGAACCCGCCGAGGAAGGCGCGACACCAGGCGAACAACGCCCCGGCGCGGTCGATGGGCTTCCCGCCCTCGGGCAGCAGCAGCTGGAAACCGAATTCCGGATCCCCCAGCTGTGCGGCACTGGCGCCGCGCAGGCGGTCCAGCGCATCACCCGGCTGCGGCGCCGGCAGGCCCGGGTCAGCCATCACCAGCGCGGGCCAGCCCGCCGCATCCGCGCCCCCGGCCGCCAGCCAGCCGCACAGGGCGCCATGCAACTCCGCGGGACTGCTGGCCAGGGCCAGGCGGTCGGCCGCGGCTGCCACCTCGGTCCACACCGGCAACTCGGTTTCGCTCACGCGGGATTCTCAAAATGCGGGGGATGCCGGGAGTTTAGCAATCGTGCGCCGCTTGTTGCCGCCACGCGCGCATGCCTACACTTCGCCGATGGGGGATCGCGTCGTTCCGGCAAAACTGGGCCTTGCCTGCGGCGCGCTGCTGCTGCCCCTGCCTGCCTTCGCGATGGAGGGTGGTTTGTCGGCGGGGACGTCGCTGGCCCTGCTGCTGTCGCTGCTGGTCCTGTTGCTGGCGTGGCTGGCGCTGGCCAGCCACCGGCGCCGCGAACGCGAACAGCGCGCCCACCAGCGCGAACAGGACGAACGTGCGCAGCAGTGGCGGCTGTCGCTGTGGGCCTCCAACGAAGTGTTCTGGCAATACGACCTGCGCAGCCGCGAACTGGAGGTCACCCGGGTGGCCCCGGAAGGCGACCACCGGCTGGCCATGCAGGCCAGCATCGAACGCAACCCCAGGTTCCACGACGCCGATCGCCGGGGCGTGCTGCGCCAGCTGCGGGCCTACCTGCGGGGGGAAGTGCCAGTGTTCCTGTCGGAACACCGGATGCGGGGTGAGGACGGAGAGTGGCAGTGGATGCGGGTACGCGGCCGCGCCGTCGGCCACGGCCCCGACGGCCGGGTCTCGCGGATCGCCGGCACCGCGCGCAACATCGATTCGCTGCGCGAAATGGAGAACCAGCGCCAGGTCGCCGCGGAGGTGATGCGCAGCATGGCCGAGTCGGTGGCGGTGCTGGACGCCGATTTCCGCTTCGTGGCGGTCAATCCCGCGTTCAGCCGCATGACCGGCTATTCGGAAGCAGAGGTCCTGGGCCGCGACACCAGCCTGCTGGACGGCGATCGCCACGAACCGGCGTTCTACCAGGACGCTCGACGTGCCATCCACGCCCAGGACGGCTGGAGTGGCGAGATGTGGCAGCGCCGAAAAGACGGCAGCGATTTCCTGTGCGCGATGCAGTGCAGTCCGCTGCGCGAACCCACCACCCAGCGGCAGCTGTTCGTGCTGGTGGCAAGCGACATCACCGAACGGCGCCGCATCGAGCACGAGTTGCGTTACCTCGCCAACTACGATCCGCTGACCAACCTGCCGAACCGCACCCTGCTGGCCGAACGCCTGTCGCGCGCCATCGTGCAGGCACGCCGGCAAGGCAACCGGCTGGCACTGCTGTTCCTCGATTTGGACAACTTCAAGGACGTCAACGATTCGCTGGGCCATGCCACCGGCGACCGCGTGCTGCGCGCTGCCGCCCAGCGGCTGCAGGAAGTGGCGGGCGCGGAGCGCACCGTCGCCCGCATCAGCGGCGACGAATTCGCCGTCGTGCTGGAAGGCCTGGCCCACCCTTCCGAGGCCGACCACTGCGCGCAGCGCATCATCACCGCGTTCGACACGCCGCTGCGGCTCGACGACCGCTACGAATTCACCATCTCGCCGTCGATCGGGATCAGCCTGTTCCCCGACCATGCGCAGGTCCCCACCGACCTGCTGAAGCACGCCGACACCGCCATGTACAAGGCGAAAGGCACCGGCAAGCGGGCGTTCCTGCGCTATGCCGACGCGATGGACGGGGACATTCGCCGCCGCGCCAACCTGATCGGCGCGCTGCGCAGGGCGATCGAACGCGGCGAATTGTCGCTGGTCTACCAGCCGGAACTGGTGCTGACCGAAGGCCGCTTCGGCGCAGTCGAGGCGCTGCTGCGCTGGGACAGTCCCGAATACGGCAGTGTCGCGCCCGACGAGTTCATTCCGCTGGCGGAGGAGAGCGGCACCATCGTGCAGATCGGCGAGTGGGTGCTCCGCGAGGCATGCAGCACGCTGGCGGCATGGCATCGCGCCGGTGTGGACAATCGACTGAAGGTATCGGTCAACGTGTCCGCGCTGCAGCTGCTGCGCAGCGGCCTGGTGCGCGCGGTCGAAGCCGCGCTGCACGACAGTGGCCTGGCTGCATCCGCGCTGGAACTGGAACTCACCGAAAGCGTTCTGATGGGCAATGCCGAGGTCGCCAGCGAGCGCCTGCACGCCTTCCGACGCCTCGGCGTGTCCATCGCCGTGGATGACTTCGGCACCGGCTATTCATCGCTGGCCTACCTGCATCGCCTGCCGATCAACACCCTGAAGATCGACAAGGCCTTCATCGACGGCCTGGCCACGCCCGACGACCACGAGGATGCCACCATCACCGCCACCATCATCGCGATGGCCCGCACGCTGGGCCTGCAGGTGGTGGCGGAAGGCGTGGAAACCGCGGGCCAGCTCGCGTTCCTGGAACAGAGCGCGTGCGACATCGCGCAGGGGTACTGGATCTCGCGACCGCTGGCGCAGGACGCCTGCCTGGACTTCCTGTTGCGCGCACAGGCGCGCGCAGGCGTGCGGCTTGACCCCGGCACGACGCCTGCCTAAGGTGCGCGGATGGACGGACGCGACCCGCAAGGCGAACTGCACAAACTGCTGGCGCGGATCGACCTGCTCGGCGCGCGCATGCAGCGCCTGCAGGAGGAAAACCGCAGCCTGCGCCAGCAGGTCGAGCAGATGTCGGCGGAACGCGCCCAGCTGCTGACCAAGCAGGAGCAGGCGCGCAGCCGGGTGGAAGCAATGATCGGGCGGCTGAAGTCGCTGGAGCAGCACACATGAGCGAGCCGGTCACCGTCCGCATCCTCGACCGTGAATACACCGTGGGCGTCAGCGACGAGGAGCGCGCCGGGCTGGCCTCGGCGGCCCGGATGCTGGACGCACGCATGCGCGAACTGCGGGGCGGCAACAGGATGGTCGGCCCCGACCGCCTGGCGGTGCTGACTGCGCTGAACCTCGCCCACGAGCTGCAGCAGCACACCGCGAAGACGCCGGCCGCCACGGCCGACGGTGATGCGCTGCGCCTGATCGACGAGGCCAACCGGCGGCTGGACGCGCTGCTGGCGCAAAGCTGAACCAGTCGCCGCACGCAGGCGCGTGGCAACTCACCGGCGCGGTCGAAACGCTATACTGGCTACGTCCTCTGCTGTGAGCGACGGCGTGCGCAACATTCGCCTTGTCCCTTAATGACGACCACGGGGACGCAACGGTAACCGGGAGTGCAAGTCCGCCCCGAGCGGAAAGCCCGATGGCCGCCGAGCGTTCCCACTTGAACCCCGGGTTCAAGGTCGTTTCGCATGCATCGCCACAGCGGAGACATTTTCCCCACGTCTCCCTTCCGCAGCCGGCCGTCCCCGCGTGAGCCCGCCCATCGACCGTGCCATGCTGCGCAAGACACTGCGAGAGCGCCGGCGCAGCCTTCCCCCGCAGCAGCGCATCGCCGCCGCCGAGGCACTGGCCGGACGGGTGCTGGCGCTTCCCTTCCTGCCCACCTCCGGCTACGTCGCCGGCTACTGGGCGATGGATGGCGAGATCGGCCTGCACGCCGTGCAGCTGCGCCTGCCCGCCCCACTCGTCTACTGCCTCCCCCTGCTGCACGAGGACGGCACGCTGCGCTTCGCGCCCTGGCGCGCGGGCGACCCGCTGGTCACCAACCGCTACGGCATCCCCGAACCGGACGTGACCGCTGCCGGCGCGCTGCGCGCGGAGGACATGGCGGTGCTGGTCATGCCGCTGGTCGGCTTCGATGCCGACTGCCACCGGCTGGGCATGGGCGGCGGCTGGTACGACCGCAGCCTCGCCTTCCGCCACGACCGCCCTGCTCCGCCTTGGCTGGTTGGCGCGGCGTTCGCGGCGCAGCGCGTGGACGCGCTGCCGCGCGAGGCCTGGGACGTGCGCCTGGATGCGGTCTGCTGCGAAGACGACACCTTGCTCGCCCACCCTGCCGGATAGGAGCCGCCGCATGAGCACGCGCAAGCGCTATTGGATGATGAAGTCGGAGCCCGATGCGTTCTCCATCGACGACCTCGCGCGGGTCGGCACCGAGCCGTGGAACGGCGTGCGCAACTACCAGGCGCGCAACTTCATGCGCGACGGCATGCGCGTGGGCGACGGCGTGATGATCTACCACAGCAACTGCAAGGTCCCAGGCATCGCCGGCCTCGCCACCGTCGCCAGCGCCGCCTATCCGGACAGCACCCAGTTCGATCCGAAGTCGCACTACCACGACCCCAAGGCCTCCCCGGAAACGCCGCGCTGGTTCCTGGTCGACGTCGCCTTCGAGCGCAAGCTCAAGCGGCTGATCCCGCTGGAAGAAATCAAGCAGCACGCCGACGTACTGGGCGAAGGCTTCGCGCTGACCGCCAAGGGCAGCCGGCTGTCGGTGTTTCCGGTGACCGCCGCGCAGTGGAAGCTGCTGCTTTCCCTCGAATAGCGCCATCGCACGCGCCCGCCGCCGCCCTCATCCTGCAGGAACCGCCATGTCCGAAGCCAAGAAACTCGCCGCCGAAAAAGCCATCGAATACGTCGAGGACGGCATGATCGTCGGCGTCGGCACCGGCTCCACCGTCGCCTACTTCATCGACGCGCTGGCGGCGTGGAAGGACCGCATCAAGGGCACGGTGTCCAGCTCCGAACAGAGCACCGCGCGGTTGAAGTCGCACGGCATCGAGGTGATCGACCTCAACGCCGCCGGGCCCCTGTCGCTGTATGTCGACGGCGCCGACGAATGCGACCCGCGCAAGCACCTGATCAAGGGCGGCGGCGCCGCGCTTACCCGCGAGAAGATCATCGCCGAAGCCAGCGCGAAGTTCGTCTGCATCGTCGACCCGAGCAAGCAGGTGGACGTGCTGGGCCGGTTCCCGCTGCCGGTGGAAGTGATCCCGATGGCGCGCAGCCTGGTGGCGCGCGAGATCGTGCGGATGACCGGCGGCCAGCCGGTCTGGCGCGACGGCGTCACCACCGACAACGGCAACGTCATCCTCGACGTGCACAACCTGGCCATCACTGATCCGGTGGCGATGGAGCGCGAGCTCAACCAGATCCCCGGCGTGGTCGCGGTGGGCCTGTTCGCGCGCCGCCCGGCCGACGTGGTGATCGTCGGCGGGCAGCCGCCGAAGGTGCTCTGACCGCAGGCGTCAGGCGCCGTCCAGCAGCGTCCTGTCGCGCACCGCGCCCTTGTCGGCACTGGTGGCGAGCAGGGCATAGGCCTTCAGCGCCACGCTGACCTTGCGCGCACGCGGCAACGAAGGCTTCCAGCCCCGCGCGGCCTGCAAGGCGCGGCGGGCGCCGAGCTCCTCGTCCGGAACAAGCAGTTCGATGCCGCGGGCGGGAATATCGATGCGGATGCGATCGCCATCCTGCACCAGCGCGATCGCCCCACCCGCCGCCGCTTCCGGCGAGACGTGGCCGATCGAGAGGCCCGAGGTGCCACCGGAGAAACGCCCGTCGGTGAGCAGCGCGCAGGCTTTTCCGAGGCCTTTCGATTTGAGATAGCTGGTCGGATACAGCATCTCCTGCATTCCCGGCCCGCCCTTCGGGCCTTCGTAGCGGATCACCACCACGTCGCCGGCCTGCACCTCGTCGCCGAGAATGCCGGCCACGGCCGCGTCCTGACTCTCGTAGACGCGCGCGCGGCCTTCGAACACGTGGATGGACTCGTCCACGCCGGCGGTCTTCACCACGCAGCCATCGACCGCGATGTTGCCGTACAGCACGGCGAGGCCACCTTCCTGCGAATACGCATGCGCCACATCGCGGATGCAGCCGTCGGCGCGATCCAGGTCCAGTGTCGGCCAGCGGGTGGACTGGCTGAAGGCGACCTGGGTGGGGATGCCTGCCGGACCGGCGCGGTAGAACGTGCGCACATCTTCGTCATCGACCGTGGCGATGTCCCACTGCGCGATCGCCTCGCCCAGCGATGTCGCATGCACGGTCAGCACGCCCGTGTGCAGCAGTCCGCCGCGTGCGAGTTCACCAAGGATCGCCATGATCCCGCCAGCGCGATGCACGTCCTCGACGTGGTACTTCGGTGAGTTCGGCGCCACCTTGCACAGCTGCGGGATGCGCCGCGACAGCCGGTCGATGTCGCGCAGATCGAAAGGCACTTCGGCTTCCTGCGCCGCTGCGAGCAGGTGCAGGATGGTGTTGGTGGAGCCGCCCATCGCGATGTCCAGCGCCATCGCGTTCTCGAACGCCTCGAAGGTGGCGATGCCGCGCGGCAGCGCGCTGGCGTCCTCGCCGCCGTACCAGCGGTGGCACAACTCGACAATGAGACGGCCAGCGCGCTTGAACAGCGCTTCACGGTCGGCGTGCGTCGCCAGCACGGTGCCGTTGCCCGGCAGCGACAGGCCCAGCGCCTCGGTCAGGCAGTTCATCGAATTGGCGGTGAACATGCCGCTGCACGAACCGCAGGTCGGGCAGGCGCTGCGCTCCACCGCCGCCACCTGCTCGTCGCTGACGCCGGGGTCCGCCGCCATCACCATCGCATCGACCAGGTCGAGCTTGTGCTCCGCCAGCTTCGTCTTGCCCGCCTCCATCGGCCCGCCGGACACGAACACCGTGGGGATGTTCAGGCGCAGCGCCGCCATCAGCATGCCGGGGGTGATCTTGTCGCAGTTGCTGATGCACACCAGCGCGTCGGCGCAGTGCGCGTTGACCATGTATTCCACCGAATCGGCGATGACCTCGCGCGACGGCAGCGAATACAGCATGCCGTCGTGCCCCATCGCGATGCCGTCGTCCACGGCGATCGTGTTGAACTCCTTGGCGACGCCGCCTGCGAGCTCGACTTCGCGCGCGACCAGTTGACCGAGATCCTTCAGGTGCACGTGGCCGGGCACGAACTGGGTGAAGGAATTGGCGATGGCAACGATCGGCTTGTGGAAGTCGGCATCGGTCATGCCAGTGGCGCGCCACAGCGCGCGGGCACCGGCCATGTTGCGGCCGTGGGTGGAAGTCCTGGAGCGGTAGTCGGGCATCGTGGGGATCCGTGGCGGGGTGCGGGCATCGCTGCAGGCCTTGATCCTGCTGCATTTGCGCGGTTTCGTTTGCAACTTTCCCTCATGCGAAAACGGCATGTGCGGGACAGTTGACAGGCGTTGCGGAATCATGTTTACCTGAAGCCATGTTGCAGCGCCACATGCCACTGCCGACTCCGACGACCGCCTCGCAGGCGGCGTCCATCCTCGTCCTCGTACTTATTACCTCGCCCACAGGTGCGGGACGATCCGGCGTGTAAGAAAAGCAACAAATCAACGCCCGAATCGCAAAACCCCGCACCGCAAGGTGCGGGGTTTTTCGTTTTGGCCCCCGAAAAAACCTCCCAACAGGAACCTTCGCAATGACCAGCAGCAAACCCCGCATCGCCATCATCGGCTACGGCAGCCAGGGCCGCGCGCATGCGCTCAACCTGCGCGACTCCGGCTTCGACGTGACCATCGGCCTGCGCCCCGGCGGCCCGACCGAATTCAAGGCGAAGGCCGACGGCTTCATCGTCAAGACTCCCGCCGAGGCGGTGAAGGGCGCGCAGATCGTCGCCGTGCTCACCCCTGACATGGTGCAGCCGCAGCTGTACGGCGAAGTGATCGAGCCGAACATGGACCAGGGCGCATGCCTGCTGTTCGCGCACGGCTTCAACGTCCACTACGGCCAGATCACCCCGCGCGACGACCTCGACGTGGTGCTGGTCGCACCCAAGGGTCCGGGCGCGCTGGTGCGCCGCGAATACGAGATCGGCCGCGGCGTGCCGTCCGTGTATGCGGTCCACCAGGACCGCAGCGGCCAGGCCGAGCAACTGGCGATGACCTACTGCGCCGGCATCGGCGGCGCGCGCCAGAACGCCATCAAGACCACCTTCAAGGAGGAAACCGAAACCGATCTGTTCGGCGAGCAGGCCGTGCTGTGCGGCGGCGCCACGCGGCTGGTGCAGGCGGGTTGGGAAACGCTGGTCGAAGCCGGCTACCAGCCCGAGGTCGCCTACTACGAATGCCTGCACGAACTGAAGCTGATCGTCGACCTGTTCTACGAAGGCGGCATCACCCGCATGCACGAGTTCATCAGCGAGACCGCGCAGTACGGCGCGCTGACCCGCGGCGACTACGTGGTGGACGCCAATACCCGCGCGCAGATGAAGAAGGTGCTGGCGGAAATCCAGGACGGCACCTTCGCCCGCCAGTGGATCGCCGAATACGCCGCCGGCAATGCCAACTACAAGGCGCTGAAGCAGGCCGACCTGGAGCATCCGATCGAGGCCACCGGCAGGAAGCTGCGGGCCAACATGCCGTGGCTGGCCAACGCGCCGCAGGCGCCCGCCAAGCAAGCCGAGGCCGCGTGATGAACGGCGCCCGCTGGCTGGCGCAGGCGCTGGTGGCCGAAGGCGTGGACACGCTGTTCGGCTATCCGGGCGGCGCGATCATGCCGTTCTACGATGCCCTGCACGACACCCCGCAGCTGCGCCACGTGCTGCCCCGCCACGAGCAGGGTGCGGCGTTCGCGGCGAACGGGTATGCGCGGGCCAGCGGGCGCGTCGGCGTATGCGTGGCCACCTCCGGCCCCGGCGCCTCCAACCTGGTCACCGGGATCGCGGATGCGATGCTGGATTCGGTGCCGATGGTGGTCATCACTGGCCAGGTGCCCACCCACCTGATGGGCACGGACGCGTTCCAGGAGCTGGACGTGTTCGGGATGACGATGCCGATGGTGAAGCACAGCTTCATCGCCCGCTGCGTCGAGGACCTGCCGGCGATGGTGGGCGAAGCGTTCCGGCTGGCGCGCAGCGGTCGCCCCGGCCCGGTGCTGATCGACCTGCCGAAGGACGTGCAGGTCGCCGATGCCGCGCACCTGCCGCCGCATGTGTCGTCGGGTACCGACGTACCGGAAGCGCCCAAGGACGCCTCCCTGCACGAAGCGCTGGCGCTGATCGCGCAGGCGCAGCGGCCGGTACTGTACGGCGGCGGCGGGATCGTGCTGGGCGATGCCGTGCAGGCGTTCCGCACCTTCGTCGATGCGACCCAGATCCCGGCCGTGCTGACCCTGAAGGGCCTCGGCGCACTGCCGACCCAGCACCCGCTCAACCTCGGCATGCTGGGCATGCACGGCAGCCGCGCCGCCAACCTGGCGGTGCAGGAAGCCGACCTGCTGGTGGTGGTGGGCGCGCGCTTCGACGATCGCGCCACCGGCAAGCTGGCCGAATTCGCGCCGCATGCACGCGTGGTGCACATGGACATCGACGCCTGCGAGATAGACAAGCTGCGCCACGCCGATGCTGGCGTGCGCGGCGACATCGTCACCACGCTGACCAAGCTGACCCTCCCCTGCGCGGCCCACCTGCACGGCCGCCACGGCGCCGCGCGCAAGGCCTGGCGCGCGCAGTGCAAGCAACGCGCGCAGCAGTTCGCTCCGCGCTATGACGCGCCGGGCAGCGGCGTGTACGCGCCCGCGCTGCTGAAGCGGCTGTCGGAGCTGGCGCCGGATGCCACCGTGGCCTGCGACGTCGGCCAGCACCAGATGTGGGTGGCGCAGCACTGGCGCCTGGACCATCCGCGCAAGCACCTGACCTCCGGCGGCCTCGGCGCGATGGGCTTCGGCCTGCCGGCGGCGCTGGGGGCGCAGGAGGCCAATCCCGATGCGCGCGTGGTCTGCGTGAGCGGCGACGGCTCGATCATGATGAACATCCAGGAACTGGCGACGCTGAAGCGCTACCGCTCGCCGGTGAAGATCGTGCTGCTGGACAACCAGGCGCTGGGCATGGTCCGGCAGTGGCAGGAGCTGTTCTTCGACCGGCGCTATTCCGAGATCGACCTGTCCGACAACCCGGACTTCGCCGCGGTCGCCGCCGCCTTCGGCATCACTGCCCTGCACGTGGACCGCGCCGATGGCGTCGATGCCGCGCTGCAGGCGCTGCTGGATGCCGAAGGCCCGGCCTTGCTGCACGTGGCCATCGACACCGCCGCCAACGTCTGGCCGCTGGTGCCACCCAACCGCAACAACGCGCAGATGCTCGATCCCGCCGTCGACGACGCGTTCGTCGCGCCCACCCGAACCGCCACGGAGACGCCCCATGCGCTACCAGCTTGATCTCACCCTGCGCCGCGCCGAGGGCGCGCTGGCGCGCGTGCTGGGCACCACCGAGCGACGAGGCTTCCAGCCCGTCAGCGTCGATGGCGAAACCCAGGACGACGGCGACCGCTGGCACCTGCGCATGACCGTGGAAGGCAGCCGCGAACCGGAAAGCCTGCGGCACCAGCTGGCCGGGCTGTACGACTGCCTGGCGGTGGACGTACGCGAAGCATGAACACGGATGCGGCCACGCCTCGCGCACCCACCGCCAGCGACGTGCTGGCCGCGCAGGCGCGGCTGCGCCGATACCTCGGGCCGACGCCGCTGCACTACGCCGAGCGCTCCGGCTGCTGGCTGAAGCTGGAAAACCTGCAGCGCACCGGCTCGTACAAGGTCCGCGGCGCCATGAACGCGCTGCTGGCGGCGCGCGAGCGCGGAGACATTAGGCCCACCATCGCCGCCTCCGCCGGCAACCACGCGCAGGGCCTGGCCTGGGCCGCCTACCGTCTGGGCATGCAGGCGATCACGGTGATGCCCAAATCCGCGCCGGCCACCAAGATCGCCGGCGTCGCCCACTGGGGCGCCACGGTGCGCCTGCACGGCGACAGTTACGACGAAGCCAGGGCCTTCGCCGCCGAGCTGGCCGCGCAGCATGGCTACCGGCTGCTGTCCGCCTTCGACGACCCCGACGTGATCGCCGGGCAGGGCACCGTGGGCCTGGAAATCGCCAGCGCGCTGTCGCCGGACGTGGTGATCGTGCCGATCGGAGGCGGCGGGCTGGCAGCTGGCGTTGCGCTGGCGCTGAAAACTCAGGGCGTGCGGGTGATCGGCGCGCAGGTGGAAGGCGTCGATGCGATGGCGCGCGCGCTGCGCGGCGACAACCGGATCATCGAGCCGGTGGCCACGTTGGCCGACGGCGTGAAGGTGAAGATCCCGGGTGCGCTGACCCGCCGCGTGCTGGCGGAGCTGCTGGACGACGTGGTCATCGTGCGCGAGGCCGAGCTGCGCGAGACGCTGGTGCGCCTGGCGCTGGAGGAACACCTGATCGCCGAGGGCGCGGGCGCGCTGGCGCTGGCCGCGGGCAAGCGCGTCGCGGCCAGGCGCAAGTGCGCGGTGGTCTCCGGCGGCAATCTCGATGCATCGGTGCTGGCGGGGCTGCTGCAGGACGTGCGACCGCGCCCGCCGCGCAAACCGCGGCAACGCAGGCAGGAGCGACTTACGCCGCCGGCAGCCTCCACGCCCGCGCGTGCTGCCGGCCCGCTCCCGTCCGTCGCCATTCCCGTGCCGCGCGCCGCGCGCACAACACCCGCACCCGAGACCAGCTACGCATGAACGCAAGCGCCAACGCCCCGGAACACGCATCGCCCGATCGTGTCGTCATCTTCGACACCACCCTGCGCGACGGCGAACAGTCACCGGGTTTCACCATGAGCAGCCCGCAGAAGATCGCCTTTGCGCACGCGCTGGCCGATCTCGGCGTGGACGTGATCGAGGCCGGCTTCCCCAACAGCTCGCCGGCCGACTTCGGCGCCGTGCAGGCCATCGCACGCAATGTGCGCGGCGCCGCCATCGCCGGGCTGGCACGCTGCCACGCCGGCGACATCGAAGCCTGCGCACGCGCGCTGGATGCCGCCGCCGCACCGCGCATCCACGTGTTCATTTCCACCAGCCCGCTGCACCGCGAACACAAGCTGTCGATGTCGAAGCAGCAGGTGATCGAACGCGCGGTGATGGGCGTCGAGCTGGCGCTCCGGCACGTCGATGACGTGGAGTTTTCCGCGGAGGACGCCTTCCGCACCGAGCGCGACTTCCTGGTCGAGGTGTTCGAAGCGGCGATCGCCGCCGGCGCGCGCACCGTCAACGTGCCGGACACCGTGGGTTACGCCACGCCGGAGGAAATCCGCGAGCTGTTCCGTTTCCTGCGCACCAACGTGAAGGGCGCCAACGGCGTCGTGTTCAGCGCACACTGCCACAACGACCTGGGCCTGGCCGTGGCCAACTCGCTGGCCGCCATCGAGGGCGGCGCGCGGCAGGTGGAATGCACCATCAACGGCATCGGCGAGCGTGCCGGCAACGCCGCGCTGGAAGAACTGGTGATGGCGATGAAGGTGCGCGGCGGCTGGTACGGCGTGGACACCCGCATCGACACTCCCAAGCTGCTGGACACCTCGCGCCTGCTGTCGCGGATCACCGGCATCCAGGTCCAGCGCAACAAGGCCGTCGTCGGCCTGAACGCGTTCGCGCACGAGTCCGGCATCCACCAGCACGGCATGCTGAAGAACCGCGATACCTACGAGATCATGCGTCCGCAGGACGTGGGCTGGCCGGATTCACAGCTGGTGCTGGGCCGCCACAGCGGGCGCGCAGCGGTGGCCGACCGCCTGCGCGCGCTGGGCCATGTTCTGGACGATGTGCAGCTGGACCGGGTGATCGCCGACGCCAAGGCGCTGACCCAGACCCAGCACGTGATCGGTGATGCCGACCTGCTGCGGCTGGTCGAAGGCGAACGCTTCGGACCCGGATGGCGGGTGGCCGCCATGCACCTGACCGACGAGGGCCAGCACACCCGCGCACGGGTGGAGCTGTCGGATCCCGAAGGTCACCAGGTGCGCCAGGACGCACGGGGCGACGGCCCCATCGCAGCATTGTTCGCCGCGCTGGCGCAGGCCACGGGCGTCGACTTCGCACTGGAGAGCTACGAAGTGCACAGCATGGGCATCGGCCGCGACGCCCGCGGCGAAGCCAACCTGAGCACGCGCATCGACGGCGAGACGCTCACCGGCCAGGGCACCAGCCGCGACGTGCTGGAAGCCAGCGCGATCGCCTGGCTGGACGTCGCCAACCGCGTGCTGCGCACGCAGGCCACGCAACCCGTGGCGATCCCCGCCTGACCCTACTCCCTCCAAGGAACCGCACACATGCACGCCAACATCGTCGTACTGCCGGGTGACGGCATCGGCCCCGAAGTCACCGCCGCCGCCGTTGCCGTCCTGCGCGCGGTGGCCGCGCGCTATGGCCACGACTTCGACTTCAGCGAACACCTGATTGGCGGCGCCGCCATCGACGCCAGCGGCAGCGCGCTGCCGGATGCCACGCTGGCGGCGGCCCGATCCGCCGACGCCATCCTGCTGGGCGCGGTCGGCGGACCGAAGTGGTCCGACCCCAGCGCCAAGGTGCGCCCGGAACAGGGGTTGCTGGCGATCCGCAAGGCGCTGGGCCTGTACGCCAACCTGCGCCCGGTCAAGCCGCACGCGGCCACGCTGGGCGCCTCGCCGATCAAGCCCCACCTACTGCAGGGCGTGGACCTGATCGTGGTGCGCGAGCTGACCGGCGGCATCTATTTCGGCGACAAGGTCCGCAGTGACAGCGACGCATCCGACCTGTGCCGCTACAGCGTCGCCGAGATCGAGCGCGTGGTGCGCCACGCCGCCCGGCTGGCGCGCGCGCGCAGCGGCAGGCTGACTTCAGTGGACAAGGCCAACGTGCTGGAAACCTCGCGGCTGTGGCGCGAGGTGGCGACGCGCGTCGTGCGCGAGGAGTTCCCGGACGTGCAGCTGGAACACCAGCTGGTGGATTCCATGGCAATGCACCTGCTGGCGCGGCCGCGATCATTCGACGTGATCGTGACCGAGAACATGTTCGGCGACATCCTCACCGACGAAGCCTCGATGCTGGCCGGCTCGCTGGGCCTGCTGCCGTCGGCTTCCCTGGGCGAAGGCAGCAGCGGGCCCGATGAATCGGCGCAGCCGAGCCGTCAAATTGGGCTATACGAGCCGATCCACGGCAGTGCGCCGGACATCGCCGGCAAGGGCGTTGCCAATCCCTACGCCGCTATCCTCAGCGCGGCGATGCTGCTGCGCCATGCGCTGGGGCTGGAGGGCGAGGCGCAGTGCGTGGAGCTGGCGGTTTCACGCGCGCTGGAAGCGGGCGTATTCACCGCCGACCTGGCCAGCGACCGCAGCCGCGCGGTCGGCACGCGCGCCGTTACCGCCGCGGTGCTGGAACAGCTGGAGCTGCCCTGCCATGTGATGGAGCTGCGCGACTGAGGCGAACCTGCTTGAAGATGGGGTCGGGTGTCTTTTCAGCGAAGCGAAAGGTCCGCTCCGACCCCATTCGCCGCACCCCAATCCGCACGCGGATGCGCCCGAGTGACCGCGCTCAGCCGCGCGCGAACACCCACGGCTGCGCCGCGCGATGGCGCGCCTCGAAGGCGCGGATGGCGTCGGCGTGCTGCAGGGTCAGGCCGATGTCGTCCAGCCCGTGCAGCAGGCAGTGCTTGCGGAAGGCGTCGACGGCGAAGTGGTGCCGCGTCCCATCGGGCCGCGTCACCGTCTGCGCCTGCAGGTCGATGGCCAACGCATAGCCTTCCGCGGCGTCGCACTGCGCGAACAGCGCATCCACTTCCTCGTCCTGCAGCACGATCGGCAGCAGCCCGTTCTTGAAGCTGTTGTTGAAGAAGATGTCGGCGAAGCTCGGCGCGATGATCGCGCGGATGCCGTATTCGGCCAGCGCCCACGGTGCGTGCTCGCGGCTGGAGCCGCAGCCGAAGTTGGCGCGCGCCAGCAGCACGCTGGCGCCCGCATAGCGCGGCTGGTTGAACACGAAGTCCGGATTCAGCGGCCGCGTCGAACAGTCCTGTCCCGGCTGGCCGACGTCGAGGTAGCGCCACTCGTCGAACAGGTTGGGGCCGAAGCCGCTGCGGCGGATCGACTTCAGGAACTGCTTGGGGATGATCTGGTCCGTGTCGACGTTGGCGCGATCCAGCGGCACCGCCACGCCCGTGTGCTTGGTGAAGGGATTCATTGCAGCTCCCGCACGTCGATGAAGTGGCCGGCAATCGCGGCGGCGGCGGCCATCGCCGGGCTGACCAGATGGGTGCGGCCGCCGGCGCCCTGCCGGCCCTCGAAATTGCGGTTGGAGGTGGACGCGCAGTGTTCGCCGCTTTCCAGCCGATCCGGATTCATGGCCAGGCACATCGAACAGCCGGGCTCGCGCCACTCGAAGCCGGCGTCGAGGAAGATGCGATCCAGCCCTTCGCGCTCGGCCTGCGCCTTGACCAGCCCGGAGCCCGACACCACCAGCGCCTGCTTCACCGTCGCCGCCACCTTGCGGCCCTTCGCCACCGCCGCCGCCGCGCGCAGGTCCTCGATGCGCGCATTGGTGCAGGAGCCGATGAAGACGCGATCCAGCCGGATGTCGGTGATCGGCTGGTTGGCGCGCAGGCCCATGTACTTGAGGGCGCGCGTAATGGAATCCTTTTTCACCGGGTCGGCCTCGCGCGCGGGATCGGGCACGTTGCCGTCCACCGCCAGTACCATTTCCGGCGAAGTGCCCCAGCTCACCTGCGGGCGGATGTCTTCCGCGCGCAGTTCGATGTCGACGTCGAAATGCGCATCGGCGTCGGAGACCAGCGTGCGCCACAGCGCCACCGCCGCATCCCACTGCTCGCCAGCCGGCGCGAACGGACGGCCGCGCACGTAGTCGATGGTGGTGTCGTCCACAGCCACCATGCCGACCCGCGCGCCCGCCTCGATCGCCATGTTGCAGACGGTCATGCGGCCTTCCATCGACAGCGCGCGGATCGCGCTGCCGGAGAATTCCAGCGCATGGCCGGTGCCGCCGGCGGTGCCGATGCGGCCGATGACGGCCAGCACGATGTCCTTGGCGGTCACGCCCGGCGGCAGTTCGCCTTCGACGCGCACGCGCATGTTCTTCATCTTCTGCGCGACCAGGCATTGCGTGGCCAGCACGTGCTCGACCTCCGAGGTGCCGATGCCATGCGCCAGCGCGCCGAACGCGCCGTGCGTGGAGGTGTGCGAATCGCCGCAGACCACGGTCATGCCCGGCAGCGTGGCGCCCTGCTCCGGACCGACCACGTGGACGATGCCCTGGCGCGGGTCGTCCATCGGGAACTCGAGGATGCCGAAGTCCGCGCAGTTCTCGTCCAGCGTGCGCACCTGGATGCGCGAGGTCTCGTCGGCGATCGCGGCCAGCCCGCCGGCGCGCTCGGTCCGCGTGGTCGGCACGTTGTGGTCGGGCGTGGCGAGGTTGGCGTCCGCCCGCCACGGCTTGCGACCCGCCAGCCGCAGGCCCTCGAACGCCTGCGGCGAGGTCACCTCGTGGAGGATGTGGCGGTCGATGTAAAGCAGCGAGGAACCGTCGTCGCGACGGCTGACCTCGTGCATCTCCCACAGTTTGTCGTAGAGGGTCTTGCCGGGCATGGTCCGGTCTCCGGTGCGGCGCACGGCCCAGACTGCCGGCTTCCATTGGATGACTCAAATGGATATTTTTCATCCATTCGATTCCATCAAGGAATGCATATGGACCTGCCCGGGCTTGCCGCTTTCGTCGCGGTGGCCGAACACGGGGGCTTTTCCCTCGCAGCGGAGCGGCTGCACCTGACCCAGCCCGCGGTCAGCAAGCGCATCGCCCAGCTGGAAGCCACGCTGGAAACGCGCCTGTTCGACCGGTTGGGCCGGCAGGTGGTGCTGACCGAGGCCGGCCGAACGCTGTTGCCGCGCGCGCAGCGGCTGCTGGACGAAGCCGGTGAAGCGCGCCGCGCGCTGCGCGAGGTGGGCGAGGGCGTGGGCGGCGCCCTGCGCTTGGCCACCAGCCACCACATCGGCCTGCACCGCCTGCCGCCGCTGCTGCGCCGGTTCGTGGCCAGGTATCCGCAGGTGGATCTGGATATCCGCTTCCTCGATTCCGAGCAGGCCTGGAACGAGGTGCTGCTGGGCCGGATCGACGTGGCCCTCACCACCCTCGGGCCCGCCACGTCGCCGCTGCGGGCTGCACCGCTGTGGGAGGATCCGCTGTGTTTCGTCGCCGCGCCCAACCACCCGCTGGCGCGCCGCGCCCGCCCCACGCTCGCTGAACTGTCAGCGCATCCGGCGGTGCTGCCGGAAACGCACACCTTCACCCATCGCATCGTCGCAGACGCCTTCGGCCGCCGCGGCCTGCCGCTGCGGCTGCGGATGACCAGCAACTACATGGAGACACTGAAGATGCTCGCCTCGGTGGGGTTGGCCTGGGGCGTGCTGCCGCGGACCATGCTGGACCGCAGCCTGCGCGTCCTGCCGGTCAGCGGCCTGAAGCTGTCGCGCCAGCTGGGCTGCGTGACCCATGCCGGGCGCACGCCATCGCGCGCTACGCAGGCCTTCATCGCCCTGCTGGATGGCGGCCGCGACCGGGCGGCGAACGCCTAGCCGGCGACGATGCGGTTGCGACCCTGCTGCTTGGCCTGCAGCAGGCGGTCATCGGCCAGCGCCAACAGCGCATGCGGGGTCTGTCCGGGCACCAGTTCGGCCACGCCGGCGCTGAACGTGCAGTGCAGCTCCGCGCCCTCCTCGGTGGTCACCGGCAGCGCCCGGATACGCTCCAGCAGTTCGCGCATCCGCGTTGCGCCCTCCGCCAGCGGCAGTTCCTCCATGCACACCAGGAATTCTTCGCCGCCGAAACGCGCGGCGAACAGGCCCCACTCCGCCACGAATTCCGCCAGGGCGGCCCCCACCGCCTGCAGCACGGCATCGCCCGCCGCGTGGCCATGCCGATCGTTGATCTGCTTGAAGTGGTCGATGTCGATCAGGGCAACGCTGAGCGGCCTGGCTTCTGCCCGTGCCTGCGCCACCGTGCCGACCAGCTGGGCGTCGCCGGCGCGGCGATTGGGCAACCCGGTCAGCCCGTCGTGGGTGGCCAGATGCTGCAGCCGATAACCGGCAACCTCCAGCTGGCGGTTCTTCTCGCTGAGCTCCTCGGTGCGCTCAGCGATGATCCGGTTGAGCCGGCGCTGGCGGCGCCGCAGGCTGGCGGTGCGCCACCAGCCCAGCAGCGCCACCACCACCGCCACGCCCAGCGCCAGCAGCATGCGCACCCACGGCCGCTGCCACAGCGCGGGCACGACCTCGATCCGCATGTGCGCGCTGCCGATGCGATCACTGCGCGACCAGTCCACCGGCATCGCCATCGCCTGTACTTCCAGCTGGTAGTCGCCCGGCGGAAGCCGCGTGTAGACCGCCTCGTCGCCGGCCGTGGCGCCCACCCAGTCCTGGTCGTAGCCATGCAGGCGATAGCGGTAGCGCAGCTTGTCCAGCGCGCGGAAGCTCATCCCCGCGTAGCCGACCGCCAGCCGGTTGACCCCCGGGCGAAGGGTGAGCAGCGGCCGCATCGGCTGCGCCTGCCCATCCACGGTCACCCGCTCGAACGCCACCGGCGGCGCGCCGGCGCGGCCGCCCGCCACCGCACCGGGTTCGATCACCGCCAGACCCCCCGAGGTCGGGAACAGCAGCAGGCCTTCCCGCGTCAACCAGCCGGCAGGCTGGCTGGCGCCGTTGCCCTGGTTGCTGGGCATGCCGTCACTGCGGTCGAGGACGTGCACGGCCAGCTGCAGGCGGGTGCCGGCGTCGATCTCGTCCAGTTCGCGCCGTGCCACCCGGAAGAGGCCCATGTTGCTGGACAGCCACAGGCTGCCGGTGCCGTCGTCGATGATCCGGAAAAGTTTGTCGCGGGGTAGTCCCCGCTGGTGGTCGTAGACCGTGAAGCGGCCGTTGCGCATGCGCAGCAGACCGCGGTCGCTGGCGATCCACAGATCGCCGCCGGCATCGCGCAGGAAGTCGAAGAAATACTGCGCGGGCACGTCACGGTCGGGCTCCCAGCGATGCAGCCGGCCGCCTGCATCGAGCATGGCCATGCCGTTGTTGGTACCGATCCAGAGCGGGCCGTCGGGGTCACGGTACAGCGCCTGCACGACGAGGTCCGGCTGGCCCGCGCCCCCCAGATAGGGATGCGCCCGGCCGTCGCGCCAGTGGACCAGCCCGTGGTTGCCGCCGATCCAGAGGCTGCCGTCGGGCTCCGGCAGCAGTGCGCGGACCACCGGCTGGGTGCCGCTGCCCAGACGCAGGCGCTGCAGCACCCGCCCCTGCAGGTCCAGCTGGAGCACGCCCAGATCGTAGGTACCCACCCACAGCAGGCCCTGGTGCCGGGCGAGCGACAGCACCGAGGTGTCATGCGCCCCGGCACCCTCGCCCAGCCGGATGGTCTGCATCCGCCCTTGCGAGAAGCGCGACAGGCCGTCGGCATGGCCGATCCAGTAGGCGCCTGCGTCGTCCTGCAGCACGGTGCGGACGTAGTCGCTGCCCAACCCGTCCCGCCGGGTCAGTCCGCTGGCCTGGCCATCGGCGACCCGGTACAGGCCATCACTGCTGCCCACCCAGACCAGGCCTTCACGGTCCAGCAGCAATGCCTTGTTGACCGTGCCGGGAATCCCCATCGGCCACTGGCTGCCGTCGGCGTCGCGGCGCAGCAGCTGGCCGTCGGACAGGTTCATCCACAGCACCCCGCGTTCGTCCAGCACCATCGCGCTGACCCGGCGGCCCACATCGATGCGTTCGACCCGGCCATCGGCATGCCGCCAGCGCACGCCGCCATCATGCGCGGCCAGCCAGCCGCCACGGCCATCGGCGAGGAGTGCGGTTGCCGCACCGGGCGCCACCCAGTCCGCGCCCCAGCGCTGTGCGCGGCCGTGCGCGATGCGGTACAGCCCGGCTTCGCCGGCCACCAGCAGCGCGCCGTTCTGGTCCTCCACCAGCGCCAGCACCTCGCCAGCCGGCAGCCCCGCCAGACTGCCGGCGTCGTGCAGGCCGAGCCCGTCCAGTCTCATCAGGCGCCGACCGGAGGCGAACCACAGCGCGCCGTCGCTGCCACGCCGCAACACAGATACCGCCAGCGTGCGCGTCGCCTCGCCACCCACGCGCTGCCAGGCACCCTGGTAATAGCGGACGATGCCATTGCGGGCGGTGCCGAACAGCACCCCGCCGTCGGCCTCGGGCAGGATGCTGTAGACGCCTGCCAGCTCCATGCCACGGACGTTCTGGCGGTCGAACAGGCTGAAGTTGCGGCCGTTGAAGCGCACCGCACCCTCCCAGGTACCGGCCCACAGGAAACCTTCGCGGTCCTGCGCCACCACGTGCACGAGCGGGTGCGGCAGGCCGTCTTCCATGGTCCAGCCGCTGACCGTGTAGTGACGCGTGCCCGGCGCCGCCCAGGCCGCCGGCAGCACCAGCAGCCACAGCAGCGCCAGCAACAGCCGCTGCATCCACGCGCGCGGCGTGTTCCTGCCGCTGCTTCCGGCATTTCCGATCGACAAGCGTCCCCCTGTTGCGGCAACGGGCAGGCCTGCGCCTGCCCGTTGTCAATCTAGCATCGCGGCCACCACGTTGACTGGCGTCAGGCCCGTGCTTCGTCCCGGCGCACCTTGAACCAGGCCGCGTACAGCGCCGGCAGGAAGAACAGGGTGAGCAGGGTCGCCACCGTCAACCCACCCATGATCGCCACCGCCATCGAACCGTAGAAGGCGCTGCGCGAAAGCGGGATCATCGCCAGGATCGCCGCCAGCGCGGTCAGCACGATCGGGCGGAAGCGGCGCACGGTGGCGTCGATGATCGCGTGCCAGCGGTCGTGGCCGGCATCGATGTCCTGCTGGATCTGGTCCACCAGGATGACCGAGTTGCGCATGATCATGCCGGCCAGCGCAATCGTGCCCAGCATCGCCACGAATCCGAACGGCACCCGGAACAGCAGCAGCGCCAGCACCACCCCGATCAGCCCCAGCGGCGCGGTCAGCAGCACCAGCGCGGTGCGCGGGAAGCTGCGCAGCTGCAGCATCAGCAGCGCGGTGACCACCAGCAGGAACAGCGGCAGACCGGCCTTGATCGAGTTCTGCCCGCGCGCGGAATCCTCCACCGTGCCGCCGGTTTCCAGCAGGTAGCCTTCCGGCAACGACGCACGGACATCGGCGAGCGTCGGCAGGATCCGCGCCACTACCGTGGGCGGGGTCAGCGCGTCGGTGCGGATGTCGGCGCGCACGGTCACCGTCGGCAGCCGGTTGCGATGCCAGATGATGCCGTCCTCGAAGCCGTACTCCAGCGTGGCGATCTGCGCCAGCGGCACGCTGCCGCCGGGCGTGGGCACGGCCAGGCTGCCCAGCAGGTCGGGGCGCGTGCGTTCTTCGCCAGTGCCGCGCAACAGGATTTCGATCAGCTCGTTGTCCTCGCGGTAGGTGCTGACCGACAGCCCCGACAGCGAACCGGACAGGAAATGCGCTAGCTGCGCGCTGCTCACGCCCAGCGCGCGGGCGCGGTCCTGGTCGATGCGCAGCCGCACCACCTTGCTGGGTTCGCCCCAGTCGAGATTGACGTTGGCCACGTCAGGATCGGCACGCACCCTGTCGGCCACCTTGCGCGCGATCGCCTGCACCTGGCCGATGTCCTCGCCGGAGACGCGGAACTGCACCGGGTAGCCCACCGGCGGGCCGTTCTCCAGCCGGGTGACGCGCAGTTGCAGCTCGGGGAACTGCGGCGCGACCTCGGCGATCAGCCAGCTGCGGGTCGCTTCGCGCGCTTCCAGATCCCTCGCCAGCACCACGAACTGGCTGAAGTTGGCAGCCGGCAGCTGCTGGTCCAGCGGCAGGTAGAAGCGCGGCGAACCGGTACCGACATAGGCGACGTAGTTCTCGATGCCTTCGCGCGACTTCAGCAGCGCCTCGAGTTTGCGCGCCTGCGCATCGGTGGACCGCAGCGAGCTGCCTTCGGCAAGCTCCAGATCCACCATCAGCTCCGGACGCACCGAGTCCGGGAAGAACTGCTGCGGGACAAAGCGGAACAGCGCGAGCGAGACCACGAACGCCGCCGCGGTGGCGCCGATCACCAGCCACCGCCGGCGCAGGCAGAATTCCAGCCAGCCACGCAGGCGACGGTAGAAAGCGCTGTCGTAAGGATCGTGCGTGTGTGCGGCAGCGGCGGGTTCGAATCGCGCGCCCCGGAAACGCTGGCGCAGGCGCTGCATCAAGGTCGGACGCAGGTGCGCATCGTGCAGGTCCGGCAGCATCTTGTCGCCCAGCCACGGAATGAACAGCACCGCCGCGACCCACGACACGCACAGCGCGATCGCCACCACCTGGAACAGCGAGCGGGTGTATTCACCGGTGCTCGACGCCGCGGTGGCGATCGGCAGGAAGCCGGCCGCGGTCACCAGCGTGCCGGTCAGCATCGGGAACGCGGTTGATTCCCACGCGAAGCTCGCCGCCTTCAGCCGCGAGTAGCCCTGCTCCATCTTGATCGCCATCATCTCCACCGCGATGATCGCGTCGTCCACCAGCAGGCCCAGCGCCAGCACCAGCGCGCCCAGCGAGATCTTGTGCAGGCCGATGCCGAACACGTGCATGGCGGCGAAGGTCATCGCCAGCACCAGCGGGATGCTGACCGCCACCACCATGCCGGTGCGCAGACCCAGCGAGAAGAAGCTGACCAGGAGCACGATGGCGACCGCCTCGGCCAGCACGCGCACGAACTCGCCGATCGCCTCGTGCACGCTCTGCGGCTGGTCGGACACCTTGCCCAGCCGCATGCCCACCGGCAGGGTCTTCTGCAGGCGCTGGAACTCGGCCTCCAGCGTCTTCCCCAGGCGGATGATGTCGCCACCGTCGCGCATCGCCACCGCGATGCCCAGCGCGTCCTGCCCCATGAAGCGCATCTTCGGCGCCGCCGGATCGGCGAAGCCGCGCTTGACGCTGGCGATGTCGCCCAGCCGCAGGGTGCGGTCGCCGGCGCGGATCGGGAACGCGCGGATCTGTTCGACCGAGTCGAACTGCCCGTCCACGCGCAGGCGGATGCGGTCGCTGCCGGTCTCGAAGAAACCGGCCTGGGCCATCGCGTTCTGCTCGTCCAGCGCCTGCTTCACAGCCGCCAGCGGGATGCCCAGGGTGGCCAGCTTGGTGTTCGACAGTTCGATCCAGATCTTCTCGTCCTGCAGCCCGATCAGCTCGACCTTGCCGACGTCCGGCACCCGCTGCAGCTCCAGCTGGATGCGGTCGGCGTAGTCCTTCATCAGCGCGTAGTCGAAGCCCGGCGCGGTCAGCGCGTAGATGTTGCCGAAGGTGTCGCCGAACTCGTCGTTGAAGAACGGGCCGATCGCCTCGGCCGGCAACGTCGCGCGTATATCACCGACCTTCTTGCGCACCTGGTACCAGAGCTCGGGCACGTCCTTCGACTTCATCGAGTCGCGCGCCATCACGATGACCTGGGATTCGCCCGGCCGCGAGTACGAACGCACGAACTCGTACTTGCCGGTGCCCATCACCGCTTTCTCGACGCGCTCGGTGACCTGCTTGGCCACCTGTTCGGCGGTCGCGCCCGGCCACACCGTGCGCACCACCATCGCCTTGAAGGTGAAGGGCGGATCTTCCGACTGGCCCAGCTGGCGGTACGACCAGGCGCCGACCAGCGCCAGCACGATCATCAGGAACAGCACCAGCGCGCGGTTTCGCAGCGCCCATGCCGACAGGTTGAAGCCGCCCATGGCTCAGCGCGTCCCGGCCGCGACCGGGCGATTGCGCCGGTCGACCGGTTTCACCGACTCGCCCTCGCGCAGCAGGTGGCCGCCTGCGGCCACCACCCAGTCACCCAGGCCGACGCCCTCCAGCACCGGCACGCTGTCCTCGCCGTAGCCTCCCAGCCGCACCGCGCGCTGACGGGCCTTGCCGTCCTGCACCACCCACACCGCGGTGGCGCCGCCGTCGCCGCGCTGCACCGCCGCCAGCGGCAGGCGCAGCCCGCTTCCCGCGGCACCGTTGATGAACACCCGCGCGCTCTGGCCGAGCCCGGCGTCGGCCGCCATCGCCCCGTCCAGGGCGACGCGCGCGGCGTAGGTGCGGGTCTGCGGATCGGCCGCCGCGGCGATCTCGCGGATATGCCCGGGCAGGCGCCTGCCGGGCGCACTCCACAGCTCCACCACCGCCGGCTGGCCGGTGTGGAAGTCGCGGATGCTCGCTTCCGGCAGGCCGATGGCGACCTCGCGGCCGCCGTCGGCGGCCAGCAGGAAGATCGGCTGCCCGGCGGCCACCACCTGCCCCGCCTCCGCCTGGCGACTGGCGATAACGCCGTCGCGCGGCGCCCGCAGGCGGGTGTAGTCGTCCTGGTTGCGCATCAACTCGTACTTGGCGCGGGCCGCGCGGTAGGCCGCCTGCTGCGCATCGAAGGCCGACTGGCTGATCAGCTTCTGCGACACCAGCTTGCGGTAACGCTCCAGGTCCCCGCCCAGCCGCGCCATGTCGGCCTGCGCCGCGCTGGCCTGCAGCCGCGCATCACCGGGATCCAGTTCTGCCAGCAACTGACCCTGTTTCACTTCCTCGCCGGCATCGACCAGGCGCCGCACAAGATTGCCGCCGACGCGGAACGCCAGCGCACTTTCCTGGCGTGCGTGCACTTCGCCGGCAAACGCCTCCGCGGACATCCCGGCTACGGCGCCCGGCTGCACCACCAGCACCGTGCGCACCGCCTCGGCGGGTTGCGGGTCGCGCCCGCAGGCGCCCAAGGTGAGCGCCACCAGCGCGCCCGTGGCCAGCGAACGCAGCGTCCACCTGCCGCGCAGCCTCTTCCTGTCCAGCTCCATGCCCGCTCCGTCGGCTTGCGCTCTATATTGAACTGGCGGGTATGGTATAGTTGCCAAACTCCGCAGTCCACTATCCACGGCATGATCCGCAACACCCCCCAGTGCAAGCCCGCTGGTCCCGGCCGACCGAAAGATCTGGCCAAGCGCGCGGCGATCCTGGACGCCGCCAAGCGCCTGTTCGTGCTGCAGGGGTTCGACGGCGTCAGCATGGACCAGATCGCGGCCGAGGCCGGAGTATCCAAGCTCACCGTCTACAGCCATTTCGGCGACAAGGACCGGCTGTTCGCGGAGGCGGTGCGCGCGCACTGCGAACAGGGAATGCCCACCCGGCTGTTCGAACCGCACCCCGGGGTGCCGCTGCGCGAGCGCCTGATCGATATCGGCGAGGCGTTCTTCGCGATGATCATGACCCCCGAGGCGATCGCCGGGCATCGCATCCTGTGCTCGCCGCAGATCACCGGCAGCCACATGCCGGCGGTGTTCTGGGAAGCCGGACCGCAACGCGTGCAGAACAGCTTCACCGCGCTGCTGGAGCGGCGCATCGCCGCAGGCGAGCTGGAGATCGAGGATCCCGCCCGCGCCGCCAGCCAGTTCTTCACCCTGCTCAAGGGCGAGCCACACGCGCAGGCGGTGTTCGGCTACTGCTGCAGCGGCCGCCACGACACCCCGCAGGAGCACGTCGCCGGCGTGGTGGAGCTGTTCCTGCGCGCCTATGCGAAACGCTGACCGGCAGGCTGAACGAAGCCCCGCCCTGCCCTTGGTGGCGGTGACTTCCGGCACTGCGTGCTGGTGTACCGGTACGGCCAGACTGCCCGCCAGACCGGGGCTGGCGGTACTACAATGCCCGGTTCCCCGCAACGGATTTATCCCCGCATGAGCATCGACTTCGCCCGCGCCCGTGAAAACATGGTGGAACAGCAGATCCGTCCCTGGGACGTGCTGGATGTCCGCGTGCTCGACACGCTGGCGCGGATGCCGCGCGAGGCCTTCGTCGCCGAATCGCTGCGCGGGCTGGCGTATGCCGACACCGCTCTTCCTGTTGGCCACGGTGAAACCATGCTGAAGCCGGTGCTGGAAGGCCGGATCCTGCAGGCACTGCTGCCCACCGCGACCGAGAGCGTGCTGGAGATCGGCGCCGGCAGCGGCTACCTGACCGCCTGCCTGGCCCGGCTGGCGCGCGAAGTGGTCGCCATCGAGCGCCATCCAGACCTCGCCGAGGCCGCGCAGGCGCGGCTGGCGGCGCAGGGCTTCGGCAACGCCACGGTGCGCGCCGCCGACGCCTTCGACTGGAACCCGGGCCGCAGCTTCGACGTGATCTGCGTCGGCGCAGCGGTGGCCAGCATCCCGGCGCGTTTCGTCGAATGGCTCAACCCGGGCGGCCGCATGTTCGTGGTGCACGGCCGCTCGCCGGCGATGGATGCGGCGCTGGTGCACCGCACGGTCAACGGCAGCCGCGTCGAATCGTTGTTTGAAACCGACCTCCCCTACCTTGCAGGCGCCGAACCGGTGCCTGCGTTCACCCTGTAATCCGCCAAGGATCCCTCCATGTCGCGTCGCCCGCTCGCCCTCGCCCTTGCCCTCGTCCTGCTGCCGGCTGCGGCGCAGGCAGACGACCTGCTGCAGAGCTACCAGAACGCGCGCAGCAGCGACCCCCAGTACGCCGCCGCGGAATCCACCCGCGCCGTCGCCGCCGAGCGGCCGGTGCAGGCCCGCGCCAACCTGCTGCCGGGCATCGGCGGCTCCGTGAGCAGCAACCGGGTCGATCGCGGCAACGGCGATTCCAGCAATGGCAGCTGGGGCCTCAGCCTCAACCAGTCGCTGTTCAACTTCGGCAACTACACCGCCCTGCAGGGCGCCAAGGCGCAGGACCGCGCCGGCGGCTACAACCTGGAAGCCGCGGGCCAGAACCTGATCACCCGCACCTCCGCCGCCTACTTCAACGTGCTGGTCCAGCTGGAAACGCTGGCCGCCGCGGAAGCCGCGGAAGCCGCGCTGAAGAAACAGTTCGATTTCGCCAGCAAGCGCCTGGAAGTGGGCCTGGCGCCGATCACCGACGTGCACGAAGCCCGCGCCCAGTACGACGGCGCGCGCGCCAGCACCATCCTCGCCCGCAACGCGGTGCGCGATGCCTACCAGGCGCTGGTGGAAATCACTGGCGCCCCGGTCGCCAACCTCAAGGGCCTGCCGGATGACTTCAAGCCGGCGCTGCCCGCGGAGAAGGGCGTCGAGGCTTTCGTCGGCGACGCGTTGTCCAACAACCCCTCGCTGAAGGCGCAGGAAGCCAACCTGGAAGTGGCCCAGGCCGGCGTCAAGACCGCGCGCGCCGGCCACTACCCCACGCTCGGCCTGCAGGCGACCTATGGCAAGGCGATCCCCGGCCTGTACGACAACCCGGCCTTCATTGGTGAGAACAAGGCCAATACCAGCGTCGGCGTGACCCTGAACATCCCGATCTTCGCCGGCGGCGCCACCCAGTCCGGCGTGCGCACCGCGCTGGCCCAGCGCGACGGCGCCGCCGACGCGGTGGAGCAGAGCCGCCGCGCGATCGAGCGCAGCACCCGCGGCGCCTACCAGGCGGTGGTGGCGGGCATCAGCGAAGTGGAAGCGCGCCGGCTGGCGCTGGTGTCCGCGCAGAGCGCCTACGACGCCTCGCAGGTCGGCCTGGAAGTCGGCACGCGCACCGTGCTGGACGTGCTGAACAACCAGCGCACCCTGTTCTCCGCGCAGCAGGCCTATGCCCAGGCCAAGTACAACTTCCTGCAGAGCCGGCTGCTGCTGGAACAGTCGGCCGGCACGCTGGACGTCTCCGACGTCGAGGACATCAACCGCCTGCTGACCACCGACAAGGCCCTCGACCAGACCCTGGCGGCGCGCTGAGTCCGGCCTGACACAACGGCGGCGGATCAGAGAGCGGGGCTTGCCCCGCTCTTTCCGTTTGCGGGGCCGGCCGCCGGCAACGCTGGCTCGATCATCGCCAGCGTGCGCGCCAGCGCGCCGCGCCCGTCTTCCAGCAGCCGCGCCGCGTTGGCGGCCAGCTGCCGGCGTGCGCCGGCATCGTCGAACAGCGTGCGCAGCGAAGCGGCCAGCGCCGGCGCATCGGCGACGATCCGCATCGCGCCCGCCTCGCGCAGGCGCCGCGCGATGTCGGCGAAATTGTGCAGGTGCGGGCCGGTGAGGATGGCGGTGCCGGTGGCCGCAGGCTCCAGCAGGTTGTGCCCGCCGATCGCCTGCAGGCTGCCGCCGACGAAGGCCACCTGGGCGCAGGCATAGAAGCGCAGCAGTTCCCCGAGGGTGTCGATCACGAACACCCCGGTTTCCGCCCCCGGCCAGCCCTCCTCGCTGCGCGAAGCCACCGCGAAGCCGGCATCACGCGCGCCCTGCACTGCGGCGCGGAAGCGTTCCGGATGTCGCGGTGCCCACAGCAGCAGCGCGTCGGGATGGCTCCCGCGCAGCGCACGATGGGCGCTGAGCACCGGGGCCTCCTCGTCCTCGTGGGTGCTGGCGGCGATCCATACTGGCCGCGCCACACCCAGCGCTGCCTGGAATTCATCGACGAAGGCACCGCTGTCCACCGCCGCCATGTCGAACTTCAGGTTACCGGTGACCTGCATGCGCTCGGGCAGCGCGCCCAGCTCGAGGAACCGGCGCGCATCATCCTCGGACTGCGCGGCCACCCGGTGCACGCTGCCCAGCGCGCGCCGGATCAGCGGCCCGAGCACGCGGTAGCCGCGCAGCGAGCGCGCCGACAACCGCGCGTTGAGGATGTAGGTGGGAATACCGCGGTCGCGGCAGCCGAACAACAGGTTCGGCCACAGTTCGGTTTCCACGATCAGCGCCATCACCGGCTGGAAGCGGTCGAGGAAGCGCCCCACCGCGCCGGGCAGGTCATACGGCAGGTACACGTGGGTGACCGCATCGCCCCACAGCGCGCGCACCCGTTCGGAGCCGGTGGGGGTGATGGTGGTGACCACCAGCTGCAGGTCGGGGCGCAGCGCGCGCAGCCGGTTCACCAGCGGCGCCGCGGCGTTGACCTCGCCCACCGACACCGCGTGCAGCCACAGCGGCGCCGCGGGCACTGTTTCGGGATAACTGGCGTAGCGCTCGTCCCAGCGCTGCAGGTAGGCACGTTGGCGGAAGCCGCGCCAGACCAGGTGGTACAGCGTGATCGGCACAAGCAGGTACAGCGCGGCCGAATACAGGCCGCGCAGCACGCGTTCGGTGAGATCGGCCTGCATGCCGTACAGGATAGCGAAGCCGCCGCATCCGCGGCCATGCGCGCAGGCCGCGGCAACGCATCACGCACTAGAATCCCCGCATGACTTCGACTCCACCCGACCGCCCGTCGTTCGCCCCGCGCCACTGGCCGGTCTGGCTGGGCGTTGGCCTGTGCATGGCGCTGGCGCGCCTGCCCTGGGGACTGCAGCGCGCCATGGGCGCCGCGGTCGGCTGGCTGGCACTGCGCCTGCTGCCGGACCGGCGCGAGGCCGCGCGCACCAACCTCGCGCTATGCCTGCCGGAACTGGATGGCCCCGCGCGCGAAGCGCTGCTGCGCGCCAACTTCCGCGACGTCGGCATCGGCCTGTTCGAATTCGCCCGCGCCTGGTGGGGCGAGGTCGCGCCGATGCGCGCCAGCGCCCGCATCGAGGGCTTGGAGATCCTCCAGCGCCTGCAGGCCGAAGGCCGCGGCGTGCTGCTGGTGTCCGGGCACTTCATGACCCTGGAATTGTGCGGCCGCCTGCTGTGCGACCACGTGCCGCTGGCCGGCATGTACCGCAAGCACCGCAGTCCGGTGATGGAATGGGCGGTGCTGCGCGGCCGCCTGCGCTATGCCAGCGCGATGTTCGGCAACGGCGATACCCGCGCGGCCATCCGCCACCTCAAGCGCGGCGGCGTGCTCTGGTACGCGCCCGACCAGGACATGCGCGGCAAGGACACCGTGTTCGCGCCGTTCTTCGGCATTCCCGCCGCCACCATCACCGCCACCCACCAGTTCGCACGCATGACCGGCTGCGCGGTGGTGCCGTTCTTCCACCGCCGCGAGGGCGCGGACTACGTGCTGCAGGTGGGCCAGCCGCTGTCGCCGTTCCCCACCGACGATGCGGTGGCCGACACCGCCGCGGTCAATGCGGCGATCGAGGCGATGGTGCGGCAGGCGCCCAGCCAGTACCTGTGGCTGCACCGGCGCTTCAAGCGCCAGCCGGACGGGCGCTCGCGCTACGACTGAGGCGGCACCGCCGGCGCCTCGCGGCCCCACAGGCTGCCGGCGTACAGGGCCGCCAGCAGCAGCAGCACGCTGCCCCAGAAGGTCGAATACGCGGCCAGATGGGTATTGAGCGGAAACACGCTGACCGCCAGCGCCAGCATCGCCGGACGCGCGCGTTCGCGCGCACCGGCATCGGCATAGCACCAGGCGCGCCAGCCCAGCGCGGCGCCGGCCAGCCACAACAACAGGCCGATGATGCCGGTTTCGCTGAGCACTTCCAGCACGATCTGGTGAGCATGGAAGGCGGCGCCGGTGCCCCAGGCCGCCGGTTTGCCCGGTTGCGGGTCGCAGGCGGGGAACTCATCGCGGAAGGCGCGCGGACCGACGCCATTGAGCGGATGCTCGCGCACCATGCACAGTGCCGCCGACCAGATCCGGCCGCGCCCGGACAGCGCAGCGTCCACGCCATCCGGCTGCGCGGTCAGCGCCAGCGTGGTGCGCTGCACACGCTCGCGCACCTGCGGCGACAGCGCATTGGCCGCCACCAGCATCAGCGCACCGGCCACGAACACCGCCATCAGCTTGCGCCAGCCGAGCGCGCGCCAGCCGGTCCACAGCAGCACCAGCCCGTAGGTCAGCCATGAGGCCCGCGAGCCTGCCAGGATCACCACCAGCCCGATCGCCGACGCCGCGGCCAGCCAGCCCAGCTGGCCCAGCCGCTGCCGCGCTGCCGCCAGCGCGAACGGCGACAGGCTGGCCAGCACGATGCCCAGCTTGAGGTTGCAGGGCCCCAGCACGCCCGCCAGGCGGTCCGCCGCCTCCGCTTCGCCGGCGGTGCACATGCCGTGGCCACTGACCGCATGCTTGGCCTGGTCCAGCAGCCAGAACAGCGGGCTGGTGCCGGTGCCCGCCTCGACCAGCGCGTCCAGCGTCCATGCCAGCGCGATGACCGCCAGGCCACCGAAGGTGCGGCGGCGGCCTGCCTCGCTGGCGACGGCCGCCGCGGCGACCCACAGGAACGGCAGGTAACGCAGGTCGGTCAGCACCTCGCTGAAGGCGTGTAGGCGATCGCGTGCGTCGATCGCGGCGATGAGTTCGGGCAGCCAATAGGCGGCGAACAGCACCGACGTCAGCGCCCACGCCGGCCCGCTAAGCAGCGCACCGCCGCCGCGGAAGCGGCTGCCGACCAGCCGCACCAGGCCGGCCAGCGCGCCCAGCACCAGCACCGCCTCGGCAATCCCGCGCGCCGGCCACAGGGCCACGAAGGTCAGGACCCAGGCAGGCGCCCAGCGCCATTCGGCCAGGCCGCCGGGCTGCATCGTCTGTGCGTTCATGCGTCCACCATCGTCCGGTACAGCGTCAAGGTCGCCTCCTGCATCGCCTGCAGGGTATAGGGCATCGCCGCTGGCGGCGATGGTGGTGCAGCCAGCAGCGCGCACGCGCGCGCGGCAAGCTGGCCGGCGTCGAAGGGCGCGACCGCGCCCGCCGGCTGCAGTTCGGCCAGCAGCTCACCAACGCCACCATGCGCCCAGCCCAACACCGGCCGGCCCACCGCCAGCGCTTCGACCACCGTGCGCCCGAACGCCTCCGGTTTGCGCGACAGCTGCAGCACCAGGTCGCAGGCCGCGTAGGCCTGCGCGATGGCCGCGGTCGGCGCGGTCATCGCCAGCATCGCCTCCACGCCAGCGGCGCGCGCCAGCCCCGACAGTTCCGTGACGTAGTCCTCGCGGCCGGCCTGGAGCGCGCCGGGCATCCACAGCCGTGCATCCGCGCCTTCTGCGCGCAGCGCCGCCAGCAGGCCGATAGCGTCGGCATGGCCCTTCAGGCGCGTACCGCGGCCCGGCAGCAGCAGCATCGGCCCATCCCCCCCAAGCTGCGGATGCAGCGCCGCGACCTGCGCACGCGCGGCGCGGTCCGGTAGCGGCGCGGGCGGGAACGCGGCCGGGTCGATGCCGCGCGGAACCACCACCAGCCGCGCCGGATCGACCTTGGGGTAATGGCGCAGCAGGTAGTCCCGCACCGTGCGCGACACGCAGACCACGCGCTCGCCGCGGGTCATGATCGCGCTGTAGCGCGACGGCGAATTGAGTCCGTGTGCGGTGGTGACGAAATGCGGCCGACCGGCATGGATTCCACGCAGCGCCATCCAGCCCAGCCAGGCCGGCAACCGCGAGCGCGCATGCACGATGTCGGCACCACGCAGCACCCGCCGCAACGCCGGCAGATGACGGAGGACCAGCGGCGATTTGCGCCCGATCGGCAGCAGCACGTGCTCGGCGCCCAGCGCCTGCAGCTGCGGCAGCAGCCGGCCGCCGGCGGACACGACCACGGCGCGATGCCCAGCGCGCACCAGCGCATCGGCGATTTCCAGGGTGGAACGTTCGACGCCGCCGGCTTCCAGCGCCGGCAGCAGCTGCACCACGGTCAGGCGGCGCATCGCGGGCGCCGCGGGCTCAGTCGACGAGGACGTAGACGCTGCCGCAGTACGGGCACTGGCTGCGCCCGCCATCCTCGACAATCGACAGGTACACCCGCGGATGCTCGTTCCACACCGCCATCGACGGCAGCGGGCAGCTCAGCGGCAACTCGGCGCGATGCACCTCGTAGGTCTGCTGGGCGCGGGCGGACGCGGGGGCGGGCGAAGCGGGCTGTGCCATGGCGAATGCAACGGGTTGCGGGAACCCGGCCAGTTTAGCGCGCATCCGCCATCCCCGCTGTCGCGGGGATGGCGGGCACGGTCATGCGGGGAGATCGAACAGCAGCACGTCGCTGGTTTCAGCAAGACCGCGCAGTGCCAGCGCACCACCCTCTTCGGACAGTCCCAGCGCATCGCCGGCGGCGAGCACGCGCTCGCCCACCGCAACCTCGCCGATGGCCACATGCAGCCAGTAGCGGCGCGCCGGATCCAGCGCCGCTTCCAGCGCGTCGCCCGGCAGCAGGCGGGTGGCGCGCAGGCTGGCGTCCTGGCGAATGCCGATGCTGCCGTCGGCGCCATCCGGCGAGGCCAGCAACACCCAGCGTCCGCGCCGCGCGTCCGGCGCGAAGTGCTTCTGGTCGTAGGCCGGCGCGTGGTTGAGCCGCGCCGGCTGGATCCAGATCTGCAGGAAGTGCACCGGCGCGGCATCCGAGCCGTTGTATTCGCTGTGCTCGATGCCGTGGCCGGCGCTCATCCACTGCACGTCGCCAGCGCGGATCA
Organism: Thermomonas sp. XSG; assembly: GCF_014678725.1. NCBI lineage: Bacteria > Pseudomonadati > Pseudomonadota > Gammaproteobacteria > Lysobacterales > Lysobacteraceae > Thermomonas > Thermomonas sp. XSG. Next base: position 1,923,991 of record NZ_CP061497.1, on the reverse strand, counting down.
CGCCGGCGTTGCCGGCGCTGTCCTTGTGCGCCAGCGCGCCGTCCAGGACCACGCTGATGATTTCCATGTTGGCGTGGCGATGCGGGGCGAACCCGCCGCCGGCGGCGACGGTGTCGTCGTTGATCACGCGCAGGACGCCGAAGCCCATCCACGCCGGGTCGTAGTAATGCCCGAACGAGAACGTGTGGTGGCTGTGCAGCCACCCCATGTCCACTTCGCCGCGGGCGCCGGCAGGGCGTTCGACGATCATGGCATCAGCCCTGCGCCGGCGCGGCGTCGGCGGCCGGCGCGTCGGCCAGCGTGCCTTCGGTGGTGATGCGCAGCTGCACGTCGTCGCTGACGTTCGGCGCGTAGGCGCCCACGCCGAAGTCGGTGCGCTTGATGGTGGCGGTGGCGGAGAAGCCGATCGCCTGCTTCTTCAGCATCGGGTGTTCACCGGCGCCGTTGAGGGTCACGTCCAGGGTCACCGACTTGGTGATGTCCTTGATGGTCAGGTCGCCGGTGACGGTCAGCTTGTTGGTGCCGGCGGCCGCCACGCTGGTGCTCTTGAAGGTTGCATTCGGGAACTTGCCGGCGTCGAAGAAGTCGCCGCTGGCCAGGTGCTCGTCCAGCTTGTCGACGAAGCTGTCGATGCCGGTGATCGGCATGGTGACCTGGACGCTGGACTTGGTCACGTCGGCGGCGTCATAGACCAGGGTGCCGTCGCTGATGCCGAAATGCGCGCTCGGCTGGGAGAAGCCGAAATGGGTCCACTGCGCCAGCACGTCGGTGTGGGTGGGGTCGAGCTGGTAGGTGCCGGACACCGCGGTGATCGCCTCGGCGACGGTTGCGGCTTCGGCGGGCGCCGCGACCGCGGCATCGGCCGGCGCTGCGGCGGTGGCGGCGGGCTCGGCCGGCTTGCTGCAGGCAGCGACGGCGGCGGCGATGGCGAGCGGCAACAACAGGTTGCGGATGGTGGTGTTCATGCGATGACTCCGGAATGGGCGGGAAGAAGAGACGGATGACGGATCAGGCGATGCGGCAGGCTTCGTCGAAGCCCAGGCGCGGGGAACGCGGGAAGATGCTGGCGGGGTCGCCGTGGCCGAGGTTGACCAGGATGTTGGAGCGGATCGGCGTGCCGGCGAAGAAGGCTTCGTCGACCTTGGCATTGTCGAAGCCGGTCATCGGGCCGCAGTCCAGGCCCAGCGAGCGCGCCGCCAGGATCAGGTAGGCGGTCTGCAGCGCGCTGCTGCGCATCGCCACCCACGCCAGGTCGGCTTCGTCGCGGTGCTCGAACCACGGCTTGGCATCGGTGTGCGGGAACAGCACCGGCAGCTTGTCGAAGAAGCGCATGTCGTAGCCGACGATGGCCACCACCGGCGCCTCCATGGTCTTCTTGAAATTGCCTTCGGACAGCGCCGGGCCCAGCTTGGCCTTGGCCTCGGCCGACTTCACGAACACGATCCGCGCCGGCGTGGTGTTGGCCTCGGTGGGGCCGAACTTCAGCAGTTCATAGAGCTGGTGCAGGGTCTCGTCCGAGACCTCGCCGGTGAAGGCGTTGTAGGTGCGGGCGGTGCGGAACAGCTGGTCGAGCGCGGCACCGGGAAGCGGCTGGGACATGGCAATCTCTGTATCGTGAGGGCGATGGCGCACAGTGTATGGTTCCACGGGCGCATGTAATGCAGCATATTCGGAACGAATAGATGCCAACCATGCAACGACGCTCCGCCGCGCCTCTCCCATCGGCAACCCTGGCGATCCACGACGGCCGCGCCGGCAACGCGCGCCAGGCCTTGGCGCTGGCTCATGCGCTGGACAGCCGCCCGAGTGAGGTCACGCTGCAACCGCGCGCGCCGTGGCGCTGGCTGGCCCCGCGACGGCTGCCCGGTGCGGAAGCCGCGCTCGGCCCGGTGTTCCGGACGGCCTGCAGTGCGCCGCCCACCGTTGCCATCGGCTGCGGCCGGCAGGCGGCGTTGGCCACCCGCCTGCTGCGCGCACGCGGCGCGAAGGCGGTGCAGATCCTCGATCCGCGCATCGCCAGCCGGCACTGGGACATCGTGGTGGCCCCCGCGCACGACGGCCTCCAAGGGGCCAATGTCATCGCCACGCTCGGCAGCCTGCACCCGGTCGACGACGACTACCTGCTGTGCGCGATCGCCGCATTCCCGTCGCTGGCCACCCTGCCCACCCCGCACAGCGTGCTGCTGGTGGGCGGCCCGACCCGCCACGCGCCGCTGGACGATGCCGACTTCGCGGCGCTGCTGCAGCGGCTGGCCGCGCAGGCACGGGCCGAAGGCGGCAGCTTCAGCGCTGTCGCCTCGCGGCGCACGCCCGTGGCCTGGCGCCACGCGCTGGCGGGCGTGGATCCGCACCTGCCCGGCCTGCGCTGGCGCGACACCGGCGACGGCGCCAATCCCTACGCCGGGCTGCTGGCCTGCGCCGACCGCATCGTCTGCACGCCGGACTCGGTGAACATGCTCAGCGAAGCCGCGGCCACCCGCGCGCCGCTGTACGTGTGGTCGCCGCAGGCTTTGCAGGGGCGCCCGCGGGCCTTCCTCGATGCACTCATCGGAAGCGCGCGCGCGCGCGCGCTGGACGATGCGCTGGCACCGTTCGCCGCCGAGCCGCTGCGGGAAACCGCGCGCGTCGCGCGGGAGATCCGCCAGCGTCTGGGCATGTAGGCGCACCGCAGGGGCGCGACGCGCCTTGCACGATTCCGATCCCGCGAGAGCGGTCATGCCCTTTCAGTGCGCTCCCACGAATCTGGGGGATGGATTCGGTTTACGCCGCGTCGAACGCCAGCCCCTGCGCCTGCACCGCCGCCACGATCGCAGCGCAGGCGCGCTCGATGCGTTCGTCGCGCGCCGCGCGGCGGGGACGGCGGTCGAGGGTGCAGCGCAGGCCGGTGTCCAGCAGCGCGGCATGCGCCTCGCGCAGCGCGGCGTGGGTAGCCGCGTCCAGACTGCCCCCCTGCAGCGCGGCTTCCAGCAGGGCGCTGGTGGCCCGCGGCGCCAGCAATCCGGGGCTCGCACCCGCATCGCGCAGCACCAGGAACTGCAGCAGGAACTCCAGATCGACCAGCGCGCCGTCGCCCTGCTTGAGATCGAGCATGACAGCATCACTGCGGTCCAGTTCGGCGCGCATCTTGCGGCGCATCGCGGAAACATCCTCGGCCAGCTTGCCGCCATCGCGCGGCTGCGCCAGCACCTGCGCGCGCAGGGCGTCGAAGGCCCCCGCCAGCGCGGCGTCGCCGGCGATCGCACGGGCGCGCACCAGCGCCTGATGTTCCCATGTCCACGCGCGGTTGCGCTGGTAGTCGGTGAAACTGGCCAAGCTCGATACCAGCAACCCCTTGGCACCGTCGGGACGCAGCCGCACGTCGACGTCGAACAACCGGCCGGCGCCGGTGCGCACGCCCAGCAGCGAGACGATCTTCTGCCCCAGCCGCGCGTACCAGCGCGGCGCATCCAGCGGCCGCGCGCTGTTGGACGTGGCGTCCGCGGGCGCATCGAACAGGAACACCAGATCGAGGTCGGAGCCGAAACCCAGCTCTTCGCCGCCCAGCGTGCCGTAGCCGAGCACGGCGAAGCGGCCGCCGTCGACGCGGCCGTGCGCGCCGCGCAGTTCGTCGTCGGCCAGCTGCAGCACGCAGGCGACCACCGCATCGGCCAGCCACGCCAGGTGGCGGGCGCAATTCTGCGCATCGATGCGGCCATCCAGCAGCGCCAGCGCGAAGCGGAAGCTCAGCGCCTGCCGCACTTCGTTGAGCGCATCCAGCGACGCCTCCATGTCGTTGTCGCGCAGCGCCGCCGCGCACTGGGCCTGCATGGTCGCGCGATCCGGCAGTTCGCCACCCACGCGCACGTCCAGCAGTTCGTCCAGCAGCAGCGGATAGGCGGCCAGGCGCTCACCCAGCAGGGCGCTGCGCGCCAGCGCGCTGGCCAGCCGCGCCAGTGCCGCCGGCTGCTCGTCCAGCAGCGCCAGGTAGCTGGCACGGCGCAGGATGGTGTGCAGCAGCGGCAGCACCCGGCGCAACACCGCATCGGGCGTATCGGAAGCGGCGGCGTGCTGCAGCAGCGCCGGCAGCACCCGATCCAGGCGCGCGCGCGCGGCGTCGGAGAGGTCGCGCACGCCTGGCGTGCGGGCGAAATCGCAGAGGCTGGCGTGCAGCTCGGCGGCATGCTCGAAGCCGACCGCCTCCAGCTGCGCGGCTTCGCCGTGCTCGGGCAGCGCCCGCCAGTAACTGGCGAGTTCGTCGCCACCGGAGATGCGGCGACGGCGCGGCGCCAGCAACGCGCCGAACTCCTCCGCCACCTTCGCCCGCTGCGCCGCCAGCGCGACATCCAGCGCCTGCCAGTCCGCATAACCCAGCCCGGCGGCGAGGCGCGCGCGCGCCAGCCCGTCCTCGGGCAGCGCATAGGTCTGCGCATCGGCCAGCATCTGCAGGCGGTTCTCGAGCCGGCGCAGGAAACGGTATGCCACCGCCAGTGCCGATGCCGCGTCGGTTTCCATGTGCCCCGCCTGCGCCAGCGCCTGCAGCGTCGCCAGCAGGTGTCGGCGGCGCAGCGCCGGCTCGCGGCCACCGCGGATCAGCTGCAGCGCCTGCGCCAGGAACTCGATCTCGCGGATGCCGCCCGGCCCGCGCTTGATGTCGCCGGCCATGTCCTTGCGCGCCACTTCCGCGGCGATCATCGCTTTCATCGCGCGCAGCCCGTCCAGCGCACCGTAGTCCAGATAGCGGCGATAGACGAACGGCCGCAGCGCATCGAGGAAGCGCTCGCCGGCGGCGATGTCGCCGGCCACGCAGCGCGCCTTCTGCCAGGCGTAACGCTCCCAGTCGCGGCCCTCGCGCTGGAAATACAGCTCCATCGCCGCGAACGACAGCGCCACCCGCCCGGCGTTGCCGAACGGGCGCAGACGCAGGTCGACGCGATGGCAGAAGCCATCCGCGGTCACCTCGTCCAGCAGTTTCGCCAGCTGCTGGCCCAGCCGCGCGAAGTAGTCCTGCGCATGCAGGCTGCGCGCGCCATCGGATTCGCCCTCGTGTTCGTAGGCGTAGACCAGGTCGATGTCGGAACTGAAGTTCAGCTCGCGCCCGCCCAGCTTGCCAAGGCCGAACACCACCAGCCGCTGCGGTGCGCCTTCGGCATCGCGCACGCTGCCGAAGCGCCGGGCGAAATCCGCCTCCAGCGCGTCCAGCGCCAGCCGCAGGCAGGTTTCCGCCAGCGCACTGCTGCCGGCGAGGACCGCCTCGACATCGGCGCACTCGACCACGTCGCGCCACACCAGCCGGGTCGATTCCGCCTGCCGGTAGCGGCGCAGCAGGCGCGCCCATTCGCCCTGGTTGCCCGCCTCCAGCATCGGCGCAGGCAGCGGGGCCGCCGCATCGGTCTGCAGCCGGTCCAGCAGTTCCGGCTGGCGGACGAGCGCATCGATGGCGAAGTCGCTGGCCACCGCCAGGCGCGCCAGCGCCGCTTCGTCGGTAATCGCGCAACCGGCCGCGCGCAGGCGCTGCAGGGCACGCGCGGACAGGGTCTGCATCTCGGCGGAAAACACATCGTCCATGCGCCGATTGTGGCATCGCCGACGCACCGCTATCGTGCCCGCCCATGAGCGAACTGCTGGACCTGGCCGCGCTGATCCGCGCGGAGACCCCCCTGCTGGTGATCGAAACACCCGACGAAGCGCGGGTGATGGAACTGTTCCGGCAGTCACTGATGCACGTCTGGCGCGCGCTGTATCGCTGGAGCGTGACCGAAGGCCTGCGCCGGGTGGACATGGACGGCGAGGACGAAAGCGGCTTGGCACCCGATCTCAGCGCCACCCTCAACGCAATGCGCGAGGCCAGCCAGCGCGGCGTCTACCTGCTGATGGACGCCACCCCCTACCTCGGCTACGCCAGCTACCAGCGCGCGCTGCGCGACCTCATACAGCGCCGCGGCAGCCAGCCGCACGTGATCGTGCTGGTGGGCACCAGGATCGAGCTGCCGGAGGCGCTGGAACCGTTCGCCGCGAGGTTCTCGCTGCGCCTGCCGGACGCCAACGCCCTGCTCAAGCTGGTCAAGGACGAAGCCCGCGACTACGCCGCGCAGAACGGCGGACGCCGGGTGGAGGCCGATGCCGATGCGGTCCGGCAGATCGTGCGCAACCTGCACGGCCTGACCCTGACCGACGCGCGCCGGATCGCCCGCCACCTGATCTGGCGCGACGGCGCGCTGGGCGCCGACGACCTGCCGGAGCTGGCGCGGCTGAAGTTCGAGCTGCTCAACAAGAGCGGCCACCTGCACTACGAATACGACACCGCGCGTTTTTCCGACGTGGGCGGCGCAGCGCGCCTGAAGCGCTGGGTGGAACAACGGCGCGCCGCCTTCGTGCAGGACCCGCCCCCGGCCGGGCTGCCGCCGCCGCGCGGCGTGCTGCTGCTGGGCGTGCAGGGCTGCGGCAAGTCGCTGCTGGCCAAGGCGGTGGCCGGCGGCTTCGGCGTACCGCTGGTGCGGCTGGACTTCGGCACCCTGTACGACAAGTTCCACGGCGAAACCGAGAAGAACCTGCGCACCGCGCTCGCGTCCACCGAACAGCTCGCGCCCTGCGTGCTGTGGATCGACGAGATCGAGAAGGCCCTGGCGACCGACGGCGGCGACGGCGATGGCGGGCTGTCGCGGCGGGTGCTGGGCTACCTCCTGACCTGGATGGCCGAGCGCAAGGCGCGCGTGTTCCTGGTCGCCACCGCCAACCAGGTGCAGCAGCTGCCGGCGGAACTGCTGCGCAAGGGCCGTTTCGACGAGATCTTCTTCGTCGACCTGCCCGATGCCGCCACCCGCGCGGAGATCTTCGCCCTGCACCTGGACCGGCGCCAGCTGGCCCGCGAACACATCGACCTGTCGGCGCTGGCCGCGGCGGCCGAGGGGTATTCCGGCGCCGAAATCGAACAGGTCATCGTTAGCGCGCTGTATGCCGCACACGCCACCCAGGCCGGGCTGGACACGCATGCGCTGATGCAGGCGATCCGCGAGACCCGCCCGCTGTCGGTGCTGATGGCCGAACAGGTACAGGCGCTGCGCGAGTGGGCGCTGCCGCGCACCGTGCCGGCAGACTGAGCACGCCGACCCGCTACTGCGGCGGGACCCACGGCACGTCGTCCTTCTGGTCCAGGTAGCGGATGCGCGTGGCCCGGCCGCTCTGCAGCACCAGCCCCTCGCGGGCAGGTGGCAGCAGTACCGCGGTGGGATGCGTGGTGTTGGCGCGATACAGCCACGACACCCCGCTGCGCAGGTCCACCAGCTCGATCTTGCCGGCGATCCGAGCGCTGCCGCCGGCCACGCCAGCCAGCACCAGCCAGTCCTCGCCGCGGGTGTGTATTGCCTGGTGCACGCCGAGCAGTGAACTGGAATACGCATGCTCGCGCCGCCAGGTGGCGACATCCCAACGCACGGTTTCGTGCTGGTGACCGCTGTACAGCGGCGGCACGTTGTCGCCCATCGCCTCGGAAAGCGCCGGCGAATGCTGCACGCTCACCAGCTTGCGGCCGTCATCGAGCAGCTTCACCGCCAACACGCCGCGACGTGGACCGTGCCCGTGTGGCGCGTGCGTACCGGCGATTTCCAGCCGGGCGCCGCCCTGCGGCTCCCGGTGCAGCCGCAGCAGCGCGATCAGGCCCTTGTCGGTGCCGGCGGCTATCAACCCGGACGCCTGGTCCCAGTCGAGCGCGGTGATCCCGCCGTCCGGCTGCAGGCGAAGGGGTGTGCCCACCAACATGCGTCGTGCATGGTCGTAGATGCGCAGCTCGTCGTAGCTGGCCAGCAGGTACAGCCCGCGCAGCGGCGTGGCGGACACCGCGCCCGGCAACCAGTCGGCGCCGCCGAAGGCATGCAGCAACTCGCCGGTGCGCGCGCTCCAGATTTTCGGCCCGTTCTCGCGCTCGACGATCTCACCCGCGTCGATGTTCCCGAACCCGGAACTGCTGATGACGATGCCGTCCTGCGGGCCGAACGCGATCCCCTGCACGCGCAGCGCATGCGCCTGCCGGGCGATGCGTGCATCCGGCCGGCGCACGTCCCACAGTTCCAACCTGCCGGATTCGCGGCCCACCGCCAGCAGCTTCATCTCGGGGGAATACGCGGCGACGCGGGCGTCGTCATCCAGCCCGCGGTTGGCGTCCACGAAGGACTGGGTGAAGTCCCGGCTCACGCCCGAACAGGCGGCCAGTGCAAACGAGAGCAGCAATCCACAGCAACGCAACATGGCTGGTGTCCCGGCAGATCCCGGATCGAACCGCTCCCGGGCCAGACCGCAGGCATAAAAAAGCCCGCTTCGACCGGAGTCTCTGCGGGCCTGCTCCCTCCCCCACGTCGGGACGCGGGCCGATCGTGAAGGATTCGTGAGGGTGTTTGCACGCTGCACTGCAAAAAAGGACCCATCGGTTCACGAATATCCCATCAATCGGGACGCGGCGAACGGCCCAGATCCTTGAGGATTTCACGCGCGGCGTTGCGCCCCGGCAGGCCGGTCACGCCACCACCGGGATGGGTGCCGGAGCCGCACAGGTAGAGATTTTCGAACGCACCGCGGTAATTGCCCTGTCCCAGCAGCGGGCGCGCGCTGAACATCTGGTCGAGGCCAAGCGCACCGTGGAAGATGTCGCCGCCGACCAGGCCGATGCGCCGCTCCAGGTCGAGCGGGCTCAGCGCCTCATAGCCCAGCACGCTGCGGGCGAAGTTCGGTGCGTAGTCGTTGACGGTGTCGATCATCAGCTTCGCCACCGTGTCGCGGTGCGCGTCCCAGCCGCCGTCCTCGTCGGCGATGGCCGGGTTCACCTGCTGGCAGAACAGGCTGGCCACGTGCTGGCCGGCCGGCGCCAGGGTGTCATCCAGGGTCGAGGAAATCACCACCTCGACGACAGGCTTGCGCGCCCAGCCGGGGTTGTAAGCGCGCGACTTGGCATCGAAATACGCCTGCTCGAAATACTGCAGCGACGGTCCGATCAGGATGCCGCTCTGGTGGTGCGGCTGCAGCCGGGTGCCCGGCATCGCGGTGAAGTCCGGCAGCTCGGACAGCGCCACGTTCATGCGGAAGGTGCCGGAACCGCAGCGGTAGCGGCGGATGCGCTGGGCGGTGTCATCGTCGAGCTGGCCGGGTTCGACCAGCTTGGTGTACAGCAGCTTCGGATTGAGGTTGCTGGCGATGGTCGCGGCGCGCAGCTCACGGCCGTCCGCCAATGCGACGCCGACCGCCTTGCCACCTTCCACCAGCAGCTGCGCCACCTCGGCATCGGTTTCGATGGCCACGCCGCGCGCCTCGCACTCCCTGCGCATGGCCTGGGTGATCGCGCCCATCCCGCCGATGGCGTGGCCCCAAGCACCCGCCTTGCCGTTCACCTCGCCGAACACGTGATGCAGCAGCACGTAGGCGCTGCCCGGCGTGTACGGACTGGCGAAATTGCCGACCACCGAATCCCAGCCCAGCGCGGCCTTCAGCGGCTCGCCCTCGAACCAGTCGTCCAGCAGCTCGCCGGCCGACTTGGTGAACAGGTCGAGCAGGTCGCGGCGGCCGCGCATGTCCAGCGATTTCAGCTGCCTGCCCACCGCCATCGAGTTCAGCCAGTCGGCCAGCACGAAGCGGTCGCTCACGTTCGGCGGCGTACGCCGCATCAGCTCGCGCAACACCACCACGATGCGGTCGAGCATCGCGTAGTACTCGGGCAGCCGCTGCGCATCGCGCACCGACCACTTCGCCACCTCGGCGTTCGTGTGCTCGCCGCCGAGGCGGAAGCTGCGCCCGTCCGGCAGCGGCAGGAAGTTGGCGTAGGGCCGCTCGACCACGCGCAGCCCGTGCTCGGCCAGCCGCAGGTCGCGGATCACCGCCGGGTTCAGCAGGCTGACCGTGTAGCTGGCCACGGAGTTGCGGAAACCGGGATGGAACTCCTCGGTGACCGCCGCGCCGCCAACCAGCTGGCGGCGCTCCAGCACCCGCACCTTCAGGCCTGCGCCGGCGAGATAGGCGGCGCAGACCAGCCCGTTGTGGCCGCCGCCGATGATGAGGACCTCGTCGTGTTGCTGGATTGGCATGCGCATCGTCGCTGACGGGAAGAAACCCGATCATCCACGGGGTGCTAGAAAAACGAAAGGCCCGCCGAAGCGGGCCTTCCGGTGTCACGTTGTCGCGGTAGCGCGGATCAGAAATCCATGCCGCCCATGCCGCCCATGCCGCCGCCCGGCATCGCCGGCTCGTCCTTCTTCGGCAGCTCGGCCACCATGGCTTCGGTGGTGATCATCAGGCCGGCGATGGAGGCCGCGTTCTGCAGCGCGGTGCGGGTGACCTTGGTCGGGTCCAGGATGCCGAACTCGATCATGTCGCCGAACTCGCCGTTGGCGGCGTTGTAGCCGAACGCGCCCTTGCCTTCGGCGACGCGGTTAAGCACCACGCTCGGCTCGTCGCCGGCATTGGTGACGATCTCGCGCAGCGGGGCTTCCATCGCGCGCAGGGCGATCTGGATGCCGTGGTTCTGGTCTTCGTTGGCACCCTTCAGGTCCTTGATCGCGGCCTTGGCACGGATCAGGGCGACGCCGCCGCCCGGGACGATGCCTTCCTCGACCGCAGCGCGGGTGGCGTGCAGGGCGTCTTCGACGCGCGCCTTCTTTTCCTTCATCTCGACTTCGGTGGCGGCACCGACCTTGATGACGGCCACGCCGCCGGCCAGCTTGGCCACGCGCTCCTGCAGCTTCTCGCGATCGTAGTCCGAGGAGGTCTCCTCGATCTGCGCCTTGATCTGCTTGATGCGCGCCTCGATGCCTGCGCCTTCGCCGGCGCCGTCGATGATGGTGGTGTTCTCCTTCGAGACCTGCACCTTCTTGGCGCGGCCGAGGTCCTTGATCGTGGCCTTCTCCAGCGACAGGCCCACTTCCTCGGAGATCACGGTGCCGCCGGTCAGGATGGCCATGTCTTCCAGCATCGCCTTGCGGCGGTCACCGAAGCCCGGCGCCTTGACCGCGCAGACCTTGACGATGCCGCGGATGGTATTGACCACCAGCGTCGCCAGCGCCTCGCCTTCGACCTCTTCCGCCACGATCAGCAGCGGCTTGCCGGCCTTGGCCACGCCTTCCAGCACCGGCAGCAGGTCGCGCACGTTGGCGATCTTCTTGTCGTGCAGCAGGATGAACGGGTCGTCCAGCTCGGCCTGCATCGACTGCTGGTTGTTGACGAAGTACGGGCTCAGGTAGCCGCGGTCGAACTGCATGCCCTCGACCACGTCCAGCTCGTTCTCCAGGCCCGAGCCGTCTTCGACGGTGATCACGCCTTCCTTGCCGACCTTGTCCATCGCCTGCGCGATCAGGTCGCCGATGTTGGCGTCGCTGTTCGCGGAGATCGTGCCGACCTGGGCGATTTCCTTGTTGGTCGAGGACGGCTTGCTGATGGTCTTCAGCTCGGCCACGGCGGCGGTCACGGCCTTGTCGATGCCGCGCTTCAGGTCCATCGGGTTCATGCCGGCGGCGACCGCCTTCATGCCCTCGCGGATGAACGCCTGCGCCAGCACGGTGGCGGTGGTGGTGCCGTCACCGGCGTTGTCGGAGGTCTTGGACGCGACTTCCTTGACCATCTGCGCGCCCATGTTCTCGAACGCGTCGGACAGTTCGATTTCCTTGGCGACGGAGACGCCGTCCTTGGTGATGGTGGGCGCGCCGAAGCTCTTCTGCAGCACGACGTTGCGGCCCTTCGGGCCCAGCGTGGCCTTGACGGCATTGGCGAGCACGTTCACGCCGCGCACCATGCGCACGCGGGCGTCTTCGCCGAAACGGATATCCTTGGCAGCCATTGCGATTACCTCAGTAAGTATTCAGTGGGATGAGGGTGGGAAGCGACGCGCGATCAGCCGAGGATCGCGAACAGATCGTCTTCCTTGACCACCAGCAGCTCGGCACCGTCCAGCTTCACTTCCGTGCCGCTGTACTTGCCGAACAGCACCTTGTCGCCCACCTTCACCTGCGGCGCGCGGACCTGACCGTTGTCCAGCACCTTGCCGGTGCCCACGGCGATCACTTCGCCCTTGATCGGCTTCTCGGTGGCGCTGTCGGGGATGACGATGCCGCCCGCGGACAGCTTCTCTTCTTCCATGCGCTTGATGACCACGCGGTCGTACAGCGGCTTGATGCTGGACATGTGCAACCTCTGCAAATGATTGATTGAACGGGGAAAACCCGGAAATTTTAGCAGTCGGACGTGACAACTGCCAACGCCAGGGACAAAAACATCCCGGGGCCGGGATGGCAGGGAGATGGGGCGCCGCGGGCGGCTTTCAAGGGGGGCCATGCCAGATCGCCCGGCGGGCTACCCTGTCGGCATGGACGTCCTGCTCTGCCTGTGCACTTGCCCCGACCCCGCCACCGCCGGTCGCATCGCCGAGGCCCTGGTGGAGGAACGGCTGGCCGCCTGCGTGAACCTCCTGCCCGGCCTGCAGTCGGTGTACCGCTGGCAGGGGCAGGTCCAGCGCGACGCCGAAGTACTGCTGCTGGTCAAGACCACCCGGCAACGCTACCCGGCGCTGCAGGCGCGGCTGCCGCAGCTGCATCCGTATGAACTGCCGGAGTTGCTGGCGGTCGAATCCGTCGCCGGCCTGCCCGCGTACCTGCAATGGGTGGTCGAATCGACCCGTCCAGTAGAATGACCCGATGATCGGATTGACCCTCCGCCTGCGCCGCTGGCTGGCCGCGCAGGCCCTGCTCGCGGGCCTGCTCGCCGCCTCCCCGGCCATCGCCGCCGACTTCGAGCTGCCGCCGGTGGATGAGGTGTTCGTGCTGTCGGCGCAAGCCACCGCGCGCGACCGCATCGAGGTGCGCTGGAAGATCGCCGACGGCTATTACCTGTACCGGCATCGCACCTCGGTGAAGGTGGGCGCCGGATTGGCGGAGCCGCGCTTGGCCCTGCCGGATGGCAGGAAGCACCACGACGAGTTCTTCGGCGACGTCGAGACCTACCGGACGCAGCTGGTGGGGGTGGTGACCGGCGTCCCGGCCGCGACAGCCACCGGCGTGGCGCTGACGGTGAAGTACCAGGGCTGCGCCGATGCCGGCGTCTGCTATCCGCCGCAGACCCGCACGCTGAGCGTGACGCTGCCGCAGGCCGAGGCGGATGGCGGCTTCCTGCCGGGCCGAAAGGCCGGCGGCGGGTTGTTCGGCCTCGGCAACCGCGGCGCCGCGGGGGACGCCGCGCCGCTGCCCGCTGCACAGGCCTTCGGCAGTGACCTGATCGCGCTGGACGGCAACACCCTGCTGCTGCGGCTGACCCCCGCGCGGGGCTACTACCTGTACCGCGACAAGCTGTCGGTAAAGCTGGAAGGCGCCGCCGGCCTGTCGGTGCAGCTGCCGGCGGCGGCGAAGCTGCCGGCGGCCACGCCCTACCGCGACGAGCACTTCGGCGACGTGGCGGTGTATTTCGACCAGGTCGAGATCGCCCTGCCGGTGGCGCGCACCACCGCCCTCGCCGCCAGCGGCACTCTGGTGCTTGGCCTGCAGGGCTGCCAGGACAACGGCATCTGCTATCCGCCGATGACCCGGCGGCTGGCGTTCTCGCTGCCCGCGGGGAAGCCGGCAGCCGTCCCCGATAACACTGTGTCCGGCAACAGCGGCCCTGCCGCACCGTTGCCTGCGCAGGGAACGACGCCGGCCGACACGCCGCTTCCGGCTGCGGACACGGCAAATTCTGCCGCAGCCACCACGGCTGCCATGGAAGCCGCCAGCGGTGCCACCGCCGCCGGAGGCACATCCCAGCCCGCGCGCGAAACCCCGCCGCAGCGCCGGACCCCCGGCCTGCTGGCGGCGCTGCTGCTGGCGCTGGGCGGCGGCCTGATCCTCAACCTGATGCCCTGCGTACTGCCGGTGCTGTCGCTGAAGGCGCTGTCGCTGGCGCAGAGCGGCGCCGGCCGCGGCGAGGCGCGCCGGCACGCGCTGGCCTATACCGCGGGCGTGCTAGCCTCGATGCTGGCGCTGGGCGCGCTGGTGCTGGCGCTGCGCCATGCCGGGCTGGCGCTGGGCTGGGGCTTCCAGCTGCAGCAGCCGCTGGTGCTGGCCGGGCTGGCACTGGTGATGTTCGCACTGGGGCTGTCGCTGTCCGGGCTGTGGCAGGCCAATGTCGGGCTGGGCCAGCGCACCGGGGCGCTACTGCGGGGCGACGGCATCCGCGCCGACTTCTTCACCGGCGTGCTGGCGGTCGTGCTGGCCACCCCCTGCACCGCACCGTTCATGGGCGCGGCGCTGGCCTATGCCTTCACCGGCCCGACCGCCGGCGCGCTGCTGGTGTTCCTGATGCTGGGGCTGGGGCTGGCGCTGCCGTTCCTGCTGATCGGCTTCGTGCCGGCCTTCGCCCGTCTGCTGCCGAAGCCGGGCGCGTGGATGGAGACCCTCAAGCAGCTGTTGGCCTTCCCGCTGTACGCCACCGCGGCTTGGCTGGTGTGGGTGCTGGCCAAACTGCGCGGGGCCGACGCGACCGGGCTGTGGCTGGCCGCGGCCATCCTGTTGGCGCTGGCCGCGTGGGCATGGATGCGCGCGCGCAGTGGCGGGCCGCGCGGCTGGCAGGCGCTGGCCTTGCTGGCGCTGCTGGCGGTCGGCTGGCCGCTGGCGAAACTGCACGCCTTGCCGCGGCCGCAATCGACCGCCGCCACCGCGCCAGCCGGCATCGCCAGCGTGGCCTGGTCGGAACAGGCGCTGGCCGACCTGCGCGCGCAGGGCCGACCGGTGTTCGTCAACATGACCGCCGACTGGTGCGTGACCTGCAAGGCCAACGAGAAGACCGTGTTCGCCCGCGAACGCTTCCGCGGCGCACTCGAAGCCGCCAACGCCGTCTACATGGTCGGCGACTACACCGACGTCGACCCGGCCATCACCGCCTACCTGCAGCGCCACCGCGCAGTCGGCGTGCCCCTCTACGTGGTGTATCCGCGCGGGGGGGGCGATGGCCGCATCCTGCCCACCCTGCTGACCCCCGGCATGGCGGAAGACGCGCTGCGCGAGGCCGCGCGCTGATGCCGTCCAACCGCGCGGTGCTGGTGGTGGCGCTGCTGGCGGCGATCGCAGGCGCCGGCGCCAGCCTGCTGTTCGAACCCACCATCGCCTACCGGCTGGCCGGCACCGAGGTCGGGCAACAGGTCCTCGACGCCTCGCTGAAGGCACGTGCGCCGGCGGCGCCGGCGGGAGTCACCATCGCGGAAAAGGGCGGCATCGTGCCGGCCATGACCCTGCCGGATCCCGATGGCAAACAGGTCGCCATTCCCGCCGCTTGGGCCGGGCGTACCACCCTGGTCAACCTGTGGGCGACGTGGTGCGCGCCTTGCCTGAAGGAAATGCCGGACCTGCAGGCATTCGCCGACGCGCAGGGCGCCACCGGCGTGCAGGTGGTCGGCATCGCCCTGGACGATGCCGCCGCGGTGGCGGCGTTCCTGCGCCAGCACGGCATCACCTATCCGGTGCTGGTGGATGCCGCCGGCCCCGCCGACGCCGGCGTGCGACTGGGCAATCCGGCTGGCGTGCTGCCCTATTCGGTGCTGGTGTTGGCCGACGGGCGCCTGTTGAAGACCCGGATCGGGCCATTCACGGACGCCGCCGACATCGCCGCGTGGACGGGCGCGGCATCCACGCGTTGACTACGGGTTCCGTGGCAATGTGTCCGCGGAGCCCGTCGTCCGCCGCCAAGAACACGGCGCTTGCGGCGAAGCGGCTCGCTACCATTTAGAGCCGCCGCTCCAACATCCGATTAAAACCCCGTTATCCGGCAAAAGTTCGCCGAACTGGACAGCATCCACCTTTCGCGGGACACTGCGCGCCTGTTTTCCGGGGCACCCGACCCAATCGATGGCAACCCTGCTGCTCCTGCACGGCCCCAACCTCAACCTACTCGGCAGCCGCGAGCCGGAGGTGTACGGTCACACCACGCTGGCCGACATCGATGCCGACCTGGCGGCGCGCGCGCAGGCGGCCGGACATGTGCTGCACAGCTTCCAGTCCAATGCCGAGCATGCGCTGGTGGACCGGGTGCAGGCCGCCCGCCTGGATGGCACCGCCTTCATCCTGATCAACCCCGCCGCCTTCACCCACACCTCGGTCGCGCTGCGCGACGCGCTGGCCGCGGTGGCCATCCCCTTCATCGAGATCCATCTCTCCAACCCGCACGCCCGCGAGCCGTTCCGCCAGCACAGCTATTTCAGCGACAAGGCGGTGGGCGTGATCTGCGGCTTCGGCGCGGACTCGTACCGCTACGCCCTGGACGCCGCGCTGCAGCGGCTGGCCCGCTGAGCCCGGCGACACCGTCTTTCCCCATTCCATCCCCGGCGCGGCGCCATCAACGCCGCCGGACCCAAGCAAGAGGACCCGTCATGGATCTGCGCAAGATCAAGAAACTCATCGACCTGCTGGAAGAGTCGAACCTCGCCGAAATCGAGATCAAGGAAGGCGAGGAGTCCGTGCGCCTGGCGCGCGTGCCGAAGGGCACCCAGATGGCCGCCCCGGCGCCGATGGTGCAGCACGTCGCCGCACCCGTGGCGGCGATGCCGATGCATTCGCCGGTGCAGGCCGCCACCGGCGGCAGCCCCAAGCCCGCCGACCCGGAACTGCCGGCCGGCCACGTGATGCGCGCGCCGATGGTGGGCACGTTCTACGCCAGTCCGGCCCCGGACAAGCCGGCCTTCGTGTCGATCGGCCAGGCGGTCAAGGCCGGCGACACCCTCGGCATCATCGAGGCGATGAAAATGTTCAACCCGATCGAGGCCGAGGTCTCCGGCACCGTGCTGGCGATCAAGTGCGAGAGCGGCCAGCCGGTGGAATTCGACCAGCCGCTGTTCGTGATCGGATAAGCGACCATGCTCGAAAAAGTCGTCATCGCCAACCGCGGCGAAATCGCGCTGCGCATCCTGCGCGCCTGCCACGCGCTGGGCATCCGCACGGTCGCGGTGCACTCCACCGTCGACCGCAATCTCAAGCACGTGGCCATGGCGGATGAGTCCGTGTGCATCGGCCCGGCGCCGTCGGCGGAGAGCTATCTCAACATGCCGGCGATCATCGCCGCGGCCGAGGTCACCGACGCGCAGGCCATCCATCCCGGCTACGGCTTCCTGTCCGAGAACGCCGACTTCGCCGAGCGGGTGGAGCAGTCCGGCTTCATCTTCATCGGTCCGAAGGCCGACACCATCCGCCTGATGGGCGACAAGGTGGAGGCGATCCGCGCGATGAAGGCCGCGGGCGTGCCCTGCGTGCCCGGCAGCGGCGGCCCGCTGGGCGACGATCCGGCCACCAACGTCAAGATCGCGGCGGAGATCGGCTATCCGGTGATCGTCAAGGCGGCCGGCGGCGGCGGCGGTCGCGGGATGCGCGTGGTCCATACCGAAGCCGCGCTGGTCAACGCCATCGCCACCACCAAGCAGGAAGCCAAGGCCGCGTTCGGCAACGACATGGTCTACATGGAGAAGTTCCTGGAGAACCCGCGCCACGTGGAAATCCAGGTGCTCGCCGATGGCCAGGGCAGCGCCATCCACCTGGGCGAACGCGACTGCTCGATGCAGCGCCGCCACCAGAAGGTGGTGGAGGAAGCGCCGGCGCCCGGCATCACCCCGGAGCAGCGCGCGGAGATCGGCAAGGTCTGCGTGGAAGCCTGCCTGCGCATCGGCTACCGCGGCGCCGGCACCTTCGAGTTCCTGTTCGAGAACGGCCGCTTCTACTTCATCGAGATGAACACCCGCGTGCAGGTTGAGCATCCGGTGACCGAACTGGTGACCGGCATCGACCTGGTGCGTGAGCAGCTGCTGATCGCCGCCGGCCACCGGCTCTCGATCAAGCAATCCGACGTGGTGCTGACCGGCCACGCCATCGAATGCCGCATCAATGCCGAGGATCCGGACACGTTCTTCCCCTGCCCCGGCCTGATCCAGCACTTCCACGCCCCGGGCGGCCCGGGCGTGCGGGTGGATTCGCACATCTACGAGGGCTACCGCGTCCCGCCGAACTACGACTCGATGATCGGCAAGCTCATCGTCCACGGCGCCGACCGCGCGCAGGCGATCGCGCGGATGCGGGTGGCGCTGAGCGAAATGGTGGTGGACGGGATCAAGACCAACATCCCGCTGCAGCAGCGGATCCTGGCCGACGGCGGTTTCTCGCAGGGCGGCCAGAACATCCATTACCTGGAAAAGCGGCTGGCCGAGCGCAAGGAAAAGGCACTCTCGCTGCTCTGATCAGCCCGGCACGGGGCCGGCGCGTGCGGGCGATGTCCGCTTGCGCCGGCTTTTTCCGCTGTATCCGGAAGCCACCGCCGCTTCCGGAGCCCGTCATGCGCCGCGCCACCCCGCTGATCACCCTTGCCGCCACGCTGCTGGCGCTGCCCGCCGCCAGCCAGCAGGGCAAGGCGCCCCCCACCAACCTCTACATCGACGTCGCCACCCACAACATGGCGGGCATGCCGGACATGGGCGCGATGATGGGGGGCCTTGGCGGCTTCATGGCCAAGCGCATGGGCGGCAACGAGGCCTTCAAGCCGACCTACCCTTCCACCCGCGCGGCCGGCATGACCGGCCAGTACCTGGACATCGCGCTGCATAACGCACTGAAGCCCGGGGTGGAGGCGCAGGACCAGGTGCCGTCGGGGCTGAACCTGGGCAGATCGCTCACCCTGCTGCCGCCGGAGCCTGTCCGGCAGGACAAATCCACGCTTGAGGCGGGCACCGTGCCCGACGTGGAGCTGACGATCCGCGAGTACTGGGGCTGCGGCGCGGCGGTGCGGCCCGGCCAGCCGAAGCTCGCCAGCATCCGGGTCAAGGGCGGCCTGATCAATCCGAAGAAGGGCGCCGCGGGCATGGCCGGGATCAGCGTGGAATCCAGCGGCAGCCTGTCCAAGGGCCTGTATGTGCCGGACCGCGACATCGACCTCAAGCCCGGCTTCGTCTACTGGCCGAATCGGCAGCATGGCCGGCAGGTGCCGGCCGGCGCAAGGCTGGCCGGAGGCCACCAGATCACCGGCAGCGGCATCCCTGCTTCGATGTCGTTCAACGTGGACGAAGCCGCCGACTTCATGCCGAAACTGGGGCTGCGCGCGCAGGGCGACGCGGCCGACGCGGTCTCGCTGGCATGGCCGTCGGTGACCCGCGCGCGCGCCTACTTCATTACCGGCATGCGCATGGAAATGGCCAGCGAACGGTCCTACACCCTGACCGTGTGGAGCAGCGCCGACGTGGCCGGCGCTGGCAGCGAACTGCACGCCTACCTGACCGGCGGCGCCATCGACAAATGGCTGAAGCAGAAGATCCTGCTGCCGGCCTCGGCCACCAGCTGCGTGGTGCCCAAGGGCATCTTCGCCAGTGCCGCCGGCGGCGAAGCCGGGATGGTGCCGGCCATGCTGATGATGACCGCCTACGGGCCCGAGCACTGGATCACCTACCCGCCCAAGCCGGCCGATCCGAAACAGCCGTGGAACCCGGAATGGAGCGTGCGGCTGCGCGCCAAGTCCACCGCCACCGCGATGCTGGGCCTGGACTTCGGCGAAATGGGCATGCCGCAGGAGCAGGACGAAGGCGACGGCGGCAAGACGCCGCCGCAGAAGCGCCCCAACATGAAGGGCCTGCTGAAGGGCCTGCTGGGTGGCTGAAGCGCCCGCGCAGCCCGCAGTGAACCTGCGAGAATGGCGGGACCGCCACGCGCCGTCCCCACCATGCCCTACCTGCAGTTGACCCTTCCCTGCACCGAAGCCCGGCAGCCGCGCGTGGAACGCGCGCTGGAAGACGTGGGGGCACTCGCGGTCACCCTGCAGGATGCGCACCTGGATGCAGCCGACGAACAGGCGATCTTCGAGCCCGGCGTCGGCGAGATTCCGCTGTGGGACGAGATGACGCTGACCGCGCTGTTCCCGGATGAAACCGATGCACTGGTGCTGCTGGCCGCGCTGGACGCGTTCGATCCGGGGCTGGACTGGACCCGCGCACGCTTCGACAAGGTCGAGGACCAGGACTGGGAACGCGCCTGGCTGGACATGTTCCAGCCGATGCGGTTCGGCGCGCGCTGCTGGATCGTGCCCTGGGATCATCCGCTGCCGGAAGAGGCGCAGGCGCCGGACGCGGCCATCGTGCGGCTCGATCCCGGCCTGGCGTTCGGCTCCGGCACCCATCCCACCACCGCGCTGTGCCTGCGCTGGCTGGACGGGCTGGCCGCCGGCGGCGAACTGCAGGGCAAGGCGGTGCTCGACTTCGGCTGCGGCAGCGGCATCCTCGCGCTGGCCGCGCTGAAGCTGGGCGCCGCGCGCGCGGTCGGGGTGGACAACGACCCGCAGGCGATCACCGCCACCCACGACAACGCGCAGCGCAACGGCGTGACCATCGACGTGCACCTGCCGCAGGACGAGCCCGTCGCCACCTACCCGGTGGTGGTGGCCAACATTCTCGCCTCGGCGCTTGACGCGCTGGCCGAGGCGCTGGCTGCGCGGACCGCGACCGGCGGCCGCATCGCCATGTCCGGCATCCTCGCCGGGCAGGAGGGCGAGCTGCTGCTGCGCTTCGCGCCGTGGTTCGATGCCCTGCAGGTGTCGCGTGAGGAAGACTGGGTGCGCATCGACGGCGTGCGCAACGCCAGCCCGGTGCAGGGATGAGTCGCGCACCCAGCTTCGTCCTCGCCGGTTCCGCCACGGCCAACCGCCAGCGTGGCGAGTGGCTGGCGGCAGCAGTCCTGGTGCTGGTGCTGCTGGCGCAGCTCGGCTGGCTGCAGCGCGACCGCCTAGCCGCCAGCGCGCAACTGCGGCCGCTGCTGGAAGCGGCCTGCGGCGCGCTGGGCTGCACCCTGCCGGCCTGGCGCGAGCCCGCCGCGTTCACCCTGCTCTCGCGCGACGTGATCGCACCGCCGGATCGTCCCGGCGTGCTGCGCGTGCAGGCCAGTTTCCGCAACGATGCGCACTGGCCACAGCCATGGCCGGCGCTGCGCCTGACCCTGTCCGACCTCAACGGCCGCACCCTCGGTACGCGCCGCTTCCAGCCGCACGACTACCTGCCCGCTGGCAATGCGCGCAGCGCGCGGATCGCGCCCGGGCAGGCCAGCCAGATCGCCTTCGACATCGCAGAACCGGCGGCAGGCGTGGTCGGCTTCGACTTCCGCTTCGAATGAGCGAAGCGCGAAGTCGGTCAAACTTGCCAGCGATGAATGGGCGCGGGCACTGACGCCCACACAAGCACCGCGCTAGACTCACTTTGCCGTCCCGCGCGCGTTCGATGCCGGCGGTCTGCCCGAGGGATCCTCCGTTGACGCTTTCCGAACACCGCCAGGACGCCGCGCCGCGCGCGCCGTTGCGAGAGCATGTTGCCGACTCCGTGCGCCGCTACCTGCGCGATCTGGACGGCTGCGACATCGACGATCTGTACAGCATCGCCCTGCGCGAGCTGGAAATCCCGCTGTTTGCCGAAGTGCTGCGCCACTGCGAAGGCAACCAGAGCCGCGCCGCCACGATGCTCGGCATCCATCGCGCCACCCTGCGCAAGAAGCTGCGCGACTACGGCATGGGCTGAGCGGGGCTGCGGGCGGAACGGGGCGGCGCCGTATAATCCGCGCTTCCCCACCGCCCCCTTCCACGCATGTCCGCCGACTTCCTTTCCGGCGCGCCGGTGACCGTCCGCCGCGCCCTGCTCTCCGTTTCCGACAAGACCGGCCTGATCGAATTCGCCACGGCGCTTTCCGCCCACGGCGTCGAACTGCTGTCCACCGGTGGCACCGCCAGGGCGCTGCGCGAGGCCGGCCTGGCGGTGAAGGACGTCAGCGAGGTGACCGGCTTTCCGGAAATGATGGACGGCCGCGTCAAGACCCTGCACCCGAAGGTGCACGGGGGCCTGCTGGGCCGTGCCGGCACCGATGATGCGGTGATGGCCGAGCACGGCATCGGCGCGATCGACCTGCTGGTGCTCAACCTGTACCCGTTCGCGCGGGTGTCGGCCAATCCGGGCAGCAGCTTCGAGGACATCATCGAGAACATCGACATCGGCGGCCCGGCGATGCTGCGCAGCGCGGCCAAGAACTTCGCCCGCGTTGCCGTAGCCACCGCGCCGGCGCAGTACGCCGGTCTGGTCGAGGAACTCGGTGCCAACGCCGGCGCACTGTCGGCGAAGACCCGCTGGCAGCTGGCAGTGGCGGCGTTCAACGACGTCGCCGTCTACGACGCCTGCATCAGCAGCTACCTGTCGTCGCTGGGCGACGACGGCGCGCCCGCGCAGTTCCCGGCGCAGGCCAACGGCAACTTCGTCAAGGTGATGGACCTGCGCTACGGCGAGAACCCGCACCAGCAGGCCGCGTTCTACCGCGATCTGTGGCCGGCACCCGGCTCGTTGGCCACCTTCACCCAGCTGCAGGGCAAGGAGCTCAGCTACAACAACATCGCCGACAGCGACGCGGCGTGGGAATGCGTGCGCCAGTTCGATGCGCCGGCCTGCGTGATCGTCAAGCACGCCAACCCCTGCGGCGTGGCCATTGGCAGTGGTTGCTTTGAGGCGTACGAAGCGGCCTATGCCACCGATCCGACTTCCGCCTTCGGCGGCATCCTCGCCTTCAACACGAAGCTCGATGGCGCGACCTGCCGCACGATCCTCGACCGCCAGTTCGTCGAGGTGCTGATCGCCCCGGACTACGACGAAGAGGCGCTGTCTTACGCGAAGAAAAAGGCCAACGTGCGCGTACTGCGCATTCCGCTGGCCGCGCCGTCGAAGCACTTCATCGACACCAAGCGGGTCAACTCCGGCCTGCTGATGCAGACCGCCGACGACCGCGTGGTCACCCGCGACGAGCTGAAGGTGGTGTCGCAGCTGCCGCCGACCGACGCGCAGTTCAATGATCTGCTGTTCGCGTGGAAGGTGGCGAAGTTCGTCAAGTCCAACGCGATCGTCTACGCGAAGGACAGCCGCACGATTGGCGTCGGCGCCGGCCAGATGAGTCGCGTGTATTCGGCGCGCATCGCCGGCATCAAGGCGACCGACGCGGGGCTGGTCGTGCCCGGCTCGGTGATGGCGTCGGATGCCTTCTTCCCGTTCCGCGACGGCATCGACGCCGCCGCCGAAGCCGGCATCAAGGCGGTGATCCAGCCGGGCGGTTCGATGCGCGACGCGGAAGTGATCGCGGCAGCGGACGAACACGGGATCGCCATGGTGTTCACCGGCGTGCGTCATTTCCGGCACTGATGCCTGCGGCGCAGGCATCAATGCCTAGGTCTGCTGCGCAAACCCGGTGCCCCTGTTCCTCCGACATCTGACAGGTAAATACGCATGAAGGTCCTCGTCATCGGTTCCGGCGGTCGTGAGCACGCGCTGGCTTGGAAGCTGGCGCAGTCCACGCGCGTCACCGAAGTCATCGTCGCGCCGGGCAACGCCGGCACCGCGACCGAGGCGAAGTGCCGCAACGTCGCGGTCAAAGTGACCGACCTCGACGGCCTGCTGGCACTGGCGCAGCACGAAGCCGTGGCGCTGACCGTGGTCGGGCCGGAAGTGCCGCTGGTGGCGGGCGTGGTGGATCGCTTCCGCGCTGCCGGCCTGCGCATCTTCGGACCCACCGCCGCCGCCGCGCAGCTGGAGGGCAGCAAGGCCTTCGCCAAGGATTTCCTCGCCCGCCACGCCATTCCCACCGCCTTCTACGAAGTGCATTCCGACGTGGGGGCCGCGCTGGCCTACGTGCACCGCAAGGGCGCGCCCATCGTGATCAAGGCCGATGGCCTTGCCGCCGGCAAGGGCGTGATCGTGGCGATGACGCTGGACGAGGCCGAAGCGGCGGTGCGCGACATGCTCAGCGGCAACGCGTTCGGCGATGCCGGCGCGCGCGTGGTGATCGAGGAATTCCTCGACGGCGAGGAGGCCAGCTTCATCTCGATGGTGGACGGCCATACCGCGCTGCCGATGGCCACCTCGCAGGACCACAAACGCGTGGGCGACGGCGACACCGGCCCCAACACCGGCGGCATGGGCGCGTACTCGCCCGCGCCGGTGGTCACGCCCGAGGTGCATGCGCGGGTGATGCGCGAAGTGGTGAACCCCACCGTGCAGGGCATGATCAAGGATGGCATCCCGTTCACCGGCTTCCTCTACGCCGGGCTGATGATCGACCCCAGCGGCGCGCCCAAGGTGATCGAATTCAACGTCCGCTTCGGCGATCCGGAAACCCAGCCGGTGCTGCTGCGCCTGCAGTCGGATCTTGTCGATCTGGTGGAGGCCGCCATCGACGGCAAACTCGATGGCGTCGAAGCGCGGTGGGATCCGCGCCCGTCACTCGGCGTGGTGATGGCCTCGAAGCCGTACCCGGACACGCCGGTCAGCGGCGAGGTGATCTCGGGGCTCGACGCAGTGCCCGCCAGCGCCAAGGTCTTCCACGCCGGCACCGCGCTGGACGCCGCCGGCAACGTGGTAAGCGCCGGCGGCCGCGTGCTGTGCGTGACCGCGCTGGGCGCCAGCGTGTCCGAGGCGCAGCGCACTGCCTATGCCGGCGTCGAGGCGATTTCGTGGACGCATGAGTTCCACCGCAGCGACATCGGCTGGCGGGCGATCGCACGCGAGCAGGGCTGAGATTTCAGCGCGCCGGCAGCGCATCCAGTGCTGCCAGCACCTGGTCCGCCAACATTGGCTGCGCGGCGGCCACCGGGTGCAGGTTGTCGGCCTGGAACCATTTGCGCTCGGTGCCCAGC
Source organism: Thermomonas sp. XSG (assembly GCF_014678725.1). NCBI lineage: Bacteria > Pseudomonadati > Pseudomonadota > Gammaproteobacteria > Lysobacterales > Lysobacteraceae > Thermomonas > Thermomonas sp. XSG. The sequence goes on along the minus strand of NZ_CP061497.1, from coordinate 1,899,352 downwards.
GGGGCCAAGAAATGCGGGATCAGCCCGGTGCCCAGGCGCTGGCTGATCAGCAGGTAGCTGCGCTGGAAGTCGTCCGCATAGCGGCCGAAGTTGGGCGGCAGCTGCAGGCCCACCAGCAGCACCTGCGCACCGCCACGGCGCGCGCGGCCGATCATCCAGCCGAGATTGGCACCCATCTGCACCAGCGGCAGCCCGCGCAGGCCGTCGTTGGCGCCCAGCTCGATGATCACGATGTCCGGGCGTACCCGGGCCAGCTCGGCGTCGATGCGACTGCGCCCGCCGGCGCTGGTTTCGCCGGAGATGCTGGCGTTGTGGAAGGCGTAGCGCGCCGATTTCGCATCGGCCAGCGCCACCCAGCCCTGCTCCGGGCGCAACCCGTAGGCGGCCGACAATGAGTCGCCCATGACCAGGACTTTCCGCTCTCGCGCCTCGGCCGCGGATGCGGCTAGCATCGCCAGCATGACGCATACCCCCAGCACCCACGTCCGCACCGCCGACACCATCGCGCCCACTCCTGTTCCGGTTGCCGCAAACGCTAGCACGCCCGCACCGGGCAGCCTGCGTGCGCGCGGCGTCGGCAAGACCGTGGCGCTGCCGGATGGCGCGCTGACCATCCTCGACGCGATCAGCCTGGACATCGGCGCCGGCGAGCGGGTCGCCATCGTCGGCGAGTCCGGCTCCGGCAAGACCACCCTGCTGTCGCTGCTGGCCGGGCTGGACCTGCCCAGCCGCGGCGAGGTGTGGCTGGACGGTGCGCCCATCCACGCCACCAGCGAGGACACCCGCGCCGCGCTGCGCGCCCGCGCGGTCGGCTTCGTGTTCCAGAACTTCCAGCTGATGCCGGCGATGAGCGCGCTGGACAACGTGGCGCTGCCGCTGGAACTGCGCGGCGAGAGCGGCGGCGCGACCGCGCGGGCGCTGCTGGAGAAGGTGGGCCTGGGCCAGCGCCTGCACCACCTGCCGCGCCAGCTGTCCGGGGGCGAACAGCAGCGGGTGGCTATCGCCCGCGCCTTCGCCACCCGGCCGCGGATCCTGTTCGCGGACGAACCCACCGGCAACCTGGACCGCAAGACGGGATTGGCGATCGAGGACCTGCTGTTCGGCATGGACGACGCCCGCGCCACCACGGTGGTGGTGGTGACGCACGATGAACGCCTGGCCGCGCGCTGCGACCGCCAGCTGCGGCTGGACGCCGGGCGGCTGCTGCCGTGAGCCGGCTGGCGCGGATGGCCGCGCGCCAGGCCTGGTCGGGCTGGCGCAACGGCGAATTCGGGGTGCTGCTGGCGGCGCTGTTCGTGGCGGTACTGGCGCTGGCGGGCGTGGGCAGCATCGCCCAGCGCACCACCGATGCGCTCGGCGCGCAGAGCCGCCGGCTGGTCGGCGGCGATGCCGCCTTCAGCAGCGACAACCGCGCGGTGGACGCCGCACTGCGCGATGCGCGCCGGCTCGGCCTGCGCAGCTATCGCAGCGTGGAACTGGCCAGCATGGTCGGCCCGCAGGGCGGCGCGCCGCAGCTGGGCACGCTGAAGGCGCTGGCCGGCGATGCGCCGCTGCTGGGCCCGTACACCGTGCGCACCGAGCGCGGTCTGCAGCGGCTGCCGCGACCGGCGGCGGGCACGCTGTGGCTGAGCGAAAGCGGCGCATCGCGGCTGCAGGCCAGGCCGGGCGCGACGGTCGAAGTCGGCGGCCGGCCGCTGCGGCTGGCCGGCATCGTGATGGAAGAACCGGATCGTCCGATCGGCGGCGTGGAGCTGGGCCCGCGCGCGATCCTGCCGCTGGCCGAGGTGGAGGCCGGCGGCCTGCTCGGCCCCGGCGCCCGCGCCTCGTGGCGGGTGGCGGTGGCCGGCCCGCCGGCGGCCATCGCGTCGTGGGTGAAGGCGCGCGAGGCCGACCGCAGCCCCGGTGCGCGGGTGGAAACCGGCGACGACCTCAGCCCGCAGCTGCGCAACGCGCTGGAGCGCGCGCAGCGCTTCCTGTCGGTCTCACTGTTGCTGACCGCGGCGCTGGCGGCGGTGGCGATCGGCATGGCCGCGCGCCAGCACGCCGAGCGCCATCGCGCGATTGCCGCCACCTTGCGCGCGCTCGGCGCCGGCCAGCGCGCCATCGTCGGCCTGTACATCGGCCAGCTGGCGATCCTGGGCAGCGTGGCGATCGCGTTGGCGCTGCTGGCGGCGACGGTGCTGCAACAGCTGGCGGGCGTGTGGATCGCGCGCGAGCTGGGCACCGCGCTGCCGCCGGCCACCGCCTGGCCGCTGCTCAAGGGTGCGCTGGTGGGGCTGTGGATCCTCGCCACCTTCGCCCTGCCGCCGCTGCTGGCGCTGCGCCGGGTCAGCGCGCTGGCGGTGCTGCGCAGCGACCTGCGCACGCCCTCGCCGCCGGCGCTGCTGCTGTTCTCGCTGGCGCTGGGCGGCCTGCTGGCGCTGTTCTGGCAGGCCGCCGGCAACGCCACCACCGGCGCCATCCTGCTGGGCGGCCTGCTGGTCACCGCCGCCGTGCTGGGCGTCGCCGGCTGGGCACTGGCGGCGCTGGTGGCGCGCGCTGGGCGCGCCGGCAGCGGCATCGTGCGCTACGCCCTGCTCAATCTTTCGCGGCGGCGGCGGCTGACCATCGCGCAGGTGGTGGCGCTGGGCACCAGCCTGATGGCGCTGCTGCTGCTCCTGCTGGTGCGCACCGACGTGTGGGAGCAGTGGCAGGCCACGGTGCGCGGCGATGCGCCCAACCGCTTCGTCATCAACGTGCAGCCGGACCAGCGCTCCACCTTCAGCGCGGTGCTCGCGCGGCTGGACTATCCCTCGGTGGGACTGTCGCCGATGATCCGCGCCCGCTACGTCGGGCCCAGTGCCGGCGAGCGCGGCCGCCCTGCGCCTCAGGGCCGCGGCGAGCGGCTGATGGACCGCGAATTCAACCTGTCCACCGCCGACGCGTTGCCCACCGGCAACAAGCTCAACGCCGGAAAGTTCTGGAACCCGGCCAGCGCGCGCAACGAGTTTTCGGTGGAAACCAAGTTCGCCCAGCAGCTGCGCTGGCAGCTGGGCGATACGCTGGCGTTCGACATCGCCGGCCAGCGCATCGAGGGCCGCATCACCAGCCTGCGCGACGTGCGCTGGGAGAGCTTCACCCCCAACTTCTTCGTGCTGGCCTCGCCGGACCTGGCCCGCGACCTGCCTGCCACCTGGATCACCTCGGTGCGGGTGCCCGTTGGCGACACGACGCTGGCAACGGCGCTGTCACGCGAGATCCCGAACGCCAACGTGATCGACATCGACGCCGTCACCGGCGAGATCCGGCGCATCGGCGACCAGGCCGCGCTGGTGATCCAGGTGGTGTTCTGGTTCGCGTTCCTGTCGGGCTGCCTGGTGTTCGTGGCGGCGGTGGCGGCCACCCGCCGCGAGCGCATCACCGAACTGGGCGTGCTGCGCACGCTGGGCGCCAGCAGCGCGCAGTTGCGGCTGGCGCAGCTGGTGGAATTCGGCGCGATCGGCGCGATCTCCGGCGGCATCGCCGCGGTAGCCGCGGCCAGCATCGGCAGCCTGTTCGCGCAGCGCGTGCTCGACCTGCCGCCGACCTGGAACGCCAGCACGCTGGTGATCGGCGCGCTGGCCGGCACCGCGGCGGCGATGCTGGCCGGCTGGCTGAGCATGCGCCGGCAGTTCCACGCCACCGTGCGTGAGACGCTCGGCGCGGCGGCGGGCTGAGCCGCCCCGTCAGACGTTGGCGTTTTCCGGCGCGACGCTGGTGTCCAGCGGCGCCGCGCCACCAGCGTCGCCGCTCCCCTGCGGGCAGTCCGCATCCAGGGTGAACGCGGTCATCGACAGCGAGCCGTAGCTGTAGCCGTCCACCAGCACGTCGGCGGGGCGGCCCGCCGCGGCGGACAGGCCCGCGAGGTAGAGCAGCGGCAGGAAATGTTCGTCGGTGGGCACCGCCAGCCGATAGTCCGGATGCGACGCCAGCGTGGCGATGTCGTGCGGGCGTTCGGCCATCAGCTGCCTGGCATCGGTGTCGAAGCGCTGCGCCCAGTCGAAGCCGGCGTCCGGCTGCTTCCAGTCGATCGCGCGCAGGTTGTGCACCACGTTGCCGCTGCCCACGATCAGCACGCCGTGCCGGCGCAGCGCCGCCAGCTTGGCGCCCAGCGCCAGGTGCCAGTCCAGCGGCTTGCGCGCATCGAGGGACAGCTGCACCACCGGCACGTCCGCGTCGGGGAAGGCGTGCACCAGCACCGACCAGGTGCCGTGGTCGATTCCCCAGGCTTCGCGGTCGGCGCCAACCACATAGTCCGGCGACACCACGTCGGCGATTTCCTCCGCCAGCGCCGGCAACCCCGGCGCCGGGTACTGCACGTCGAACAGCGCCTGCGGGAAGCCGTAGAAGTCATGGATGGTGCGCGGATTCGGCATCGCGGTCACCGCCAGCGCATCCACGTGCCAGTGCGCGGAGATGGCGAGGATTGCGCGCGGCTTCGGCACCGTCGCGCCGAACGTGCGCCAGGCCTCGCTGAAGCGGTTTCGCTCCAGCGCGTTCATGGGGCTGCCGTGGCCAAGGAACGCGGCGGGCATCAGCGGGGACGTGGGCATGGCGGGACCTCCGGGTCCGGGAAATCAGTCGGCCGTGCCGGTGGCAGGCACCAGCAGCGGCGGCAGGCCGTGCGGCACGGCGCGCAGGAAGCGCGGCGAAGTGGCAACGGTCGCGCCCAGCGCGGCGGCCGCGTGCCACGGCCAGCGCGGGTCGTAGAGTAGCGCCCGCCCGATGGCGATGGCGTCGGCGCGGCCCTGCACCAGCGCAGCCTCGGCCTGCTCCGCGGTGGTGACCAGGCCCACGCCGATCACCGGCATGGCGACCTCGCAACGGAGCGCCTCCGCGAACGGCAGCTGGTAGCCCGGCCCGGCGGCGATGCGCTGGGCCGGATGCAGGCCGCCGCTGGAGACGTGCAGATAGTCGCAGCCGCGCGCGTCCAGCGCCCGCGCCAGCGCCGTGCTCTGGGCCAGGTCCCAGCCGCCGTCCACCCAGTCGGTGGCGGAGATGCGCACGCCCACCGTCATCGTCACCGGCACCTCGGCGCGGATCGCGTCGAACACTTCCAGCACCAGCCGCATGCGGTGTTCCAGCGGGCCGCCATAGGCATCGTCGCGGTGGTTGCTGAGCGGCGACAGGAACTGGTGCAGCAGGTAGCCGTGCGCGGCATGGATTTCGATGGCGTCCAGCCCCAGCCGGGTTGCGCGGCGCGCCGCCTGCGCGAACGCCTGCACCACACGGGCGATGCCGGCGGCGTCCAGCGCCTCTGGCAATGGATCCGTCTCCACATAGGGCAGCGCGGTAGGCGCAACCGTCTGCCAGCCGTGCGCCGTCCCTGGCGCGATGGCCGTACCGCCCTGCTCCCACGGGCGATGGGTGGAGGCCTTGCGCCCCGCATGCGCCAGCTGCACGCCCACCGGCATCGACGACCAGCGCCGCACGCTCGCCAGCGCCTGCGCAAACGCCGCTTCGCATGCGTCGTCATAGAGGCCGAGATCGGCCCAGCTGATGCGACCCTCGGGCACCACCGCGGTTGCTTCGGTCAGCAGCAGACCCGCACCCGACTGCGCCAGCGTGCCCCAGTGCTGCACATGCCAGTCGTTGGCCAGGCCGTCGGTGCTGGCGTACTGGCACATCGGCGCCACCACGATGCGGTTGGCCAGGGTGAGCGCACCGAACGAGATGGGCGCAAACAGTCGCGACATGGGGATCTCCCGCAGGCAATCGCCCACTATCCGCGCCACGTGCGCATCCCATCAAGCACATCCGCGGAACGCTGCCTTGCAGCAGCCACCCGTCGGCGAACGCGCGCGGCTGCATCCAGACCGGCCAACGCCGCGTATCGGGTCGCACTGGCCACCCGCTGGCCTTTCACCCACAGGAGTCCCCCGAATGAACCGCCTGTCTGTTGCCCTCCTCGCTGTCGCCCTCGGCCTGCCCGCCACCGCCCTGGCCCAGAGCGGCCCCAGCTTCACCCTGATCGGCGGCGGCGACGTCTCCGTCAGCGGCGACGTGCACAAGGGCGCCATCGCCCCGATCGCCGACCTCGGCCCGCTGAACCCCGCGCTGGCCGGCGTGTCCGCCGAGCTGCGCATCGGCGCGCGTTCCTACGACAGGATCTACGGCAAGGCCACCAACTTTGGCGTGGAGATGGCGTGGCCGATGGCCAGCGGCGAAGTGTTCGGCCAGCTGCTCTCCACCCGCACCAGCGCCGGCAGCACCGAGGTTGGTGGCGCATTCGTGCCGGCGCTCAACACCACGCTGCCGGTATATGGCCGCTTCGAGGGTTACAAGGCGATGTCGCTGGAAGGCGGCTACCGCCACTTCTTCGGCACCGGCAAGGTGCGTCCGTACGTGGCCGGCCGCATCGGCACCACCAAGGTCGATGGCATCAACGCCACCTTCACCATTCCCGATGCCGCCATCACCCTCACCGACGTGCCGTTCTTCGACGGCGGCTGGCAGATGAGCGGCGGCGCCGACCTCGGCCTGCTGTGGTCGATGTCCGAGAAGGCTTCGCTGGGCCTGGAAGTGGGCGCCCGCTACCACGGCGACATTTCCGACGACGACAGCGCGCTCGCAGGCCTCGGCCTGGGCTCGATCAACGACGCCGGCAAGCGCACTTCGTACCCGGTGAACCTGCGCCTGCAGGTGCGCTTCTAAGCCTTCGCGCGTCGCCGCCACCTCCCCGCTCCCCCGCCGGCGGCGGCGCGTGCCTTTCTCCCCCGGCACCGGGATGGCGCGCATTCGGCTGGCACGTCCTCCCGGTGTTTCTTTTGCCTGCGCGGCGGGCGTTCAGCCCGCCAGCGCCTTCACGAACAGCGCCTTCACCCCGGCAGGAGTTTCCCGCTCCACCACGCTGAAGTGCTTGGGTTGCTTGCGCAGCAGGTCACTGAGTTTCTTCTGTCCGTACAGGCGCGGGTCGAAGTTCGGCTTGATCTTGTTGAGGTAGGCGCCCATCGCCCCGAGGTGCGCCCAGCCCTCCTCGTCGGAGGCTTCCTCGATCGCCTGCCGCAGCAGGCCCAGCGGCAGCGGCAGCGGCGCGGCTTTCGCCGGCGGTGACGGCGGCGCAGGGGGCACCGCGGTTTCCTGCGCGGGTGCCGACGTCTTGACCGCAGCCTGCTTCTTCGCCGGCTGCTTGCGCGCGGGCTTTACCGGCGCAGCGGGCCCTGCCGGCTCCGGCGCTTCGGCGCGCAGCACCTCGGTGTAGGTGAACTTGTCGCAGGCCTGCACGAACGGGTCCGGCGTCTTGTGCTCGCCAAACCCGTAGACGGTCAGCCCTTCCTCGCGCAGGCGCTGGGCCAGCCGGGTGAAGTCGCTGTCGCTGGAGACCAGGCACATGCCGTCGAAGCGGCCGGTGTACATCAGGTCCATCGCGTCGATGATCAGCGCGCTGTCGGTGGCGTTCTTGCCGCTGGTGTAGGCGAACTGCTGCACCGGGCTGATCGAATGCTTCAGCAGCACCTTCTTCCACTGCGCCTGCTGCTGGGTGGTGAAGTCGCCGTAGATGCGTTTGACGCTGGCCAGCCCGTACTTCGCCACCTCCGCCAGCAGGCCCTCGATCACCGAGGCCTGCGCATTGTCGGCATCGATCAGCACCGCCAGCCGGCGCTGGCCATCATCGTGGGCCACGTGGGTGCGGGTTTTCATGGCAGGTCTCCCGAAGGGTGGGCGTTCGCGCCGCGGCGGTTGCCGCGGGCGTCATGGTCAGGCGTCGCGCCAGTCGTCGGCCGGCATGATCCGGCGCATGAAGCGGTCGAACATCGGCACGGTGAACGCGGTGTCGCCGTGGCTGGGACTCCAGATCATGCCCTTGGCAATGAGCTGGTTGCGGGTGGGCGCCAGCGAGGTGACCTTGCGTGCCAGCAACGCGGCGATGTCGCCGGAACGGTGCGGGCCCGGCCCCAGCTCGGCCATTGCCCGCAGATAGCGTTTCTCATTGGGAGTGAGCCGGTCGAAGCGCACCCGGAAGAAACTTTCGTCCAGCGCCGCGGTAGCGGTGATGGATGCCGCCTGCACGTCGGCCAAGGTGATCGGCGAAGCCGCCGCCACGTCCCAGGCATGCTTGCCCCATTCCTGCAGGAAGTAGGGATAGCCCTCGGTGGCGTCGACGATGTGCGCGATGGCACCGTCGGCGAAGGCAACCCCCTGTTCCGCCGCGGGCACCTCCAGCGCGCGGTGCGCGGCCTGCGCATCCAGCGGCCCAATGAAGGGGAAATCGAACAGCCGCTCGGCATAGGACTTGGCCCGCCCCATCTGCCCCGGCAGTTGCGGCAGCCCCGCGCCGACCAGCATCACCGGTACCTGCTGCTGCGCGCAGCGGTGCAGCGCGGTGATCAGCGAGGCCAGCTGCTCCTCCTCCACGTACTGCAGCTCGTCGATGAACAGCAACAGCGCGGTGCCACCGGCCTGCGCCGCACGCCCGGCCACTTCCAGCAGCGCCTGCAGGTCGTGCTCCAGGTCGCCGTTGTCGGCCAGCCCCGGCTCGGGATCGAAGTCGATGCCCACCTCGATGTCGGCGTACTTCACCTTCAGCGACTTGGCGAACCCCGCCAGCGCCCGCAGCGCACGCCGCCCCAACGCCTGCGCCTGCTCCGAGCGTGATAGCCGCAGCAGCGCCTGCCGCAGCTGCGGCGCGAGGATCGCCGGCAGCGAACGCCCCTCCGGCGCCTCCATCCGCAGGGTGTGGATGCCCGCAGCCTCGGCGGCATCGCGCATCCGGTCCAGCAACACCGTCTTGCCCACCCCACGCAGGCCGATCATCAGCACGCTCTTGGCGGTGCGCCCGGCGCGGATGCGCTGGGCCGCGATATCCACCGCCCGCAACAACTCGTCCCGCCCCGCCAGCTCCGGCGGCGGCGTCCCGGCACCGGGCGCGTAGGGATTGGTGATGGGGTTCATGCGAGACAATCTATAGCAATGTTATGGGGTTTACAAAAATCTCATAACTTTGATATGAACTGACTGGAGATGCGAAGAACGCACCGCCCTCGGGACGCCGGCCTTGCGGCCGCGCCCAGATGCGGTGTCCTAAGCAGGGCACCGGCTACATTTCCGGGATGTTGCGCAGCGCTGCCTCGTTGGCACGGTCATCTTCCTGCTTTCGCGCTTGCGCATCGCGCATCTTCGCCGTCGTGGCCAGGTGCGCCGTGCGCACGGCCGGATCCACCATGTTCATGTGCCGCTGCCGCTGCCCGAGCGCGCTCTGGCCCGGGGGCAACTGACAGTTGCGGCTGACGATGTCCAGATCTTCGCCGCCGGCGGCCTGACGGTCCTGCAGGTGAACTGTCACCCACAACGTGTCGCCCAGCGGCTCCAGCGCCAGACAGATGCGGTCGATGGTGGCGTGGTCGCGATATCGCGCACCATCCACCATCGCCAGCAGATTGACGGGATCCACCCAAGCCGCGGAGCTGACGCCGGCCACCGCCGCCGCCAGTTGCCGCGCCGGTTCGGCAGGAATGCGCCGGGCCGGATCAGGCAGTCGCATCGCGCGCTGCAGGTCGTGGGTCATCGCGTCCATCTGCCGGCGGACGGCATCCTGGTCACCCATGACTGCCGCGCCGCGGATGGTGGCCATGCGCGCAGCGGTTGCCAACGGATCCAGTGGTTGCCCGGCCTGCTGCGGCCGAGACGGCGACGCGTCGGCAGACGCAGGACGCTCCGCGCAGCCTGCCAGGAGCAGCACGCCGAGTAGCGCGAGTCGTGGCACTGTGCGCATGCCGGCATTCGTGCCGCGCGCATGGATCCCGTCGAGACGCAATGGCATTGACCTTCTCTGCTTGCGTGCAGCATAAGCCACCCGCTGCCGTCGGCCGCACAAACCGCTACGCTTCGGCATCGCCATTCCGCAGGCCCGCCATGCGCAAGCTGCTCCCGCTGCTGTTCTGCCTGACCACCGCCAGCGCGTTCGCGCAGACCGCGCCGCCGCCGGCCGACCCGCCGCTGCTGGACGCGCTGGGCCGTGCGCCGTCGGCCACCAACATCGAACGCGACGTGCGCACGCTGGTGGGCTTCGGCACGCGCCACACGCTGTCGGACACGGTGTCGGCCACGCGCGGGATCGGCGCGGCGCGGCGCTGGGTGTTCGATGAATTCACCCGCATCTCCAAGGCCTGCGGCGGCTGCCTGGAAGTGCGCTACGTCAGCGGCACGGTGCAGGGCGAGCCGCGCATTCCCGGCCCCGTGGAAGTGGTCAGCGTGATCGCGATCCAGCGCGGCAGCGTGGATCCGGACCGCTACGTGATCATGAGTGGCGACATCGATTCGCGGGTCAGCGACGTGATGGACGCCACCTCCGATGCGCCCGGCGCCAACGACAACGCCAGCGGCGTGGCCGGTACGCTGGAAGCGGCGCGGGTGCTCAGCAGGCAGCGCTTCGCCGGTTCCATCGTGTACGCGGCGTTGGCCGGCGAGGAGCAGGGCCTGTTCGGCGGCAAGTTCCTTGCAGAAGAGGCCAAGCGTCAGAACTGGCGGGTGGAGGCGGTGCTGAACAACGACATGATCGGCAACAGCCGCGGCATCGACGGCATCCACGACAACGTCACCGCGCGGGTGTTCTCCGAAGGCACGCGCGTCACCGAAACCGCGGAGGAAGCGCGCGCGCGCCGCTTCACCGGCGGCGAGCTGGATTCGCCCAGCCGCAACCTGGCCCGTTACATCGCGCGGATGGCGGCGCACGTGCCCAATCTCGAAGTGATGATGGTCAACCGGCTGGACCGCTTCGGCCGCGGCGGCCACCACCGCCCGTTCAACGACCTGGGCTATCCGGCGGTGCGGGTGATGGAAACCCACGAGCACTACGACCGCCAGCACCAGGACCTGCGCACCGAGACCGACCCGCAAGGGCAGCGCCGCGTGTACGGCGACACCATCGACGGCGTGGACTTCGCGTATGCGGCCAAGCTCACCGCATTGAACGTGGTGGCCTTGGCCGGCATGGCCGCCGCGCCGCCGCCACCGGCAGAGGTACGCATCGAAGGCGCGGTCAGCGCCGACACGACCCTGAAGTGGAAGCGCCCTTCTCCGGCGCAGGCCGCCAACCTGGCCGGCTATCGGGTCTACTGGCGGCTGACCACCGAGCCGCAGTGGACGCGCAGCCGCTGGGTGGGCGATGTCGAAACCGCCACCCTGCAGAACGTGGTGATCGACAACTACTTCTTCGGCGTGGCGGCGGTGGCGAAGGACGGCAGCGAAAGCCCGGTGGTGTTCCCCGGCGCGGCGGGCAGCTTCGGCGGGTACTGACACCGGCTTCCGTTATCCTCCGGCCATCGTCCGGGGGATGCCGATGGCCCATTCGCAATTCGACCTGCTGCGGCAGCGCCGCTTCCTGCCCTATTTCGTGGTGCAGTCGCTGGGCGCGTTCAACGACAACGTGTACCGGCAGGCGATCATCGGCCTGCTGGCCTACATGGCGGTGGGAAGCAGCCAGATGGGGCTGTACGCGAACCTGGCGCCGGCCATTTTCATCCTGCCCTATTTCCTTTTCTCAGCCACCGCCGGGCAGATCGCGGAGCGGCTGGAGAAGCAGAAGCTGATCGTCATCACCACCACCATGGAGATCGTGGTGATGTCGCTGGCGGCGCTGGGCTTCCTGCTGCAGAGCATGCCGATCCTGCTGGTGGCGCTGTTCGGTACCGGGGTGCAGTCCACGCTGTTCGGGCCGGTGAAGTATTCGATCCTGCCTTCGGTGCTGAAGCCGGAGGAGCTCACCGGCGGCAACGGGCTGGTAGAGATGGGCACCTCGCTGTCGATCCTGATCGGGATGATCTTCGGCGGGCTGATCTTCCAGCTGGCCGGCGAGCGCGGGCCGCAGGTGGCGGCGGTGTCGGTGATCCTGATGGCGATTGCCGGCAACCTGGTGGCGCGACGGATTCCCGCGGTCGATGCCGGTGATCCCTCGCTGAAGATCAGCTGGAACATCCTGCGCGAGTCCTGGCGCATCTGGCGGCTGACCCGCCGGCAGCTGGCGGTGCGCAACGCGGTGCTGGGGGTGAGCTGGTTCTGGTTCGTCGGCACCGTGCTGACCGCGCAGCTGCCGGTCTACGCGCAGGCCAACCTCGGCGGCACCCAGAACCTCTACATCTTCGCGCTGGCGCTGTTCTCGGTGGGCGTGGGCATCGGTTCGATGTCGTGCGAGAAGCTGTCCGGGCGCACCGTGGAAATCGGCCTGGTGCCGCTGGGCGCGTTCGGCGTCAGCGCCTTCCTGCTCGATCTGTACTTCGCCCGGCCCGGGCAGGCGCTGGCGCACGGGCTGTCGCTGAAGCAGTTCATCGACGCGCCGGGCAGCTGGCGGATCATGCTGGACCTGACCGGCATCGGCCTGTTCACCGGCTTCTTCGTGGTACCGCTGTTCGCGCTGATCCAGAGCCGCACGCCGCGCAACGAACTGGCGCGGGTGATCTCCGGCATGAACATCCAGAACGCGATGTTCATCGTCGCCGCCGCGCTGATCGGGCTGGCGCTGCAGCGCTACCTCGGCTGGAACATCCCGCAGGTGTTCCTGGCGCTGGCGATCGCCAACACGCTGGTGGCGATCTGGATCTTCAGCATCGTCCCCGAGTTCTTCATGCGCTTCCTCAGCTGGGTGATGGTGCGCACGCTGTACCGGCTGAAGCTGCACGGCATCGAAAAGCAGGTGCCGGACGAGGGCGCGGCGCTGCTGGTGTGCAACCACGTCAGCTACATGGACGCGCTGATCCTGTCGGCCTGCATCCCGCGGCCGGCGCGCTTCGTGATGTATTACCGGATCTTCAACATCCCGGTGATGCGCTGGATCTTCCGCACCGCCAAGGCGATCCCGATCGCCGGCGCGCGCGAAAACCCGGAGGTGATGCAGCGCGCGTTCGACGCGGTGGACGCGGCGCTGGCTGAAGGCGAACTGGTCTGCATCTTCCCCGAAGGCGCACTGACGAAAGACGGCAACATCGCGCCGTTCAAGTCCGGCATGGAGAAGATCCTCGAACGCGCCGCCGCGCGCGGGCAGGTGGTGCCGGTGGTGCCGCTGGCGCTGAAGAACATGTGGGGCAGCATGTGGAGCCGGCGCGACGGCAGCATGCATCGCATGCGCATCCCGCGGCGGCTGCGTGCCCATGTCGAGGTGATGGCTGGCGCGCCGGTTGACGGCGGCAGCGCCACCGCTGCGCTGCTGGAGGCGCAGGTGCGCGCCCTGCGCGGCGACGCGGCGTAAGGGCTACCCCGCCCAGCCCGCCACCACCACCAGCGCCAGCACCGCCAGCCACAGCACCAGCACGCGCCAGACCAGGCTCATCGCATCGCGCAGTTCCGGCAGCTCGCCGAAGGCCTCCACCAGCGCGGTGGAGGCGGGAATGCCGGCGTCGGTGAAATCGGCGACTTCCTCGGCGATCTCGCAGCGCACGCTGGCACGCGCCGCGCTGGCCAGCAGCCGTCCCTGCAGGCCGAACGCGCCCGGCTCGCGCCAGGCAGAAGCCACGCTGTCGAAGTTTCCGACCAGCGCCAGCGCCAGCGTCATCAGCTGCAGCGCCGGCCATTCCAGCAGCGCCAGCCAAAGGCGCGCGCCGTCCAGCGTGCCGGCCGGCATCGTGTCGGCGTCCTGGGTCGCAGCCTGCGCGCTCAGCCGATAGAGCAGCGCGCCGAACGGGCCCAGCAGGCAGAACCAGAACAGCACCGCGAACCAGCGCCGCAGCGCATTGGTGAACACCGCCTCGACCAGCGAGCCACCATCCAGCCGCGGCGATACGCCCGGTGGCCACAGCGGCGTCGCCGCGGCACGGCGGCCGGCCGGATCGGAGGCATCCAGGATTGCCTGCACATCCACGTCCAGGTCACGCGGGCCCCAACACCAGAACAGCACCGCGATGCCCAGCAGCAGCCCCGGCAGGCCCCACAACGGGTGATGCAATCCGAACTGCAGCAGCGCCATCGGCAGCAACGGCACCAGCAGCGCCAGCGCGATCCCATAGGGGCCGCGCCAGAAGCTGCCGGCCGGGAACTGCGCGTTCAGCCACTGCAGCCAGCTGCGGAACCAGCCGAACCGCCGCAGCCCGGCCGCAAGCGCCGGGGCCAGGTGCCCGACGGCAAGCGCGATGACGACGGCGAGCAGGGTGGCGGTCATGGCGGCAGTGTAGAGCGTGTGGTGGCGTGCGGTGGACGAATGCCGCGGCGGCGTCAGCGCGGGGCGTGCGCCGCGTCGTGCTCGTCCAGCCAGCAGCGGATGACATGGCGCGAAATGGACACCGGCGAGGACAGCACGATCCCCTCGCCTTCGCCGTCGGCATCGCGCCAGTCGCGCTCGAGCCCGGCACGCACCTCGTCGGCGCTGAACCAGCGTGCGTCTTCCAGTTCCTCGCTGGCCCGCGGCGTATCGGGTTCGGCGCGGGCGATGAAACCCAGCATCAGCGAGCCGGGGAACGGCCACGGCTGCGAAGCCAGATAGCGCGCGGTGTCGACCTGCACGCGCACACCGGTTTCCTCCATCACCTCGCGCGCCACCGTCTGCTCCAGCGTTTCGCCGGGCTCGACGAAACCGGCCACCACCGACCAGCGCCGCGCCGGCCAGCTGGCCTGGCGGCCCAGCAGCAGGCGCTCGCCATCGGTGATGGCGGCGATCACCGCCTGGTCGGTGCGCGGGTAGTGTTCGCTGCCGCAGCCGTCGCAGTGGCCCAGCCAGCCCGCGCGACGGAAGCGCAGCACGCCGCCGCAGGCCGCGCAGAAGCGATGCCGCTGGTGCCAGTGCTGCACCGCCCGCGCCTGCGCGAACAGGGTGGCCTGCCACGCCGGCCACTGGGTGGCGGCGCGGCGCAGGTCGATCCGTGCGGGTGCGTCGATGCCATGCGCGGCAGCGGCCAACGAAAACCAGGCCCGCCCTTCGCGCAGCCCGAGGAATACCGCGTCGCCCAATCCATCCGGCAACGCCGCGCCATCCAGCGGGAGCAGCCGCGCGTCCGCATCGACCAGCGCAAGGCCGGCCTCGTCCAACGCGATGACCCCGCACCGTGGCCATGCGGCCGCGAGCGCGGCCGGGTCGTCACGCAGATGGTCGGCGCGGTCCAGCGCGCCATCGACGAACGCGAACGGCGATGCGGACCGCATCCCCGCGGCGCTCACACGGTGAAGCTGCTGCCGCAGCCGCAGGTGGTCTTGGCGTTGGGATTGCGGATCACGAACTGGGCACCGGCCAGCGATTCGCTGTAGTCCACCTCGGCGCCCGCCAGGTATTGCAGGCTGAGCGGATCGACCAGCAGCGTGGCGCCGTCGGTGACGATGGCGATGTCGTCCTCGTTGCGGCCCTCATCGAACTCGAAGCCGTACTGGAAGCCGGAACAGCCGCCGCCCTGGATGTAGGCGCGCAGGCTGAGCGAGGCATTGCCCTCTTCCGCCACCAGCTCGCGCACCTTGGCGGCGGCGGCGGCAGTGAAGCGCAGCGGCGCCGAGGGCGAGGGCGGCGCGGCCTGGTCGAGTACGGCGATTTCCATGCGCCCAGCATGGGGGGCGCCGGCCGCCGATTCAACCTCCGGCGGACGTGGTGGCGGCGCTCCAAGTGAACGATTGCTCCACCGCCGCGCCCGAGGCCGGCAGCAGCCGCACCACCACCCGCACCGGGCGGATCCCCCGCGGCAGCACGATGTCGCCCTCGACCTGCTGGAAATAACGGAACGAATACTCGATGCCGGGCGCGCCGGCCTGCTGGCGCAGCACGTTCCAGTCCAGCCGCCGCATGCTGCCGCCATCGGTCACTTCCAGCGCCAGTTGCAGCCGGCCGCTGCTGACCGCGCCGCGGTTGAGGTTCTGGGTCAGGGTGGCGACGAAATGCCATAGCTGCGGGTCGCGCTGCGGCGCCAGCTTCAACTCGTGCACCGACAGTCCACGGCGCTGCCCGGTCGCGCCCACGAAGCGTTCGTAGAAGGCGACGTCGGCGCGCAGGCCGGCGATTTCCTCGTCGCGCTCGGCCAAGGTGGCCTGCAGGTCGGCATTGGCCTGGCGGGTGATCTGGTCGGAACGCGCCAGGGTGGCGTTGCGCTGCTCCAGCGCCTCGATGCGGCGCGCCTGCTGGCGCAGCTGTTCACCCGCGTTGGCCGGGCTGGGCGCGAACGCGCGCCACGTTCCCCACAGCCCCAGCAACAGCGCCACTGCCACCAGTGCTGCCAGCGCCGCGCGCGGATGGCCGGCGCCGGGCAAGCGCTGCAGGGGCTCGGGTGTCGGCATCGTCGTGGTATCGCATCCGCGCCGCGCCTGCGTCAAGCCGGCGCCGCGTATAGACTGCCCCCATCGCAAGCCTGCCCCGGATATCCGCAAGCATGGAGACGGCACACGTATTCGCGATCGGGGTACTGCTGGCCTGGCTGGCCGGCATCCGCGCGTACCTGACCGTGTTCGGGGTCGGCCTTGCCGGCCTGTTCGGCTGGCTGGACCTGCCGCCGGCACTGGAAGTCACGCAGTCGCCCTGGGTGCTGGGGACCGCCGGCACGCTGGCCGTCGCCGAATTCCTGGCCGACAAGATTCCCGGCGTGGATTCCACTTGGGACCTGCTGCAGACCCTGATGCGGATTCCCGCCGGCGCGTTCCTGGCCGCGGCGACCCTGTCGCCGGATGGCGAGCTGGGCGCCGGGATGCTGGCCACCGGCGCCGGCGTCGCCCTGGCCAGCCACGTGCTGAAGGCGGGAACGCGCGCCGTGCTGAACGGCTCGCCGGAGCCCTTCAGCAACTGGATTGCATCGGTCTCCGAAGACGCGCTGGTGATCGGTGCGCTGGCGCTGGCCTTCAGCTATCCGTGGCTGGCACTGGGCCTGGCCGTGACCCTCAGCATCGGACTGGCCCTGCTGGTCTGGTGGCTGTGCCGGAAGGTGCTGCGGGGGATGGCGCGGCTGCGCAATGCCACGTTCGCACCGCGCTCCGGCCGTCCGTAGTACCGTTTTACGTCAGATGTCACACTGCGGCGTGTTTCACGCTGCCACGCATGTTCAAGAGGAGATCCATGAAGTTGTTTGCCACGGACGCCGCGCCGGCCCTTCCCCGATCGCGCGCCCCCCTGCCGGTCCGCTCCGCGGACGCCGGGATCCCCGCATGAGCGCCGCGCACGGCGAGGCCGGCGCGGACGCGGCACCGTTCCGCGTGCTGATCGTCGAGGACGACCGCAGCCAGGCGATCTTCGCCGAGGCGATCCTGCGCGGTGCCGGCATGCAGGCGGAAGTCGTGGCGATGCCCGAGCGGATGATGGAGGCGATGGAGCGCTTCGATCCCGACCTGGTGCTGATGGACCTGCACATCCCCGGTTCCAGTGGCACCACTCTGACCGCGCAGATCCGCGAACACCCGCGCTTCGAGCACACCCCGGTGGTGTTCCTGACCGGCGACCAGGATCCGGAGCGCCAGGTCGAAGTGCTGGAGCACGGCGGCGATGACTACCTGCTCAAGCCGGTGCGCCCGCGCCACCTGATCGCGGCAGTGCAGAGCCGAGTCAAGCGCGCGCGCGCGCTGGCCAGCAGCCGCATGGCCACGGTGGACAGCGACCGCCACCCGGTCACCGGCCTGTATACCCGCCCGGCCCTGATGAAGGCGCTGGCCGCCCAGCTGGCCCAGCGCACCCCCGGTGGCGCGCTGCTGGTGGAGATGGGCAATGCTACGGCGCTGCGCAAGCATTACGGCTATGCGGCGTTCGAGAACCTCATCAATGACGCTGGCCGCTACCTCGGCAGCCTCGCCCAGGACCACATCACCGCGCGCCTGAGCGACAACGCCTTCCTGGTCGTGGTGCGCGGGCTCGAGCGCGGCGCGCTCGACGCCTATGCGCGCAACCTGCGCGACGGCGTGGGCTACCACGACTTCCAGACCGACGGCGACACCCTCCGGCTGCGCTGCACCATCGGCTACACCACCTTCGAGCACGGTTTCACCGATGCCGGCGCGGTGCTCTCGGCCTGCGAGGACGCGGCGCGCGAAGCCCAGGGTTCGCCGATCGGCCTGGCCGCCTACGTGCCGCCGGATACCGCGGTCTCCAGCGACGTGGCCGACGAGCTGCGCGCAGCACTGGTCTCCGGCGACGACACTCTCTACCTCGCATTCCAGCCCGTGGTGGCGGTGGCCGGCGGCGACGACGCGCAGTTCCAGGTACTGGTGCGCATGCGCGGCCCCGACGGCAACGTGCGCAGGGCAGGCGAATTCCTGTCCGCCGCGCAGTCCGCCGGACTGATGCCGCAGGTCGACCGCTGGGTGATGGAACACGCCCTGGCGCTGCTGCAGAAGCGGCGCGCGGAAAGCCGGCCGATGCGCCTGTTCGTCTCGCAGTCACCCAGCACGCTGGCGCAGGACAGCTATGTCGGCTGGCTGCTGCAGGCGCTGGAGCGCCACAACGTCGATCCGTCGTCGCTGGTCATCGACCTGCGCCTGGACGACGCCGTGGTGCACGTGGTGCTGCTGCACCAGTTCTGCGAGCAGCTGGTCCCGGCCGGCGTGCAGTTCTGCCTCAGCCAGTTCCGCCGCGGCGAAGATGCTAACCAGCTGCTGCAGGAATTGCCGCTGGGCTACCTGCGCCTGTCCGCCGACTTCGCCCGTCAGCCGCTGCCACCCGAACTGCACGACGAGATGCGCGACGTGATCGAGCGCGCGCACAGGCTTGGCCTGCAGGTGATCGGACAGGCGGTGGAAGACCCGCAGGCGGCGGCCGCGCTATGGGTGGGCGGCATCGACTTCATCCAGGGCAACCTGGTGCAGCGCCCGGAGCAGGCGCTGGACTTCGACTTCAGGAGCGCGACCTTGTGAACAGCGACGACGTCCGTGGCCTGAGCCTGCTGACCGCCCGCTGGCTGGCCCTGGGCGCGGCCGGCGGCGCGTCGCTGGCGCTGGTCATCGAACGCTTCGGGGTGGAAGGCCCTTGGCAGATCATCGCGCTGGTGCTGGCCCTGCTGGCACTGTTCGCCACCACCACCTTGGCCTTCGCGGTCCGCAGGCGCGAGCAGCAGCTGGTGCAGCAGGCGCAGCAGGGCCGCCGCAGCGACGAGGAGATCAACGCCCTGCAGCGCGAGATCGACCGCCATACCCAGCTGGAAGCCGAACTGACCCGCGCCAAGCAGGCGGCGGAATCGGCAGTGATGGCCAAGGGCGAGTTCCTCGCCACCATGAGCCACGAGATCCGCACGCCGCTCAACGGCATCATCCCGATGCTGGACCTGCTCTCCAGTTCGCGGCTGGCGCT
Organism: Thermomonas sp. XSG; assembly: GCF_014678725.1. Lineage (NCBI taxonomy): Bacteria > Pseudomonadati > Pseudomonadota > Gammaproteobacteria > Lysobacterales > Lysobacteraceae > Thermomonas > Thermomonas sp. XSG. Next base: position 1,880,172 of record NZ_CP061497.1, on the reverse strand, counting down.
GGACCAGCAGGAGATCCTGAAGACCGCAACCGCCTCGGCGCAGCAGTTGCTGCGCATCGTCGACGACATCCTCGACTACTCGAAGCTGGAAGCGGACCGGCTGGAGCTGGAAACCACCGGCTTCAACCTGCGCGAGTTGCTGCACAGCGTCATCACCCTGATGGAGCGCCCGGCCGAAGCCAAGGGCCTGCACTTGACCCTGTTCATCGACCCGTCGGTGCGCCTGCCGGTGCGCGGCGACCCGGTACGGCTGCGGCAGATCCTCAGCAACCTGATCAGCAACGCGATCAAGTTCACCGAGCGCGGCAGCGTCACCGTCAATGTGCGCCGGACCGGCGAGACCCCCGCCCAGCACCAGCTGCGCTTCGAGGTGCAGGACACCGGCATCGGCATCGATGCAGCCACCCGCGAGCGGCTGTTCCAGCCGTTCAGCCAGGCCGACGCCTCGACCACCCGCATCTATGGCGGCACCGGCCTCGGGCTGGTGATCTCGCAGCGGATCGTCGCACTGATGGGCGGGCGGATCGGGGTGGAATCGCAGGCCGGCATGGGCTCGACCTTCTGGTTCGAGGTTCCGCTGCTGAAGGTGGCCGGCGACATGCCCACCCAGCAGGAGGACCTGCACGGCGGCCGGATCCTGCTGATCACCACCGACCAGCGGCTGCGCATGCGCCTGACCATGCTGCTGCCCAACTGGGGCCTGCGCGTCACCACGGTGGAGAACACCCACGATGCGCTGGAACGCCTGCGCCAGGCGCGCGCCCAGGGTGAACCTTGGTCCTACTCGGTGGTGCTGGCCGACCTGTCCAGCATCCGCAGCACCGCGCTGTCGCTGGCCCGCAACATGGAGCGCCGCTCCCAGTTCGGCGACGCCCGCCTGGTCTACCTGCGGGGCGACGAGGTCACCTCGCTGGATCTGCCGATGTCGGCCACGATCATCCCGCGCAACGTCGAGGACGTCGACCTGCGCGCGGCGCTGTCCGCCTCGGGGGTGTCGTGGTCCCACCATGATCCGCATCCGGAACCGGCACCGCGGGCGCCCCGCGCCATGCCGCAGCGCAAGACCCGGGTGCTGCTGGTGGAGGACAACCCGGTCAACCTGATGGTGGCGCAGCGGCTGCTGCAGGTACTGGGGGTGGACTGCGATGCCGCCGGCAACGGCCAAGCCGCGCTGGAGAAGCTGGACGACGGCGATTACGACCTGGTCCTGATGGACTGCCAGATGCCGGTGCTGGACGGCTATGCCGCCACCCGCCGCTGGCGCGAGATCGAGCAGGAACGGGGTCTCGAGCGGCGCCTGCCGATCGTGGCGATGACCGCCAACGCGATGGCCGGCGACCGCCAGAAGTGCCTGGACGCCGGCATGGACGACTATCTTGCCAAGCCGGTCACCCGCGCCGAGCTGGAGCAGTGCGTGACCCGCTGGAAGAGTTCCAACCTTGCGGTGCCGGACACCCTGCCGCCGGCGGCGCAGATGGCCGAGCGTTCGCCGCCGGTGCTGGATGGCGGCGTGCTGGGCGAGCTGCGCGAGGTGCTGGGCCCGGAGGTGGACCGCATTGTCACCGTCTACCTGGAGGACGCGCCGCGCCTGATCGCCCAGCTGGAGCGGGCGGTGGCCAGCAACGACCCGATCGCCCTGCGCGTGGCTGCACACACCCTGAAGTCCTCCAGCGCCAACGTTGGTGCCACCACCCTGTCCGAGGCCGCGCGCGATCTCGAGCACGGCGCCCGCGACGGTACCCTGGCCAATCCCGGCAGCGCGGTGGCGCGCATCGTCGGCGAGTTCGCGCAGGTACGCGCCGCGCTGCAGGCCACGCTGCCGCGCTGATGCCGGCGCGACGCGCCAGCCAGCGCCTCAGCTGCGGTCGAGCTGCTGCGCCAGATAGTTCTGTTCGCCCAGGCGCTCGACCAGCGAAAGCTGGGTCTCGATCCAGTCGATGTGCTCTTCCTCGGAATCCAGGATGTCGGCGAACAGCTTGCGGCTGACGTAATCGGCAACGCTTTCGCAATAGGCGATCGCCTCGCGCAGCAGCGGCACGGCCTCCAGCTCCAGCGCGAGGTCGCAGCGCAGGATCTCCACCGGCGTCTCGCCGATCCGGATCTTCCCCAGCGCCTGGAAGTTCGGCAGGCCGTCGAGGAACAGGATGCGCTCGGACAGCGCATCGGCATGCTTCATCTCGTCGATGGATTCGTGGTGTTCGTGCTCGGCAAGCGCCTTCAGGCCCCAGTTCTTCAGCATCTTGGCGTGCAGGAAGTACTGGTTGATCGCGGTCAGCTCGTTGTAGAGCGCCTTGTTCAGAAATCCGATGACCTTGGCGTCGCCCTTCATGGCCGCTCCTGCTGCGTGGAAAGCGCCAATGTAGCGCCTGCCGTGGCGACCCGGCAAAACGTGGAAACCGGTTGCGGTTGCAATGCGGCCTAGCGGCCGCCGCGGCACTCAGGCCGCGCGGGCCAGCACCGGCAGCGGCAGCGCGCGACGGGCGCGCGCTTCGTCGATCAGCTCGGCCACCAGGCCGAGGCAGGAGCCGCAACTGGCGCCGGCACCGGTGCGCATGGTCATTTCGGACACGCTGTCGCAGCCGGCATCGGCTGCTTCGCGGATCTGCCGATCCGTCACCCCGTTGCAGATACAGACGTACATCGCGCGCCACCGGTTGGACCAATGACGCGATTCAATATCAATTGCGAATGATTGTCAATTGACAATTCGGCAGGAGGCGCTGGCGTTCAACCCCGGTAGCGGCAGCCGGAGGTGCAGGTCTCGTGCACCACCACTTCCGACAGCAGCGGCACCCGGGGCTTCATCCGCGCCCAGATCCACTCCGCCAGGCGCTCGCTGGTGGGGTTCTCCAGGCCTTCGATGTCGTTGAGGTAGTGGTGGTCGAGCTGTTCGTACAGCGGGGCGAATGCCGCCTTCAGGTCGGCGAAATCCATCACCCAGCCGATGTGCGGGTCGGGATCGCCGGACACATGCAACTCGATCCGGAACGAATGCCCGTGCAGGCGCGCGCACTTGTGCCCGTTCGGGACATTGGGCAGCCGGTGCGCGGCCTCGAGGGTGAAGCTCTTGAAGATGTCCATGCCGCCATTCTATTGGTTCGCCGGGCACGCTACCGCGACGGCTGGCGAGGCGCTCAGTCGAGCAGTTCCATCGCCATCACGATGGCATCCTCGCGGCCGTCGCGCGCCGGGTAATAGCGCGGCCGCCGGCCGATCTCGTTGAAGCCGCTGCGCTCGTACAGCGCGATCGCGCGCGGATTGGACGGCCGTACTTCCAGGAACACCCGCTGCGCACCGTGGCCGCGGGCGATCTTCAGCAGCGTCTGCAGCATCCGCGCGCCCAGGCCCTGGCCTTCGTTGCCGGGCGCGGTGCACAGGTTGAGCACGTGCGCCTCCCCAGCGGCGATGCTGAGCACGCCGTAGCCGACGATCACGCCCTGCCGCTCCAGCAGCCACATCGAATAGCCGGCGTGCAGGCAGTCGCGGAAGATGCCGCGACTCCACGGATAGGGGTAGGCGCGCTCCTCGATCAGCATCACCGCCTCGAGGTCGGCCTCGCGCATCGGCCGCAGGCTTGCCGTCGTTTCCGTCGCGTAGCCCTGCTGCATCGCGTTCACGCCGAGGGATCGCGCCGCAATGCGCGCAGGCGCGGCCACAGCGCGCGCTTGGCGGCGGCATCGCCGCGCAGGCGCGCGCTCTGCGCGGCGATGTCGGTGCGGGCCAGCAGGGCGTCGGGCGCCATGCCGGCCGCACGCGCCAGCCGGGCCAGCATCGGCGCATCCACCGCCGGTGCATCGCCGGCCCCGGCGACCGGGACCGGCGCATCGGGCAGGCGATACAGCACATGGCCGAGCTCGGCCAGCACCGCGCGCTGGAACCCGTCCCAGCTCACGCTCAGGCGTCCTGCCCCGCCGGGTGGCGACGGCGCAGCCACATCAGCGGCCCGGACAGCGCATACAGCGTGCTGGCGGTCAGCAACGTCACCGCCGGGGCGATCCACAGCGCGATCAGGATGGCCAGCGCCACCACCAGCGCGAAGAACGGCACCCGGTCGGCCTTCGGCCCGCTGCCGCTGCCCTTGAAGCTGCTGTAGCGGATCCGGCTGACCATCAACAGGCCGGCCACCACGGTCAGCGCCAGCGCGGCATAGCGCAGCTCCTCGCCGGACCAGCCGAATTCCTGGCAGACCCAGACGAAGCTGGCCATCAGTCCCGCTGCCGCCGGGCTGGCCAGGCCGATGAACCAGCGCTTGTCCACGGTGCCCACCTGGCTGTTGAAGCGGGCCAGGCGCAGCGCCGCGCAGGCCGCGTAGAGGAACGCCGCCAGCCAGCCGATCTTGCCCAGGGTCACGCTGTCGAGCTTCATCGACACCAGCGCCCAGTGGTACATCAGCATCGCCGGGGCCATGCCGAAGCTGATCAGGTCGGCCAGCGAGTCGTACTGCACGCCGAACTCGCTCTGGGTATTGGTCAGCCGCGCCACCCGCCCGTCCAGGCCGTCCAGCACCCCGGCCACGAAGATGGCCACGCAGGCCGCCTCGAATCGCCCCTGCGAAGCCGCGATGATGGCGAAGAAGCCACCAAAAAGGCCGCCGGTGGTGAACAGATTGGGGAGCAGATAGATGCCGCGGGCGCGCGGGCGCGGGGCGGGGGTTCCGGATTCGTCCATTCCGCCAGTTTACGGGCTTGCGGCGGCGGCGGCGCGGTGCTGCAATCGGCGCACATTCCCCCGGAGCGCCCGCATGAATCCCATCCGCCCCCTCGCCATCGCGTTGGCGCTGACCGTGGCCGCGGCACCGGCAATGGCGCAGCAGCGCGTCTACCAGTGGAAGGACGCCAATGGCGTGACCCATTACACTGACGTGGCCCCCAAGCAGATCCACCAGACCCGAGAAATCGAGGTCAATGACGGCAAGCCGGCGGAGGGCGCCGCCAAGCAGCCGGAAAGCGAGCAGTGCACCAAGGCCCGTGGCAACGTCGCCCGCCTGCAGGCCGGCGGACCGATCGGCATCGACACCAATGGCGACGGCAAGCCGGACCGCAACATGACCGCGGACGAGCACAAGGCCCAGCTGGAACTGAACCAGGCCGCGGTCAAGGCGTTCTGCATGCAGGCCAAGCCGTGAGACAGCTGGGCATGCTGCTGGCCGCGGTCGCGCTGGCGGCCGCGGCATGGTGGTGGTTCACCACCGAGATGCCGCGCCGTGAGCGCGAGCGTCAGGCCGCCGCGGAGGCTGCCGCCATCCAGGCCGACCGCGCCAATGCGCTGTACCGCTGGCGCGACGATGCCGGCAACCTGCAGGTCACCGAGGAGCCGCCCAAGGGCCGCCGCTACGAGAGGATCAGCCGCACCCCGCAGGACGGCATGGCGGTGGACGGCGCGAAATAGGCGCGGCGCCGCGGGGCACGCCGGCGGCGCATGGCAGAATGCGGGTTTTCCCCACGCCCGAATGCCATGCGCCTGTCGCAATTCCACCTCCGCACCGAAAAGGAAACCCCCGCCGACGCCGAGATCGTCAGCCACAAGCTGATGCTCAAGGCCGGCATGATCCGCAAGCTCGCCGCCGGCCTGTACACCTGGTCGCCGCTGGGGCTGCGGGTGCTGCGCAAGGTAGAAACGGTGGTGCGCGAGGAGATGAATCGCGCCGGCGCGATCGAAATGGCGATGCCGTCGGTGCAGCCGCGCGAGCTGTGGGAGGAAACCGGACGCTGGGCGAAATTCGGGCCGCAGCTGCTGAAGATCCGCGACCGCAAGGAGCAGGAATACTGCTTCACCCCCACCGCCGAAGAGGCGGTGACCGATTTCTTCCGCCAGGAAATCGCCAGCTACAAGCAGCTGCCGGTCAACTTCTACCAGATCACCAGCAAGTTCCGCGACGAAATCCGCCCGCGTTTCGGGGTGATGCGCGCGCGCGAATTCATCATGAAGGACGCCTATTCCTTCCACGCCGACGATGAATCGCTGCACGCCCAGTACCGCACCATGTACGACACCTACACGCGCATCTTCACCCGGTTGGGGCTGAAGTTCCGCGCGGTGGCGGCGGATACCGGCGCGATCGGCGGCAGCGCCTCGCACGAATTCCACGTGCTGGCCGATTCCGGCGAGGACGCGCTGGCGTTCTCGGAAACCTCCGATTACGCGGCCAACGTCGAACTGGCCGAAGCGGTTGCACCCGGCCCGCGCCCGGCCGCCTCGGAAACCCTGCGCGATATCGAAACGCCGGTCCAGAAAACCTGCGAGGAGGTCGCCGCACTGATGGGGATCGCGCTGGCGCGCACGGTGAAATCGGTGGCGATCATGGCCGTCGATGGCGATGGTGGACCGCAGTTCGTGCTGGCGCTGGTGCGCGGCGACCACGTGGTCAATGAGATCAAGCTGGCGAAACTGCCGGGGCTGGCGGATTACCGGCTGGCCACCGAAGCGGAAATCCTGGAATACCTGGGCAGCGAGCCCGGATTCCTCGGCCCGCTCCATGCGAAAAAAACCATCCGCGTGGTCGCCGACCGCAGCGTGGCCGCGCTGGCGGACTTCGTGGTCGGCGCCAACAGGCCCGGCTTCCATATCGCCGGGGTGAACTGGGGCCGCGACCTGCCGGAACCCGAAACCGCCGATATCCGCAACGTGGTCGAGGGCGACCCGTCGCCGGACGGCAGCGGCGCCCTGCGGATGGCCCGCGGCATCGAGGTCGGGCATGTGTTCGCGCTCGGCCGCAAATATTCCGAAGCGATGAAATGCACCGTGCTGGATGCCAGCGGCAAGGCGGTGAACCCGGCGATGGGCTGCTACGGCATCGGCGTGTCGCGCATTGTCGCCGCGGCGATCGAGCAGAACCACGACGACGCCGGCATCCGTTGGCCGCAGGCGATGGCGCCGTGGCAGGTGGCGGTCTGCGTGATCAATCCGAAGAACGATCCGGCGGTGGCCGAAGCCGCGGAGACCCTGCACGCGGAATTGAATGCCGCCGGCATCGATACCGTGCTGGACGACCGCGGCCTGCGCCCGGGCGCGATGTTCGCGGATATCGAGCTGATCGGCATCCCGCACCGGGTGGTGGTGTCCGGTCGCGGCCTGGAAGCCGGTACCTTCGAATATCGCGCCCGCAGCGCGGCGGAGGCGGAAAACCTGGACAGGGCGGCACTGCTGGCGCGGATTGGCGGCGCCTGAGGGGGATAACCGCGGCCGCCCAGCGATTACACGGAAATATTGGCGGCAAATCCGCACGGCGCTATTATCCGGGTGTCCAAGGATTGGATAACTCCCTCCATTCAATAAAAGAACAGAGCCCATGAGCCTGAATATCGAAACCCTGAACCCCCAGGAGCTGGCCGCGCTGATCAAGCGCGCCAACAGCCGCCGCAAGGTGCTGGCCAAGCGCAAGCCCGCGGCGCAGACCAAGGCGGCGGTCGCCAAGGTGCTGAAGGCATCCGGCTGGACGTTCGAAGAGCTGTACGGCAAGACCGGTGGCAGCACCGCCGCGGCGCCGGCGGCGAAGAAGGCCCGCAAGGCCACCAAGGGCCGCAGCACCGGCAAGGTGGCGCCGAAGTACCGCAACCCGGCCAATGACAAGGACACCTGGACCGGCCGCGGCCGCCAGCCGCGCTGGGTGGCGGCGGAAATCGCCAACGGCCGCAAGCTGGAAGATCTGCTGATCAAGTAAGCGCGCGCCACCGTGGAATCGAAAACGCCGGCACCCGCCGGCGTTTTTGTTTCCGGATTCAGTGGATCAGCTCGCGCTCAAAGGCTGCGCCGCGTGGGCATCAGCAGGTTGCCGAATACCAGCCCCGCCAGCAGCGCCATCAGGGTATTGAGTGCGGCCATCGCCGCGGCCTCGCCCGCGCCGATATCCTGCGACTGCACCAGTGAGATCACCCCACGCAAGGAAATGCTGCCGGGCACCAGGATGATGATGCCGGGCAGGCGCACCAACGCACCAGGCCGGTTGAACCAGCGCGCATAGGCGTTGCCCGCGGCGGTCGCCGCCAGCGCGGCCAGGAATACCCCGGCAATCGGCCCCAGCCACTCGCCGGAAAAGCGCGAGATCAGATAACCCGCGATCACCGACCCCATCACCAGCGGATAATCGCGGCGCCCGGCCTGGAACAGAACCGCGAATGCATACGCGGCCAGCGCCACCGCGGACCAGACCACCCATTCCGACTGCGGGCGCGACGCCCGCACCTGCGGTTCGATCCCGGCCACCCCGGCCAGTCCAAACGCGATCGCAATGCCAATGGTCAAGCTGACGATGATCATCAGCGCGCCGGCGAAGCGCGCGGTACCCGAGACCAGGTGCCGACTGGTCAGTTCGTTGGTGGACAGCGCCAGCATCATGCCGGGCAGGAGCACGATGACCGCCGCGATGATGACGGTATTTAGATTGAGCGGCCCAATGAAACTGCTGACCAGGATGGCCACCGTCCCCGCCAGCAGGCCGGCCAGCGCCTCGAAACTCTCGTGCAGGCGCGGCCGCGACTGCGCCGCCAGCGCCAGACCTCCAATCAGCAGCCCGATCACGCCAGCCGTGGCGATATCCAACCACGGCAGCCGCAGCAGCCCGGCCACCGCGGCCGAGGCCAGCGCGAAGCCCAACGCCACCATCACCTGGCCGCGCCAGCCACCGGGACGATCCAGCTCGCGCAGCGCCGCGCGGCCGGCGCCGATCCCCATGCGGCCGTTGATCACGTCCTCGGCGATGCGGTCGGCCTCGCACAGCTTGCGCAGGTTGGTATCGCCGAGCCCCGGGCGGATGATGCGGGTGGTGTCCGACTCGCCGGCCGGCCGCGCCGGGTCGCTGAAGGACAGGATGATCCCGGTCGGGTTGCACCACGGCTGGCATTCCAGCGCCAGCTTGCGCGCCACCGACTCGATCGCCGCCTCCATGCGCTGCGAGGTGGTGCCATAGGCGTGCAGGTGCCGGGCCAGGTCCACCACGAAGGCAATGCGTTCGGTGTAGGTCGCTTCGGTCATGGCGGACGGGCGGAGGAGGCCCCTAAGCATCGCATGGGCGATGGCGCATGCACACGTCGACACGGCATTGCGTAAGCTTGCCCGGCATGGAACCGGTAACCGACAGCGCCACGCCTGCCGCCGGCATCGACCAGGATGGAGATCCGGGCGTCCTGCGCCTGCGCGGCCGCTGGACGCTGCGCCATGCCGGCGCGATCGCGACCGCGCTCGCGGCTGCACCGGAACAGGTGGTCGGCGTGGACGCGCGCGGTTGCGAACGGCTGGACACGCTCGGCGTGCTGCAGCTGCTGCGCTTTGCCGACCGCCGCGGGCTGGACTATTCGACGCTGCGCTTCCGCACCGACCAGCAGCCGCTGGTGGATGCGATCGAGAACGTCCACGACGACCGCCCCGCGCGCAAGCGCGAACTCGGCGTCAAGGCGGCGATGGAGCGGCTGGGCCATGCGGTGGTGGAAAACGCCCACGAGGTGGTCATCCTGATCGGCTTCTTCGGCGAGGTGCAGGCCAAGCTGCTGCGCCTGTTCAAGGAGCCGGCGCGGCTGCGGTTGACCGCCACCGTCCACCACATGGAACAGATCGGCCTGGACGCGGTGCCGCTGGTGGCGTTGCTGTCGTTCATGGTGGGCGCGGTGATCGCCTTCCTCGGCGCGATGGTGCTGGCCGACTTCGGCGCGACGATCTTCGTGGTCGAACTGGTCAACGCCGCGTTCCTGCGTGAATTCGGGGTGCTGCTCACCGCGATCCTGCTGGCCGGCCGCACCGCCAGCGCGTTCACCGCGCAGATCGGCATGATGGTGAACCGCGAGGAGGTGGACGCGATCCGCGTGCTCGGCCTCGACCCGGTCGACCTGCTGGTGATCCCGCGCGTGCTGGCGCTGCTGGCGATGCTGCCGCTGCTGACCTTCATCGCGATGCTGGCCGGCATGCTGGGCGGCATGGCGGTGGGTGCGTTCAACCTCGACATCCCCGTCGTCGCCTACCTCGCGCGCGCGCACGAAACCATGCAGCTGCGGCACTTCGTGGTCGGCATGACCAAGGCGCCGCTGTTCGCGCTGGTGATCGGCCTGATCGGCTGCCTGGAGGGCCTGCAGGTCAAGGGCACCGCGCAGTCGCTGGGCGAGCGCACCACCTCCAGCGTGGTGCAGGCGATCTCGATGGTGATCGTGATCGACGCCTTTGCCGCGCTGTGGTTCATGCAGATGGACTATTGAGCATGGTCGACGCCACCGCACCCCGCACCAGCGACGGCAGCCCCCGGGAGGAAGCACCGGTGGTGCGCATGCGCGGGGTGGTCAACCGCTTCGGCGAGCAGATCGTGCACGACGGCGTCGACCTCGACCTGCGGCGCGGCGAGATCCTCGGCGTGGTCGGCGGGTCCGGCTCGGGCAAGTCGGTGCTGATGCGCTCGGTGCTGGGGTTGCGCAGGGCGGACGCCGGGCGCATCGAGGTGCTGGGCATGGACGCGACATCCACCGATCCGATGGTGCGTCGGCATATCGAGCGCAGCACCGGCGTGCTGTTCCAGGATGGCGCCCTGTTCTCGTCGTTGACCGTCGGCGAGAACGTGCAGGTGCCGCTGAAGGAGTACTACCCGGAGCTGCCGGAATCGCTGCGCTATGAACTTGCGCTGCTGAAGATCAAGCTGGCGGGGCTGCCGGCGGATGCCATAGACAAGCTGCCATCGCAGCTGTCCGGCGGCATGCGCAAGCGCGCGGCGCTGGCGCGTGCGCTGGCGCTGGACCCGCCGGTGCTGTTCCTCGACGAACCCACCGCCGGCCTCGACCCGATCGGCGCGGCGGCGTTCGACGAACTCATCCTGACCCTGCGGCGGGCGCTGGGCCTGACCGTGTTCCTGATCACGCACGATCTCGACACGCTATACGCTATCTGTGACCGGGTGGCGGTGCTGGCCGACCGCAAGGTCCTGGCGACCGCGCCGGTGGCCGAGCTGGAACGGCTCGACCATCCGTGGGTGCAGGCCTACTTCAACGGCCCCCGGGCGCGTGCCGCGCGCGCTTCGGTGGAAGGCAACGACTGATGGAGCTCACCTGATGGAGACGCGCGCCAACTACGTGCTGATCGGCACCTTCACGCTGGTGACCACGGTGCTCCTGCTGCTGTTCGCGTTGTGGGCCAGCAACTTTTCGGCGGCGCGCAACTGGCGCGAATACATGGTGGTGTTCACCGAGCCCGTGACCGGCCTCACCGAAGGCGGCAGCGTGCAGTACAACGGGCTGGCGGTAGGCACGGTGGAAAGCCTGAACCTGGACGACAACGATGCGCGACGGGTCATCGCACGCCTGAAGCTGAAGGCCAACACCCCGGTCAAGACCGACACCCGCGCCAAGCTCTCGCAGCAGGGCATCACCGGCGTGCCGTTCATCCAGCTCACCGGCGGCAGCCCCAACGCGCCGGCCCTGCAACCCTCGTCGGACGGACACCTGCCGGTGATCCGCACCGAGCCGTCGGCGCTGCAGAACATCGCCGACACCGCCAACCGGCTGGTGGCGCGGCTGGACCAAGTGTTGAGCGAGGACAACATCCGCCGCATCTCGCAGACGCTGGAAAACCTCGAACAGGCAAGCGGCAGCATCGCAGGCCGCCGCGAGGAGATCGGCGAGCTGATCGTCAATGCACGCGATGCCACGGCGGCGATGAAGACGGCCCTGGCCCATGCCGATGGTGCGATCCAGGGCGTGGACCGCAACCTGGTGCAGCGCCTGCCGGCGTTGCTGGACAAGCTTGATGCGGTGGTGACGAAGCTGGATGCGACCGCCGGCAACGCCAATGCCATGATCGCGGAGAACCGGCCGGCCCTGCAGAGCTTCACCACCGACGGCCTCGCCCAGCTGGGCCCCACCCTGGTGGAGCTGCGCGCGCTGATGCGCGACCTGCGCGCGCTGAGCGGGCGATTGGAAGGCAACCCCGCCCGCTACATCCTGGGCCGCGACGCCCCCAAGGAGTTCGACCCCAAATGACCCGCCTGCAGCGATGCCTCCGCCCCGCCCTGCTCGCCACCAGCCTGCTGCTGGCAGGCTGCAGCAGCCTGATCGGCGGCCCCCGCGAAACCCCGACCATCTACGCCCCCGAGCCGGCGCGGCGCGTCGACCCGTCCTGGCCTGCCGTGGACTGGTCACTGGCGCTGGCGCGCTCCGGCGAAGCGCAGATGGAAGACGGCCCGCGGATCGTGGTCAGCCCGGTACCGGGCGAACTGCAGGTCTACCGCGGCGCGCTGTGGGCGCGCACCCCCGCGGAGATGGTGCAGGACGCGGTGCTGCGTACGCTGGAGGACAGCGGCAAGCTGCCGCTGGTGGCGCGCCAGGGCAGCGGCCTCAGTGCCGACTACCGGCTGCTGCTGGAGGTGCGCGCGTTCCGCGCCGAGTACGCCGGCAGCGCGCTGCCCGCCGCAGTGGTCGAAGTCAACGCCACCCTGTTGCACCTGCGCGACCAGAGCGTGGCGGGCAGCCGCAACTTCCGCCAGTCACAGCCTGCGACGGGGGTGGCGGTGGCGGAGGTCGCCGACGCCTTCTCACAGGCACTGGCCGGGCTGAGCCACGACGTCGCCGGCTGGAGCCTGCAGGCCGGGCAGGCGCACGCCGGCCAGCCGCATCCATCTGCACCCGCGCGCTGACCGCCGCGGCATCCCGCCGCTAGATTGCCGGCTCCAGACAAAGCCCGGACAATCGGCGGTCTGCCAGAGGAGAGCCGCATGAATTCAGCCGCCCAGGACGCCGTCGAACGCGAGTCGATGGAATACGACATCGTGGTGGTGGGCGCCGGCCCGGCCGGCCTGGCCACCGCGATCCGGCTCAAGCAGCTGGCCAGCGCAGCCGGCAGCGAAGTCTCGGTCTGCGTGCTCGAGAAGGGCTCTGAACCGGGCGCGCACATCCTGTCCGGCGCCATCGTCGACCCCAAGGCGCTGACCGAGCTGTTCCCGGACTGGAAGGAGCGCGGTGCGCCGCTGAAGCAGGCGGTGACCCGCGACGAGTTCCTGTTCCTCGACGAAACCTCCGCGCGCGCCACCCCGCACTGGCTGTTGCCGGAGTGCTTCCACAACCACGGCAACTACGTGGTCAGCCTCGGCGCGCTGGCGCGCTGGCTGGCGCAGCAGGCCGAAGCGCTGGGCGTGGAGATCTTCCCCGGCTTCGCAGCCGCCGAAGTGCTCTACGACGAAGCCGGCGCGGTCAGGGGCGTGGCCACCGGCGACATGGGCATCGGCAAGGACGGCCAGCCCACCGACCAGTACCAGCCGGGCATGGAGCTGCATGCGAAATACACCATCTTCGCCGAGGGTGCGCGTGGCCAGCTGGGCCGCCAGCTGATTGCGAAGTACAAACTGGACGAAGGCAAGGACCCGCAGAGCTACGCGATCGGCATCAAGGAACTGTGGCAGGCCGATCCGGCGAAGCACCAGCCTGGCCTGGTCGTGCACACCGCCGGCTGGCCGCTGGCGAGCGACACCTACGGCGGCTCGTTCCTGTACCACGCCGAGGACGGCAGGATCGCGGTCGGCTTCGTGATCGGGTTGGACTACAAGAACCCGTGGCTGAGCCCGTTCGGTGAATTCCAGCGCTTCAAGACCCACCCGTCGATCCGCAAGCACCTGGAAGGCGGCAAGCGCATCGGCTACGGCGCGCGTGCGCTGACCGCCGGCGGCCTGCTCAGCCTGCCGAAGACGATCTTCCCCGGCGGCGCACTGGTCGGCTGCGAGGCCGGCTTCCTCAACGCCAGCCGCATCAAGGGCAGCCACGCCGCGATCAAGACCGGCATGCTCGCCGCCGAAGCCGCTCTCGCGGCCTTGGCTGAAGGCCGTCAGCGCGACGAGCTCACCGCCTACCCGGCCGCCTTCGAGAACAGCTGGCTGCACGCCGAACTACGGCAGTCGAAGAACTTCAAACAGTGGTTCAAGAAGGGCCGCGGCTTCGCCACCCTGATGACGGGCATCGAGCAGTGGCTGCTGCCGAAGCTGGGCATCCGCAACCCGCCGTGGACTATCCACCGCCAGCAGCCCGACCACGCCTGCCTGCAGCCGGCGGCGAGCCAGCCGAAGATCGACTATCAGAAGCCCGATGGCGTGCTGACCTTCGACCGCCTCAGCTCGGTGTTCCTGTCCAGCACCCACCACGACGAGAACCAGCCGGCGCACCTGACCCTGAAGAACCCGGCCATCCCGGTGACCGTGAACCTCAATGAATTCGCCGGCCCCGAGGCGCGCTACTGCCCGGCGGGCGTGTACGAATTCGTCGGCGAGGCCGGCAGTGAGCGCCTGCAGATCAACGCCGCCAACTGCGTGCACTGCAAGACCTGCGACATCAAGGATCCGACCCAGAACATCGTCTGGGTCGCCCCGCAGGGCGGCGGCGGGCCGAACTACCAGAACATGTGAGCCCCATGAAAAAGCCGCCCCAAAGGGCGGCTTTTTCTTAGGCGCCAAGCGCGGCTCAGTGCAGCGCCACGCCCGTCTTTTCGACAGCTTCCTCGCGACTCACGCCCTCGGCCAGCTCGACCAGCTTCAGCCCCTCCGGGGTCACGTCGAATACCCCCAGCTCGGTGATGATGCGGTTGACCACGCCCACGCCGGTCAGCGGCAGGGTGCACTCGGGGATGATCTTCGGCGTGCCGGCCTTGGTGACGTGCTCCATCAGCACCACCACCCGCTGCACGCCGGCCACCAGGTCCATCGCGCCGCCCATGCCCTTGACCATCTTGCCGGGCACCATCCAGTTGGCCAGGTCGCCCTTGTCGGTCACTTCCATCGCGCCGAGGATCGCCAGGTTGATGTGGCCGCCGCGGATCATCGCGAAGGAATCATGGCTGCCGAAGAAGCTGGCGCCCGGCACCGCGGTGACGGTCTGCTTGCCGGCATTGATCAGGTCGGCGTCGAGCTCGGCTTCGGTCGGGAACGGACCGATGCCGAGGAGGCCATTTTCGCTCTGCAGCCACACGTTCACCCCGTCGGGGATGTAGTTGGCCACCAGCGTGGGCAGGCCGATGCCGAGGTTGACGTAGGCGCCGTCGGTGAGTTCGCGGGCGGCGCGCTGCGCCATCTGTTCACGGGTCCAAGCCATCTCAGTTGTTCTCCGGCTGGCGAATGGTGCGCTGCTCGATGCGCTTCTCCGGCGTCGGGTTGACGACGATGCGCTGCACGTAGATGCCGGGCAGGTGCACGTGGTCGGGGTCGATATCGCCGATCTCCACCAGCTCCTCCACCTCGGCCACGCAGACCTTGCCGGCCATCGCGCAGGCCGGGTTGAAGTTGCGCGCGGTCTTGCGGAACACCAGGTTGCCGGCCTTGTCGGCCTTCCATGCCTTGACCAGCGACACGTCCGCCTTCAGCGCGGTTTCCATCACGTACATGCGACCGTCGAATTCGCGGGTTTCCTTGCCTTCGGCCACCACCGTGCCGTAGCCGGTGGCGGTGAAGAACGCCGGGATCCCCGCACCGCCCGCGCGCAGGCGTTCGGCCAGTGTGCCCTGCGGGTTGAATTCCAACTCCAGCTCGCCGGCCAGGAACTGGCGCTCGAACTCCTTGTTCTCGCCGACGTAGGAGGAAATCATCTTGCGGATCTGCCGCGTGCCCAGCAGCTGGCCAAGGCCGAACCCGTCCACGCCCGCGTTGTTGGAAATCGCGGTCAGGTTCTTCACCCCGGAATCGCGCAGCGCCGCGATCAGCGCCTCGGGGATGCCGCACAGACCGAAGCCGCCGACGGCGAGGGTCTGGCCATCCGCCACCAGCCCGTCCAGGGCGGCGGCGGCACTGTCGTACAGCTTGCTCTTGGCGGACGCCACGGGCCGTTCTCCAATGCGGGTAGAGCAGCCATTCTAGCGATTCGTGCGAGAACACCCAGCGTACTTTCGGGCAATCGCCGGCTGCGCAGGCAGCCCCGGCGGGCGTCCGCTAAAATAGGCGGTCGGCCCGAAAGGCCCCTTTCTCGATTCCGCAAGGACATCCACACGATGAAGATCCTCGTCGGCTACAAGCGCGTGGTGGACTACAACGTCCGCATCCAGGTCAAGCCGGACGGTTCCGGCGTGGTCACCGACGGCGTCAAGCTGTCGCCCAACCCGTTCGACGACATCGCGCTGGAAGAAGCCCTGCGCCTGCGCGACAAGGGCATCGCCACCGAAGTGGTGGTCGCCACCATCGCGCCCGCCGATGCCCAGCCGCACCTGCGCAACGGCCTTGCGATGGGCGCCAACCGCGCCATCCACGTGGTCGCAGACCAGCCGGTGCAGCCGCTGACCGCCGCCCGCGCCCTGCTGAAGCTGGTCGAGAAGGAGCAGCCGGACCTGGTCATCCTCGGCAAGCAGGCCATCGATGACGACGCCAGCCAGACCGGGCAGATGCTGGCCACGCTGTGGGGCCGTCCGCAGGCCACCTTCGCATCCAAGCTCGACGTCGAAGCGGGCAAGGCCACCGTGGTGCGCGAGGTCGATGCCGGCCTGGAAACGCTGGAAGTCGACCTGCCGGCGGTGGTCACCACCGACCTGCGCCTCAACGAGCCGCGCTTCATCAAGCTGCCCGACATCATGAAGGCCAAGAGCAAGCCGCTGGAGACCATCGCCTTCGCCGACCTCGGCGTCGATGCCAACGACTCGTTCAAGACCACCCACTACGCCGCGCCGGCCAAGCGCAGCCGCGGGGTGATGGTGAAGGATGCGGCCGAACTGGTCGCCGCGCTCAAGCAGAAGGGGCTCCTGTGATGTCCAACGTCCTGATCGTTGCCGAACACCTGGGCGGCAAGCTCAACGCCGCCACCGCCAAGACCGTGTCCGCTGCGCAGGCGCTCTCGCCCGCCGCCATCGACGTCGTGGTGCTGGCCGCCGACCCGGCCGGCGTCGCCGCGCAGGCCGCGCAGATCGCGGGTGTGCGCAAGGTGCTGACCGTCGCCAACGCCGCCAACGCCGATGCCATCGCGCAGGTGCTGGCCCCGCAGGTGGCCGCGCTGGCCCGGGGCTACAGCCATGTGTTCGGCCCGTCCACCACTTTCGGCAAGGACCTGATGCCCTGCGTCGCCGCGCTGCTGGGCGTGAACCAGGTCTCCGACCTGATGGCGGTGGAAGGCAGCCACACCTTCAAGCGCCCGATCTACGCCGGCAACGCCATCATCACCGTCGAGGCACCGGCCGACCAGGTCGTGGTCGCCACTGTGCGCACCGCCTCCTGGCCGGAAGCCGCGCAGGGCGGCAGCGCCGCGGTCGAAGCCACCAGCGTCGATGCCGCGCTGCCCGCGCACACCCGCTTCAAGGGCCTGGCCGCCGGCAAGTCCGACCGCCCGGACCTGCAGAGCGCCAAGCGCGTGGTCTCCGGCGGCCGCGGCGTCGGCAGCGAGGAGAACTTCAAGGTCATCTACGCGCTGGCCGACAGGCTGGGCGCGGCGGTGGGCGCCTCGCGCGCGGCGGTCGACGCCGGCTACGTGCCGAACGAACTGCAGGTCGGCCAGACCGGCAAGATCATCGCCCCGGAGCTGTACGTGGCCGTCGGCATCAGCGGCGCCATCCAGCACCTCACCGGCATCAAGGACGCCGGCACGATCGTCGCCATCAACAAGGACGGCGACGCGCCGATCTTCGAGATCGCGGACATCGGCCTCGTGGGGGATCTGTTCCAGATCCTGCCGGAGCTGGAAGCGGCGCTGGGCTGAGTGCATCCAGTCCGCGTGCGCCCAAGCCCGCCAGCGTCGGACCCAGCATCAGCACATCCAGGGAGGAACATGCCGAACACCTCGAGTACGCCCGACCTGTCGATCATCTCGCCGGTCTATGGATGCAAGGGCTGTCTGGAGGATCTGGTCGAACGGGTCGCGGCTGCTGTCGCGTCCATCGCCGCATCGCACGAGGTGATCCTGGTAGACGACGGCAGTCCTGATGGCGCGTGGGGACGCATCCTCGAACTGGCCGACCGGTATCCAGCAGTGCGGGGGCTGAGACTGTCGAGGAACTTCGGCCAGCACGCTGCCATCAGCGCGGGGCTGGCGCACGCGAATGGAAGGCGGGTCGTGGTCATGGACTGCGACCTGCAGGACGTTCCCGAAGAAATCCCCAAGCTGCTCGAGGCCCTGCGTGACGGCGTCGATATCGCACTGGCCAGCCGGGCCGACCGCCAGGACTCGGCATTCAAGAAGGCCGGATCGCGCACATTCTACCGGCTGCTCGGCTGGCTGACCGACAGCGCCCATGACCCGAGCACCGCGAACTTCGGCGCCTACTCACGCAAGGTGATCGATGCGGTCAACGCCATGCCGGAGTCGGACCGCTTCTTCCCCTTGCTGGTGCGTTGGACAGGCTTTCGCACCACCCTGGTTCCTGTGACGCATGCCAGGCGCACCGAGGGAAGCAGTGGCTACAGTCTGCGGCAGCTGGTGCGGCTGGCGATGAACATCGCGCTGTCGTTCTCCGACAAGCCGCTACGGCTGGTGGTCAAGACCGGATTGGCCTTTGCCTTCCTTTCGCTGTGCGTCGTGGCGTTGAGCATCTACCGCTATTCGATCGGCGACATCGCCGTGGCCGGCTTTACCAGCATCATCGCGTCGATCTGGCTGGTGGGAGGGGCGATCGTGTCCAGCGTAGGCGTGGTTGGACTGTACGTCGGCAAGCTGCACGGGCAGGCCAAGCACCGACCCAACTTCATCGTCGCCGAAGACACCCTGGCGGCCTCCTGACCCATGGGAAACGCGCGCATCCTGCATCCTTCGCCGGTCGAATCGAAACGTTTCGGACTCGACATCGCTCGCGGCACCATCGGCCCGAACGCAACGCCAGACAGCATCCTCGACGACATCCTGGCACTGCGCCCAGACGTGGCCATCTTCCGCTGCGCGGCGGGGGACACCGGGCAGCTTGCGGCACTTGCGGGGGCAGGACTGGTCCCGCTCCATGCCGATACGCTGGTCTACTACCAGGCCGCGCTCGCCGCCCGCGCCGGCGTCGGAAGCACCATCGTGCCTGCAGTCCGCCGATCCGGCCCCGGTGACGAGGAGGCGCTGGCGCACCTCGTGCGAAGGAGCTTCGCAGGCTACCGCAACCACTACCATGCGAACCCCTGGTTTCAGCCGGCCGCCATTCTGGAAGGCTACGTGGAGTGGGCGCTCACGTACGCCACCAGCCCCGCTCCGCAAAAAGAAACCTGGGTGCGCTGCGAGAACGACGAGGTGCGCGGCTTCGCAACCTGCCGCATCGACGCGACAGGATCAACCGTCGAGATCGTGCTCAACGCCGTTGATCCCGACTGGCAGGGACGCGGACTCTACTCGGAACTGCTCGACTTCCTGCTCGCGCACTATGCGCGGAGTGGGATGACCGAGCTCTCAGTCTCGACCCAGGTATGGAACTACCGCGTGCAGCGGGCATGGGCCCGCGCCGGCCTGGCCATCGACCGCGCCTACGACACGTACCATGTCAACGTGCCCAAGAACTTCCAGCCCGGTCGATAGCGTATGTCCTCCCTGTTCCCATGGTTGATGGTGGCCGCCACCATCCTGTTCACCACCTACGGCCAACTGATCCTCAAGTGGCAGGTCACCACGCCGGCGGCGGCCCCGTTCCGCTTCATGGAAAGCTGGCCCACCCTCCTGCTCCTGCTGCTTCGCCCCTGGGTCATTTCAGCCTTCGTCGCGGCATTCCTTGCCTCGCTTTGCTGGATGATGGCCATCTCGCGCCTGCCGCTGAGCAAGGCCTACCCGTTCATGGCGATCAACTTCCTGCTCGTGGGCCTGCTCGCCATCCCCCTGTTCGGTGAAGCACTCACCCGCCCCAAGATCGTCGGATTGGTGGTTGTGGTCGTCGGACTCAGCATCCTCAGCAAGGGATGACAGGACCTGGACATGATTCCCTTCAACAAACCGTTCATGACGGGCCGCGAACTCTGGCTGATCGCCCAGGCGCATGCCAACGGCCATCTGTCCGGTGACGGCCAGTTCACCAAGCGAAGCCATGCATGGCTGGAGCAGCGCACCGGGGCCCGGCGCGCACTGCTCACCCACAGCTGTACGGCTGCCCTGGAAATGTCTGCGCTACTGCTCGACCTGCAGCCTGGCGACGAAGTCATCATGCCCTCCTACACGTTCGTCTCCACTGCCAACGCCTTCGTGTTGCGGGGAGCCGTACCGGTGTTCGTGGATGTGCGCGAGGACACTCTGAACCTGGATGAGCGCCTGGTGGAGGCGGCAATCACCCCGCGCACCCGCGCCATCTGCGTGGTCCATTACGCCGGCGTGGCCTGCGAGATGGATACCCTGCTGGACATTGCCGCCCGCCATGGACTGGCCATAGTCGAGGATGCAGCGCAGGCGATCATGTCCAGCTACAGGGGACGCCCGCTCGGCACCATCGGCGATCTCGGCGCGCTGAGCTTCCACGAGACGAAGAACATCATTTCCGGCGAAGGCGGGGCGCTGCTGTGCCGCGACGAGCATTACGCGGAGCGTTCGGAGATCCTGCGGGAAAAGGGCACCAACCGCAGTCGCTTCTTCCGCGGACAGGTGGACAAGTACACTTGGGTGGACGTCGGCTCCTCCTTCCTTCCCGGCGAGATCACCGCGGCGTTCCTTTGTGCCCAGATGGAGGAGGCCGACCAGATCACCGCCCGCCGGCTGGCGATCTGGGAGCGTTACCACGCATGGGCGGCCAGCTACGAAGCCGCGGGGCGCCTGCGACGGCCGGTGGTGCCCGCCCACTGCACCCATAACGCGCACATGTACTACTTGCTGCTGCCATCGCTGGAAGCACGTACCCACTTCATCCACCGACTCAAGGAAGCGGGCGTGCAGACCGTCTTCCACTACATTCCGCTGCATTCGTCGCCCGCGGGCCGCACGCTCGGACGTACACCCGCCAGCATGGCGATCACCGACGACATCAGCGAGCGGCTGGTCCGCCTACCGTTGTGGGTCGGCGTGGAAGAGCACATACCCGCCATCCTCGAAGCCGCCGACGATGCCCTGCACCACCTCGCCTGACGCATGAAAGTCCCGTCCCTGCAGCAAACCCTGCCTGACTGGCGCACCGCGGCAGCCGTCGCACTGGCGGTCACCGCCTTCGCCAATGCCGCGCTGTACATCGCGCATGCCGGCAATCCATTCGTTACGTCGGACGGCTGGTACTTCGTCGACGCCTTCCTGCAGAAGTACTACAACGGCGGCGTCAGCCTCCTTGACCTCTACATGAAGCGGCCCGGTGGCGATCATGCACAACCCATCCACAAGCTCCTGCTCTTGTGGAACGCGGAGACCTTCGATCTGGACTTCGTGATCGAGGCCTACCTCGGTCTGGGATTTGCTGCCGTCACCTGGCTGTTGATGCTCCAAATAGCGCGCCAAGACCGGCCCGAGGCAGGGGGTGCGACCTGGAGCTGGCTCCTGGCGATGGTGACAGCCGCTGCCAGCCTGGTCTCCCTCAATGGGGGGATGGCGTTCAACTGGTCGCTGGTCACGCTCGGCTACCTCGGACCGCTGGCCCTGGTCGCGACGGCGATGGCGGTCTGGCAGGCCGTGATGTTTCGACAGTGGTTGCCGCTGCTCCTGCTGGCTCCCTTCGTTGCATTCACCCTGGACAACCTTGCGGTCATCTCCAGCATCAGCATCGCGCTGTGTCTGGCGTTGCTGGCATCCAAGCATCGTGAGGCCAGCCGGAAGTCCATCGCGCTGGCACTGGCGGTGGTCGTCGGTACCGTCATCGCTTACCGGATGGCCAGCAGCTACTACCTTCACGCAGGCATGCCGGAGGAGCCCGCCACGCACGCGCTGGCCGTACTGGCGGGCTTCGGCTGGGAACGCCTGCTGCAGATGCTGCTGTCGCTTGCGGCACTCTCTGTGGCAGACCGGGCCACGCTGCAGCAGAACCTTCCCTGGTTCGACGAAAGGGTGCATGCCCTCATTGGCCTGCTGGTAATCGCCGCCCATCTCTGGTTCTGGTGGCGCGTGCTCAGGGATCGATGGAATCGGACCGTGTTCGTGGCGGCCGCGTTGATGCTGTTCGCCTATGGCGGGATGGCAGGCATCGTCCTGGTCCGCGTCCCCTTGTTTGGACCGGATTACGTTTTCCAGCAACGGTACCTGATGACCTACCAGCTATGCATCGTCGCGCTGGCGCTATTGGCAGCAGGTTCTGACTGGAGCAGGTGGCGGCGTCCGCAGCGCTGGAGCGTTGCCCTCGGACTGGCCCTGCTACTGGCCATGCAATATCCGTTGTCGCAAGCCACATGGAAGGCGGCGCCTTATGTCCGCGCCTATGCCAATAACCAGGGGCGCGAGATCATCCTGCTCGGCGTCAATCCTGCGGCCAAGCTGGCCTCCTGCGTCCCCATGCTGGTGATCTGCCAAGCGCCCCGCGAGGAACAGATGCGTTCCATCACCCTGCTGCGGGACCACCATCTGAATGCATTCTCGGAGCAGTTGCTGGCCCGCTACTCCATGCAGCCACTGGCCGCCCCGCCGGGGCCGATGGAACTGGTATCGCCGCCCTGAGAATCAGCGACCCGCCTGTGGGCCGCCAGGCGCGCAGCCCAAAGGCGTTTCCACTCGAATAAACGCCAGCGGCTTCCCGCTATCCGCGTCGAGCAGATACACGCGTTCTTCCGGCTGCAGGACGACTGGAATCTGCGCCCGTCCTTCCTTGCCGCCCTGCGCCAGCGATATCCGGCTCCCGTCCATGCGTTCGGCCTCGATGCGCACGGCGGTTGCCTGCATCCCGGACGGAAGGTGCCAGGCCAGCGCTGCGGCCTGTCCGCCGGCCATACAGGCGCTTTCGTTCATCGTGATGATGCAGGCCGTGCAATCTCCCGTCGCGCGCCCTTCGTCCACGACGCGATAGGCCACAGCGGACACGTCAGCCGGCGGACGCTGGCACCCCCCCGCAAGCACCATGCCCAGCACTGCTGCCGTGCACCCACCCCGCAGCGGAGACCACTTCACCCAGGACTGCGCGCGCCTATGCATCACCCAGTACCTGGACAATGCGCTGCGACGCCTTGCCGTCGCCATAGGGCGACACGCCGCGCGCCATAGCACGCCAGGCCTGCGGGTCATCGAGCAGGCGCGACGCTTCGGCCACGATTCGTGCCTCGTCCATCCCCACCAGCTTCACCACCCCCTCATCCACGGCTTCCGGCCGCTCGGTTTCCACGCGCATCACCAGCACCGGCTTGCCGAGCGCGGGCGCCTCCTCCTGCACGCCCCCCGAATCCGTCAGGATCAGGTAGGCCCGTTTCTGCGCCTCCACGAACGGGGCATAGTCCAGCGGCGCGCACAGGCGGATCCGCGGATGGTTTCCCAGCAGCTCGTTTGCCACCGCCTTGACGTTCGGGTTCGGGTGCACCGGATACAGCACCTCCACATCCGGATGACGCTCGACCAGAGCCAGGATCGCGCGGCACATCGCACGCAACGGCTCGCCGAAGTTTTCCCGCCTGTGCGCGGTCACCAGCAACAGCCGCTTCGACGGATCAAGCGGTACATCCAGCGGCCACTCCTTGGCGGCCACGTCGAGCAGCGCATCAATCACCGTATTGCCGGTGACGTGGATCCTGTCGGCCGGAATGCCCTCGCGCAGCAGGTTGGCGCGGGACCGCTCGGTTGGCACGAAATGCCAGCGCGCCAAGTGGCCAGCCACGACCCGGTTCATCTCCTCAGGGAAGGGATTGTCGAGGTCATGCGTGCGCAGGCCCGCTTCCACATGGCCGAACGGGATGCGCCGGTAGAACGCGACCAGCGCGGCGGTCATCACCGTGGTGGTATCGCCCTGGGCCAGCACGATGTCCGGGGAAAGATCGGCGAACTTCGCATCGAGCGCGGTGATCAGGCGTGCAGTCAGCTCGGGCAGCTGCTGGTTCTCCCGCATGATGTCCAGGTCCACGTCCGGCTTGATGTCGAACAGGACCAGCACCTGGTCGAGCAGATCGCGGTGCTGTGCCGTCGAGAGCACCGTGACCTTGGCCCAAGGCTCACGCTTCAGGGCCCGAATGAGTGGGGCCATCTTGATCCCTTCCGGGCGGGTGCCAACGATGCAGAGTATGTGCTTCACGGCCTTCAATCGCCCATCCAACATGTTCATCCTGCCAACTTTCCTGCGTCCTGTTCCCGATACCTGTGCGGCACCCATGGGCCCCACTTCGCCTCGTAGATTGCCTTGTTCTGCTCGAACATCTGCTGCCGGCGCTCCTGCTTGATCTGGTCGAACGAAGCGGAGAGGTGATGGTGCACGAACACGTCCTCGGCGCAGGCCACCGTCCAGCCGGCCTGCTCGACGCGCCGGCAATAGTCGTCGTCCTCGAACATGCCGATGCCGAAGGCCTCGTCCAGTCCGCCGACTGCCTCGTATACCCGCCGCGGCAGCATCACGCAGAAGAACGCGGCCGTTTGCAGCGGCAACCGCAGGCCGGCATGGCGGGCGGTGTAGTCGCCTGACGCGTCCAGCATCTGCGCCATGTCGGTGTAACCGATTTCGATACGCGCTTCGTTGCCGATGTTGTTCGTGACCGGGCCCAGGACCCCGAGCGAGGGATCGCTCCGGAAATGCCGGACCAGGGTCGACACCCAGCCCGGCGTGACGAAGGTGTCGTTGTTGAGGATGACCAGGTACTCGCCGGTCGCGGCGGCCAGGCCCACGTTGTTGCCGCCCGCAAACCCGAGGTTGGAGCCGTTGGCGATGTGCCGGCGACCAGGGGCGGCCGCGGCCCATGCCGACAGCAGTGCCGGCGTCTCATCCGAGGACGCGTTGTCCACCGCGATCAGCTCGAGATTCGGGTAGTCGCTGTACTTCTCCAGGCTGTCCAGGCAGGCACGGGTGAAGCTGGCATTGTTGTAGCAAAGCACCACCACGCTGACCCGCGGCTGCGGCAATGCCTCCACCGCCTCCATCAGATCGGTCGCGCGGTGCCTCCAGGTCTGGCCGGCGGCAAACGCGCGGCGGCGCGCCACCATGGCCGCATCACCCGGCGCCTGCAGTGCGGCGTCCAGCGCGGCGAGGAATGCCGGCCCATCGCCGCCGGTACGCACCAGGTCGCCGAACTGCCGCATCTCGGGCAGCGCCACCGACACCACCTCCCTGCCGGCGCTCAGGTATTCGTAGATCTTCACCGGGTTGGTCGCCAACGTCAGCGGCACCACATGGAAAGGCAGCAGGCAGACGTCGAAGGCGTGCAGGTAGAACGGCAAGCGTGCGTAAGGCACCTCTCCGGTGAACTGCACGTTGTCCAGATGCCCAAGGCGCCGCTGCGCACCCGCAGTGTCCGCACCCACCAGCAACACGAGGCAATCCGGGTGCCTGCGCGCCACCTGCTCCACCAGTTCGACGTCGAACCACTCGGCGATCGCGCCGTAGTACCCGATCACCCGGCGCCCATGCGGGTCCCGGAACACCTCCGCCGGCGGCTCGCAGAAGTGTTCGTACTGGCTGGCATTGCGGATGGTCAGGCAATTCGGGTTGTGCCGGCGCGTCTCTTCGTGCAGCCAGTCCGAAGTCACCACCAGCAGATCCGCAGCCCGCATCAGCTCATGCTCGCGGGCGAGCACGTCATCCGTGTTGTCGGCGAACCCCGCATGGTGATCCATGCAGTCGTACACCAGCCGCTGGTTGGGCAGGACCTGCGCCGTCTCCAACCAGAACGGGTGCTGCACCAGCGATGCGCAGGCGTGGCTGCGCGTCCATGCCAGCAACATGCCGACGCTGGCGCGCAACTGCTCACGCTGCGCCGCGTCGGGTGCGGCGTGGTAGATCGCAGGCCGCCCGGCAAGGTGCAGGTTCACCTGGAACAATCGACCGTCGGCATCCAGCGCCTCCACCGAGAATCCCGGCTGCGCGGCGTCGATGAAATTGTTGGAGACGTAGAAGACGCGATGGCCTGCGGCGGCAAGCTCACGCGCCAGATGCTGCGGACGCTGGATGCGGAAATGCCAGTCGATCACCGCCCAGACGAAGACATCCCGTTGCGACGGCCGCGGCGCGAGCGCGGCAGGCACCGCGACGGCGGACACCGAGGCCGCGGTGACAGCCTCCAGCGCGGGGGATGCGCCCGCACGCTCCTGACTGTGCGGCCCCCAGCCCAGAAGGCGCCGGTCTTCCGGGGTCAGTCCACGGTGGCGCAAGGTACGCAGCACGAATCGCAGCGGCCTGGTCCAGCGCCAGGAACGGCTGCCCTTGATCGCCTCCAGCTCCGACTGGATCCGCTCGATGCGCGCATTGCGCTTGAGCAACTCACCATGCGCCTCCAGCAGGCCTTGGCGCGCGCTGGACAGCTGCGCATCCGCCTCCGCCCTTGCCCGCTTCTCGGCTTCCCATGCCGCCTGCGCCTGCTGCTCCGCGGCAGCGCGGACTTCTTTTTCCTTTTCCCACGCCGCCAGCGCCTCTCGCTCCGCCAGGGCGTGCGCCTGCGCCTGCTGCTCCGCGGCAGCGCGGATTTCTTTTTCCTTTTCCCACGCCGCCAGCAGGTCCTGTTGTGCCGCCTGCCATCTTGCTTCAGTCTCGACGACCAGCCGTTGCGCGCGTGCACTTTCCTCGAACAGCCTCGCAGCTTCTCCGCGGTAATCGTCGCGTGCGTGCTCCGCCTCGGCCAGCATCCTGCGCGATGCGTCGATCAGGGATGCCGGCTGCAGGTCCGGTATCAGCGGCTGCGCTGGAGCCAGACGCGCCATCGTGCGCAACAGCGACGCTTCCCAGGCCGGCCGATCCAACACGCCGTCGGCAACCGCCAGCGCATCCGCATGGGCCTCCAGCAGCCATTCCCGCCATTCGCCAGGCAGCAGCGCGCGGGTGTCCGCGGCGCGCTGATGGCGCAGATCCGCACGCAGATACGCGGATACCGCGCCTGCGCAGGCATCGGACGACACCGGCCAGATCAGCCCCAGCGCTGCGGCAGCGCGCGCCATGCAACCACGCCAGTCCTGCAGCAAGGCGTGGTAGTCAATCGCGCAATAACGCAAGCCCTCTGCCGCCTGTACCGGTTCCACCAGATGGCGTAGCCACAGCAGCGCAGACGTCGCAGACGACAGCCCGTTGCGACGCATCAGCGAGCCGGCGACCTCGCCGGGATCGCGCAACGCGAACACCAATTTCGGCTCCACGCTCATCCGCGCCAGCGCCTGCCGCCACAAAGGCAACACTCGGCACAGGCGGGGATCTTTCACGCCCCATAGCGCAGCTGCGCCGAACTCCCCGCGCAGCAGTCCCACCAGGTCGTCCACGAACCCCTGCCGGGTGGCGGTTTCCAGCCACCCGACGGGCAGTTCCCGTGGGTCGTCCCAACTGGTGCCCAGCGCGGCGAACAGACGCTCGTGCAAGTCCACTACGCGATGGCTCTCCCAGAACCCGGCCTGGTTGTCAGCCGCCGCCCCGCTCAGGTTGCTGCCCAGCTCGACGCCATGCAGCCCCAGCAATCCGGTCAATGCCGAGGTGCCGCTGCGGTGCATGCCCAGCACCAGCAATGCCTGGGATTTCGCTTGCATCATCGTGCGCACCTGCTGCACGCCTGCCCACCGACGTCGCTGCCCATCATGTCCACTCCAGCCCGAACCGTTCCCGTGCACGCCGCATCGGCCTGCCCATCAGCCGCTGCAATACCCGGAACCGGAGCCCATCGCGCGACAGCGGCGGATATTGTCCCTTGAAAACGCGGACATAATCAGCGTCGTCGCGTTTCATTGCCGGCAGGCCAAGGAATTCCAGTGTCTGCGCCAGGGCCTCTGCGGGCCGCGCCGCCAGCTGTTCATTGCGCAACAGCAGCACCTGCCTGCGCGGGAAGTGCGCCAGCAGCACGTCCAGCTGGCGCGCATAGTCGCCGCGGGCACGGTAACTGAAATGCCTCAGCGGCGAGCCTTGGGCGAAATCATCAAGATGTCCTGCGAGCCGCCAACGCTCCAGCAGCATCGCCGGCCAGAACGGCCAGGACTCGTCGCCGCGCGCCCGTTCCATGTGGTAGTGCGACACCGCGCGCTCCACCGGATGGCGCAGCAAAAGGACCCAGCGCATCGCCGGGTTGTAGGCGGCGATGCGGCGCACGAAGGCGGGATGGAAGCAGTAGATGGGCGTGGCATCGCCATGCAGCCCTTGCGCGTCCGGCTCGAAATGCGCGGCATAACGCGCGTCGATGTCGGCCGATGTCCACCGATCGTCGTAATCCGGCGCATCGAAGACATGCGCCTCCTTGCCACGCGGCAGGGCGATGCCTGGGTGCGCTGCAAGGTACTGCGCCAAGGCGGTGGTGCCGCCCTTCTGCACGCCGCCAATCAGGAAGCCGATGCGAGGCGCGCTCATGTCGGCGCCGTCAGCGCGGCCAGCGCCGCCATGATCTCGTCCTCGCCATAGAACCCGCGCCATGCCCCCCTATCCGCCCGCAAGCGCGCGGCAAACGCCGCGCAGGCGTCGGCGTCATACAGCCGGCTGGCATTGCGACTGGCCAGCGTGGCGGCTGGCAATGCGATGCCGCTGGCTTGCGCCAGGGCCGCGCCGTTGCTGCCCACCACATCCTCATAGCGCAGGATGCGAGCGCGCGGCAGCACCCGTGCGAAGCGCGCGAACAGCCAGTCCAGCAACAACAGCTGGCGCGTCAGCAAGTCGGGCTGCGCATCCAGCGCGGTTGCCAGCGCCGGTTCCAGGCGCTCGCCGGCAGGCAGGCGACCACGCGCGACCGGCAGGTCCACCGAGTTCCACGACGCCAGCACCGCCAACGGGTTACGCACCAGCGCCAGGCATTCGAAGGATTCGGCCAACGTGGGCAGCAACGCGGCGAAGGCGGCGTTGTGCTTGACCACCAGGGTGAAGCAGGGGGACAGCGGCTTGTCGACGCGGACCGCGCCCAGCCCCACCTTGCGCACACGCAGGCCGCGCGCGTCACGCTGGTCGTCGAAGAAGTTGTCCGGGCCGCGTCCACCGACCTGCTGGCCGATCGCCTCGCCCGCACGCAGCAGGCTGTCGCGCGAGTCGCGGAAGAATCCGCGGATGGAGCCAACCGCCTCGGCGTGATCCAGCGGCAATGCATGCACCGGCATCGGCTCCACCAGCGCCACGGTATCGCCGGCCCGCCCCAGCAGGTCGCAGCACAGGGTCGTGCCGCTGCGCGGGACGCCGGTCAGGATGAGATCGCGGGGCTTCACGGTGCCGCCATCCCAATATCGCGCAGCAGCTGCGCAAAGGCAGCGCGCTCTGCGGCCTGGCCAAAACGCCCTGCCGTCGCCAGACCGCCAGCCCGCAGGCGCGCAGCCTGCATCGGCTGCATTGCGCGCTGCGCGGCCTCAGCCAGTGGCGCCGGCGCCAGCGCCGCCAGCAAGCAGTTTTCGCCATCGCGCGTGTACTCGCGCGAGCCCACGCAATCGCCCAGCACCACCGGCACACCCAGCGCCATCGCCTCCAGCGCAGGCAGATAGAAGCCTTCGGTCGGATGCGGCAAGGTCACCGCCACCGGCGCGCGCGCGACCCGGTCCAGATAGTCCGCGCGCGGCAGCCACCGATCCAGCAGTTCGACGCTGATACCGCGGGCGCGCAGTTCTTCCGCCAGCGCATGCGCCAGCGCCGGTGCCTTCAGGCCGGCGATGAGCACCGGCCCATCAGCCGCAGGCGTGCGTGGCATCGCGTCGTGAGGCAGGTCCAGCGCGGCCGGGATCACGGCCACCGGACCGTTCACCTCACCGGTCGCCAGCACCGCGTCAGCCACCGGCTGGCTCACGCAGATCCGCTGCGCCGGGGCGCGCAGGAAGCCGCGCAAGGGCAACTCCGGCGATGCGTGACGCACATGTTGCAACAGGTTGACCACGGGACGCGGTGGTTCGCGGATGTCCTCCAGTGCGTTCCAGTCCATACCGGCAAGGAACATCACATCGAAGTCCTGTGGATGCCAATCGGCAACAACCCGCTCCGGCATCGCCATCCAGGGATTGCTGGCGTCACGCTTCGAGTCCGGGGTGAAATACACCCACGCATCCCAGCCCAGCGCCAGCGCATGGCGGAAATAATCCCAGACCTTGCCATGGCCGCCGGTATAGCCGGCGAAGTCGCGGTGGAACAGCATCCGGGGCATGTTCAGCTGCCGACCTCGATCGCCATCGGCACCGGGAACAGGCCAGTGAACAAGTGTCGGCTGTCGTCCACCACCTCGAACGACAGCCAACCCTCCTGCCGCGCCAGCACCATGGTGCGGTCCAGCGAAGGGGCATCCACGACCCGCGTGCGCACCCGGTAGATGCCCTGCTGGAATGCGGCGTCCAGCCTGATCCGCACAGTGGCCTCGCCCGCGCCCCGACCCAGCGCGATGCGTCGTCCGGTCAGCTGCAGGCCGCGTCCATCGAGGATGTCGAAGATCAGGCAAGGCGCTTCGATGCCGGCGTTGCGGCGCACCGCCAGTTCGAAACACAGAGCATCGCCATGCGCCAGCGACGCATGCCGCACGCCGTTGACGCTGGCACGCGCTACGCAGGCATCCTGCAAACCGTAGCCGCCGTCGAGTCGCTCCAGCGCATCCGCACGCGCATCCTGCTGCGCGGCCAGCGCGCGCTTGTGGGTGCGATGAAGGTATTCGGTGATGACCTCGTCCGGCAGGCCCTCAAGCACGATGCGGCCCTTCTCCAGCAGCATCGCGCGATGGCAGAACGCTTTCACCGCATTGAGGTCGTGGCCGACGAACAACAGCGTGGTCCCGCGCCGCAGGATCTCGTCGATGCGTGCCATCGCCTTGGCCTGGAACGCGGCGTCGCCCACCGCCAACGCCTCATCCACGATCAGGATGTCCGGGTCGGTATGTACCTGCACCGCGAACGCCAGCCGCAGCGCCATGCCCGAGCTGTAGGTCTTGACCGGCTCGTCGATGTAGTCGCCGATGTCGGCAAAGGCGAGGATGGCGTCCATCCGCTCGCGGATCTGCGCAGGCGTCAACCCCAGGATGGCGGCATTGACCTTGACGTTCTCGCGGCCGGTCAGCTCGGGGTTGAAGCCCGAACCCAGTTCCAGCAGCGCCGCCACCCGGCCGTTGACCTGCACGCTGCCCGCACTCGGTTCCAGCACACCGGCGACGATCTGCAGCAGCGTGCTCTTGCCGCTGCCGTTATGGCCGATGATGCCCAGCGCCTCGCCGCGTTGCAGGGTGAACCCCACGTCATGCAGCGCGTGGTGATGATGCAGCCGCGCCTCCGCACTGGCGCGCAGCCAGCGCGCGAGGGCGGGCAGCGGGGCCAGCCACGCGGACAGGCGGTACAGCAGGGGCACCCACAACCGGCTGCCGGGCGTTGCCCATAGCCGATAGGTCTTGGCGATCCCCTTCAGCTCCAGTGCGGGTGCCTCGGTCATCTCGATGCAGGAAAAGGCTAGCCCGACAGGATAGCGCCGGCCACGTGTTGCCGCATCACCTTCCCGCCACAACCAACAAAAAAAGACGGATGGCATTGCTGCCATCCGTCTTGCTAGCTCAAGCGTTCTGCTCGGAATGGCCGGCAAGCCGGCCATTCCGGATGCATTACAGCTTGTTGGCCTTGTTCACCGACCACTCAACCAGACCCTGGGTCTTTTCCGGGGTCAGATCGGTCACGGTGCCGGTCTGCGAGTTGCGGTTCAGAGCCGAAGCCTTGAAGTTGGAGCACTGGGCATTGACGCGGACATACCACTTGCCCGAGCCATCGGTGAAGCCACCGGTGATGCCCTTGCCAGCGTTGCCATTCTCCAGGTCATCCGAGTTGACCGTGGCCGACGCGTGCGCCGGGATGGTCAGCTTGACCGGGTTGCGGCTGTACTTGCCAGCGTCATCCTTGCCCTCGATCTCGACCAGGCACGCCGCGGCGTTGTTGTTGGTCAGACGCAGGAAGGACTGGGCGGTGGCGTTACCGGCCGGGTTCACGTTCTGGAACACCAGATCGGTGCCGTTGAAGCCGATGCTGCCGAAGCTGAACGGATCCAGGGTCGGGTTGACGCGCTGGGTGGACAGCTGGTAGTCAACGGCCACGGACGCACGCACCGAATCAACCTTGACCAGTTCGCGGGTGCCGTTGGCGATGGCGCAAACGTACAGGGTCGAAGCCGACGGCGAAGCCGCGGTGACGTTGGCCAGCAGCGGGCTGGAAGCCAGCAGGCTGAGGGTCACGGTGTCACCCGACTGGGTGGTGCTACCCACGGTCGCCGAGCAGGTCGGCGAGGCCGAGAAAGCAATCGCGCCGTTGTAGGCGGAGAAGCCTTCGGCAGTCAGCGACAGGTCGAACTTGGCGGTGCTGACCACGTTGTATTCCGGGTTCGGCAGCACGGCGCTGTAGTTGTTGACATAACCGCTACCGCCACCGATCAGAGCCGCTTCGGCGATGTCGATCACCACCGCGCCCAGGTTGAAGTAACCCGAACCAGCAGCCGCGCCGTTCAGGCCGCTGCCACCCACCGTACCGCTGGCCGAGAACCAAGTGCGCGGATCGGGGCTGCCGTCCGCGTTGGTGCTGCCAACGTCGATCTTCTTGGTGCCGGTGGAGTCGCTGCCGGTCAGGTCGGCCGCAGCGGTCAGACCCCACACCGACTTGGCCAGATCGGCCTTCGACGCCAGGATCTGCTGACCGGACTGGTTCTGCGCGGTGATTTCCACACCGACCTTGGAGCCGGTGAACAGACCCTGCACCAGGTTGGTGATCTGCATGCTGTTCAGCTGAACCGCATAGGCCGGATCAACAGCATCGGCACCGTTACCCGGAGCCTTGATGGTGAAGTTCAGCTCCTGGCCGCTGGCCGAGTAGTACGGAGTACCCACCAGAGTGCCAGCCGGCGAAGCGGCGACGGTCAGGCCGGTGCCGCCGAGTTCGGCGCCGATCTTGAAGCCATTCACCAGCGTGGTGGCGTCAGCGGTGGCGTCGAACTTGGCGCCGTCGGTCAGGGTGACCTTGACGGTGACGTTATCGCCGGCGACGGTGGCAATGCGGGCTGCGTCATCGGTGGTGGCACGCAGGGTCAGCTCGGACGGGGTGTAGATGGTGGTGCCGTTGTTGACGATCAGGTCCTTGGCGAACGTGATCTGCTTGCCGGCCGGGTAGGACAGCGACGCGGCCGAAGCCAGGCCCGGCAGGGCCAGGGCACCGACCACTGCAGCGGTCAGGAGGCTCTTGTTGAACTTCATCATGTGAATCAACTCCATTGAAGGTTTTTTAGTTAACTAAAAGGTACCGCTGTAGCGTTACCGGTCGCCAGACCTACCCCGGTACCGTACGGGCCAGCCCGATGGCATCCGGCCGCTTTCAGGCAAGCATCCGGGAAAGATTCCTCTCCCATCCTCCCCCGTAGAGCAAGCTACCCGCAGAACGTTAACCAAGCATTACCGGTGCGTCAAGCCCACGGGAACAAACTGTTGGCAACGGTCTCGAATTGTGACGGATGCCCCCAGGCCTGTACCGCGCAGTATTTTCCTGCCGAGATAGAAAGAGTCTCGGGCAGGCCCCATTCACTTTTATACCACCACATCATTGGCGCTAGTGATAGCCAGAATGATGCCGATCATGATGACACCTATCGCACCGCCAATCAGCAGGATGGCCGCCGGTTCCAGCAATGCCAGAAACTGCTTCATGCGGGCGCGCCCCGCCTCCTGACACAGCCGCGCGAGCGACTGCAGCATTGCGGGCAGCTCGCCCGAGCGCTCACCCACACGCACCAGGTTGTAGCCGGTTGCGGTGAGGGTCTGCTGCTCTTCCAGCGCGTCCGCCAGCGGCACACCGCTGCGGACGTTGCGCGCCACCTCGTCCAGCCGCGCGCGTCGCCCCGGCGCCCCCACGCTCTCCTGCGCCAGACCCAGCGCCTCCATCAGCGGCACCCGGTTGGACAGCAGGGTGGCCAGCACCCGGGCCCAGGTGGCGGTTTCGGATTCCACCCGCCAGACTCCCAACACCGGCAGCCGCTCGAGAGCCTCCAGCCAACGCGCACGCTTGCCGGGATCACGCAGGATCCGCGCGACCGCCACCGCCCCCCCTGCCAGCAGCAGCAGGACCACCCAATACCACTGGCGCAGGAACATGCCCGTGTTGAGCACGGCCGAAGCAAGCAGCGGCAGGTCATCAGCGCGCTTGAGCAGGCCGGCGAACTTCGGCACCACGAAGGTGAACATCATTACCACCGCGCCGAGACCGGCGCAGATCAGCACCGCCGGATAGGTCAGGGCCTGGCGAATTTCCGACCGGACGGTCTGGTCGTACTCCATCTGCGCGACCGCGTCCTGCAATGCCCTTCCCAGTAGGCCGGACTTCTCGCCGCTGCGCACCAGGGTGGGCACGTAGCGCGGAAGCGGCAACCCCGCCACCTCCAGCGCCGCCGAGAATGCCTGGCCCCGGCGCAGGCCGGCGGCGATACCGTCGAACGCAGCCACCAGTTGCGGATGATGGGCCGACCGGCCCTGCGCTGCGACCGCTTCGGCCAACCCGACGCCCGCCCCCAGCAGCGTGGCCAGTTCATGGAAGGCCAGGATAAGGTCGCGCTGGCGAAGCCGCACTGCACCCCGGGCCGGCCGACCACGCGCGGACGCAGCCACTGACTGCACGGACACCACGGACAGGCCGCGCCGTTCGAGCTGGCGGGCGGCCTCACGTTCCGACTGCGCGCTGACGACACCCTCCAGGATGGCGCCTTCTGCGGAGAACGCCTTGTAGCGGAACTGGCTCACGGGGATCAAACCGCGGTCACGCGCAGGACCTCATCCACCGAGGTCAGGCCCTGCCATGCCTTCAGCAAGCCGTCCTCGCGCAGGAATCGCGCGCCGCGCGCCCGCGCCATCGCCTTCAGCTCTGCATGGCCGGCACCCGCCACCACCGCCTGCTGCATGTCTTCGTCCACCGGGATCAGTTCGTAGATGCCCACGCGTCCGCGATATCCGGAATGCTGGCAGCGTTCGCAGCCCACCGCCTCATGCCAGCGCGCCGGCGCATCGCCCAGCACCTTGCCGGCCCAGCGCGCGGCTTCCTCGGCGATGGCCGGCAGTACGTGGGCCGCAGGGCGGGCGCAATGCGGGCACAGCCGGCGCACCAGGCGCTGCGCCTGCAGGCCCTTGACCGGCGTGGCCACCAGGAACGGCTCCACGCCCATGTCGATCAGGCGCGTGAACGCACCGATGGCGTCGTTGGTGTGCACGGTGGAGAGCACCAAGTGGCCGGTCAGCGCGGACTGGATGGCGATCTCCGCGGTTTCGCGGTCGCGGATTTCGCCGACCATGATGACGTCCGGGTCCTGGCGCAGGATCGAGCGCAGCGCGCCGGCGAAGGTCAGGCCGATATCGGCATGGGTCTGGATCTGGGTGATCCGCGGCAGCTGGAACTCCACCGGGTCTTCGACGGTGATGATTTTCTTCATCCCGTCGTCAGCTGCCGCCAACGTTGCGTAGAGCGTGGTGGACTTGCCCGAGCCGGTAGGGCCGGTGACCAGGAGGATGCCGTGTGCCTCCCGACTCCACGCGCTCAGAAGCGCCAAGTGGTCCGGCTCCATACCCAGCCGCTCCAGACCCAGGTCCTTGCGCTCCTTGGGCAGCAGGCGCAGCACGATGGACTCCCCATGCACGCCCGGCAGCGCCGAGGCGCGGATATCCATCGCTTGGCCGCTGGCACGCACACTTAAACGACCATCCTGCGGCAGTCGGCGCTCGGCAATGTCCATGCCGGAGATCAGCTTCAGCCGCGAGGCGACAGCGTTGAAGCGTTCGCGCGGAAGCTGCAGACGCGTGTACAACACGCCATCGATGCGGAAACGCACGACAAATTCGTGTTCGCCCGGCTCGAGATGAATATCCGAGGCGCGCTGCTCCACCGCTTGCGCCAGCAGGCTGTTGACCAGCTCGACCACCGGCGCTTCCTCCGCCAGCTCTCGCAGATGGCGGACGTCGTCACCACCTTGCGTTGCGGCAAGCAGGCCATTAGCCAGCTTGTCCAGCGTGTTTTCCATCAGCTGCGCTGGCGCCAGCACATGGCGCACCGGCAACTGCGGGAATAGGTAGTCGATAGCTTCGCGCAGCGCCGGGTCCAGCGGGTCGCGGCTGGCGCAGATCACGCCGCCTTCCGGATCCTGCCACAGTAACACCCCGCGATCCTGCATCCAGTCCACCGGCACCGGCTCCTCGCCCGGAACGACCCAGGCGTCCAGTTCCGGCAGCGCCACGTCGCGTCCTGCCAGCGCAAAGCCGAGCTGCTCCGAGAGAACTGCCAGCAATTGCTCCTCGGACAGCGCGCCGATCCGCACCAGCAGGCTACCGATGCGCCCGCCCATGCCCGCCTGAAGCTCCAGCGCGCGCTCCAAGTCGGCCGTGCCGACTAACTGCCGGGCAATGAGCATCTGCCCGATCAGGCTCGCGTCCGGACCAGCGACTTCCGAAGGTGTTGCGATGGCGGGGGCAGCGGTCATGGGTGTCGGCGCATCATCTAGAGGGTCTTGAACCATCAAAGCACATCGGCAAAACCCGGGCGCAGCGCCCGGAACAGGAAGGCGCCGAGCAGCAGCACCACGGCGGCAGTCAGCGTGTAGCCGGCCAACGGCATCGCTTCTGGAAGCTGGCCCGACAAGACCAACGCGCGCAGCGCATCGGTTGGCCAACTAATAGGGTTGGCGTCGACGACACCCGCGAACACCGACGGCACCATCGCGCGCGGATAGAACACCGTGCCGGTGAACAGCACCAGCATGACCAGCACCGACACGATCTGGGCCAGATCGCGCAAGTACACGCCCAGTGCCGCGAAAGCAAGCGAGATTCCGTACAGCATCAGCAGGTAAGGCGTCAGAACCAAGGGTAGCGCCAGCGTTTGCCACTGCCACCCGCTTCCCCAGATGGCATTGACGGCGCAAACCAGCAGCACGCCCACCACCATGTGCACTAGCGCCGCACCCAGTGGCACCGCCACCAGCACCGGCAACGGGAACACGATCTTGCGCACAAAATTGCTGTTGCGGTGGAACAATGAGGGCGCCTGCCCCACCGCTTCCGCCAACAGCCCGTGTACCAGCAGGCCCAGGAAAAGATTAAGGGCGAAACCCAAGTGGTCGTCCGAGGCAAGCCCCGGCCAACGTGCACGGAACACCGCACCGAACACGAAGCCATAGATCGCCAGCATCATCAGTGGCATCAACAAGGGCCATGCCCGGCCCAGCAACGTACCCCGGTATTTCACCGCGAGGTCCTGCTGCACCAAGGTTCGCCACAAAGCGAAGTGCCCGGCACTGCGGGAAAAGAGCTGGGACATCATCGGCGGGCACGCGGTATGCGGTTCTGACGATAGGTTAACAGCCGCGGAGGCGGCGCGCCCCGCCTCCAGCCAAACTGCTAGACTTCCTGCCGCTTTTCTGCACGAAAGACCGCCATGATCGCCGCCCATCCCAGTACCGGCCGTTCCCCCCGTTTCCGCCGCGCCACCGCGCAGGGCTTCACCCTGTTGGAAATGATCGTGGTGCTGGTCATCATCGGCCTCATCATGGGTCTCGTGGGGCCTCGCCTGTTCGGCCAGGCCGACAAAGCCAAGGTGCAGACTGCCGAGACCCAAGTGAAAATGCTAAAGGGCGCACTGGAAACTATGCGCCTGGATACAGGCCGCTACCCCACCCAGGAAGAAGGGCTGGCATCGCTGGTCGAGCAACCCGCAGATGCCAAGCTCGCGCAGCGATGGAAGGGCCCGTATCTGGAAGATGGCGTACCCCAGGACCCGTGGGGCAATGCATACCAGTACGCCCCCAAATCCACGGGGACACACGCCTTCGCGCTGTATTCCCTTGGCGCCGATGGCAAGAATGGCGGTGACGGATACGACGCCGACGTCGGGATGCTGCCGCAGCAATGAGTCGGCGTACGCCGGGCTACACGCTGCTTGAGCTGGTTGTGGTGATGGCAATCCTTGCAATGGCCACCGCCATCGCCGCGCCTCCCAGCTACCGGATGATCCGCTCGTGGCAGGAAGCCACCCAAGTTGATGACGTGCTGCAGCAGGTCGAGCATCTGCCCGGCACCGTTCGTGCCAGCGGCACCCCGCTGGAAGGAAAAGCCAACGGCGGGATACCGCCGATCACGCTTCCCGAAGGCTGGTCACTGCGCATGACGACTCCATTGCGGGTACTGGCCAACGGCTCCTGTTCGGATGCACGCGGGGTATTGACGACCACGCAGCAAACAATTGATTTCAGGATCCTGGCGCCCTTCTGCCGGGTCGAGCGGCTCTGATCCCGATGCGATGGGGCAGGCCACATCGGCAGCGCGGCTTCTCGCTCCTGGAGGCCATCGTTGCCTTGACCATCATGGCGACCTGCCTGCTGGCCCTCTACGCGTGGCTGTCCACCAGCACCCTGGCGCTGAACCGGGTGCGGAACAACGCCGCTGCGCTAGCCGACGCCCGCGCGGCAATGGCGGTAATCGAAACCGTGAATCCGATGGCCGAACCCAGCGGAACACGGCGATTGCCCCCCCTGGAGGTCCGCTGGAAGTCCGAGCCATTGACCGACTTGCGGTTGGGGATGAGCCCGGCTGGGGGCGCCACGCAGTTCGACTTCCGACTGTATGCACTGGACGTAGAAGTGCTGCGGGATAGCCGGCCGGTGCGCGATTTCCGCATTCGAAAGACCGGTTGGGCCGCCTCGCGCCCGGTTGCCGCCGATGATTTCTGATCCGCGGCCCATGCAGCAGCGGGGGCTGACGCTGCTGGAGATGATGGTGGTACTGCTGATTGCAGGCATGGCAGTAGCCCTTGGCTTCCAGTCACTCGGGCAATGGCGCCGGGCGAACGCCGCGATCTCGAGCATCAGCGGCACCATCCAGCAGACCACGCTGACCGAAAGCTGGCTGGCGGATTCGCTGCGCGGCTTGATCCCCGTGCCCGAACAGACCTTCGAGGGCAGTGAGGACAAATTGCTGGGGGTGACGACGCTGCCGGTTCAATCCCACCAGGGCGGCGCCACCGATATCGAATGGTCCATCCGCAGTGAAGCGGGGCTTCCGCATCTACTGCTGAAGGAGGGCACGGACAGACGCCTGGACCTGCCGCTATCTGGCGTGAGCCGTGCCCGTTTCGCCTATATGGACAAGGAGGGGAAGCTGCATGCGCAGTGGCCGCCGAAACTCGGCCTGCACGATCACCTTCCAGCCGTCGTCCTGCTGAGTCAGGAAATGGACGACGGCAGTCGTCGGGTCTGGGCCGCCACCATCTCCGGATCGCGCAACCCCTACACCAACCCCTTCGAGGACGATTATGAGTAGGCCGGGCCGCGGCAACGCGGGTGGCTTCGTGCTGGTGATCGTATTGGCGACACTGGTAGTGCTGACGCTGCTGGCCACCGCGGTCGCCACCTCGGCAGAACGCGCGATCCGCGCCGCGCAGGAGGACGCCGATCGCTTCGAGGGGGAGCTGGCCATGACCGGCACCCGCGAGACGCTGCTGTTCATGCTGGCCACGCAGCGCCAAACGCTTGCCGGATTGACCGTCAACGAATCCGATGCCTCCGCGTCCACCGCCCAAATGGCCGAGGACCCTGACGGACTGACTGTCCTCCCGGTTGGCAATGAAATCCGTCTCGACGGCACCGAGTATCAAGGCTTGGAGACCGCCCGCTTCGCCCTGCAGGACGACCGCGGCCTGCTGAGCGCCAATTGGGCCGGGCCCGCTCTGCGCTATGCGCTCTATGACTCTCTTAACGTGCGGGAAACCGAATGGGACGGCCTCGATGCCAAGCGGTTGGACTACCAGGACCCCGACGACCTGCACCGTCTGAACGGGGCGGAGAAAGACCAGTACCGCAGGGAAAATCTGCCTCCACCAAGCAACCGGACTCTGGCCACGCCGCTGGAGCTACGCCGGATCCCCGGGTGGCGGGAAATGCTTGCAGGTGTGGACGACGCACAGCTGCTATCCATGCTGACACTGTCCCGCAGCGTGGACATGAACATCAACACCGCTCCTGCTACCGTCCTGCAACTGTTGCCGGGCCTGCCCCGCCGCACCGCGGAGCGCATGGTCGAGTTGCGCCGGGCGGCACCATTTCTTTCCGTTCGCCGGGCGCAGGAGACCTTCGGCATCGGTGCGGTCCCGGAAGAAAACCTGTCACTATTTGCAATTCCCTCCGGCAACCTTATCCTATGGGATGAACGCTCAGGTGCGCGCCGGCTCCTGCACTGGACGCTTACGCCGCTAGAGATCGACGGACCTCCCTGGCGTATTGACTACGAGGTCACCCTCCCACGTGGCAACGAACCCGATCAGGCCGTGGTTGGCACGCCTCCAACACCGCTTTTCACCTCGCCGGATACGGCTGGGGAGCGACGGTAACCAGCCGCTGGGCGGAGGCCAAGGCGATTCCACGCTTTTCCTCGTTGGCCGCGAGCTGTGTCTGTTCATTGCGCTGGATGCGGGCAAGGTGCCACTCAAGCAGCGCCAGGCTTTTGCTACCCTGGCAGTTCGCCGTGCTGCGCCGTTTCCCGATCCCGAATTCGATGTAGCCTGGAGTCCGACCGGAACAGCGGCGATCTGGTACTGGTCGCGCTCGCGCGTTGATGCCCTGGCCACAGGGGAGCCGGGGCGCCGCAAGCGTTTCGCCGCAGAGGCACTGTACGCAGGCACGCCACAGGCGCGGAGCGTTGAACTGCTGCATTACCGCACAGGGTTCGAGGGGCGTATCTGGAAGGACAACCAGCTGGTAGCCAGTCGCCACTGGCCCGGATTGCCGATGCCTGCGCAATGGCGGGAGTTTCTTCGAGGCTCCAGTCTTGCTGTCGGAGACGTTGTCCCTCTCCCGGAGGCGCGGGACGTAACGTTGGCCAACTCCCCATGGAGCCGCCAGGCGACCAGTAGCGGCACGCTGCAATTGTCGGGATTGGATCAGTACCTGCCCAAGGCGGCCCTCGGGCTTGGCGGGTTGGTTCTGCTGATCGCAGGTATAGAACTTGGCTGCATCGCCCGCGCGCAGGCGGATATCTGGCGCGCGCAGTCAGCCGCAACGCGCCTGGATGCACCGCTCCAGCGCATTCTGGATGCGCGCGATGCCACTGACCGGGCAAGCGAGGAAATCGCAAGCCTGCTATCGCTCCATGGGCTGCGCCCGACCACTTCACTGATGGCCGAAGTCGCCCGGCTCATGCCGAGTGCGGACTGGCAGGTCCAGCGATGGAACCAACCGACGCCAGACACGGTCGAAATTGGTTTGGTTGCGCCCGGCAGCAATCCGGAGCAACTGGTATCGGCTTGGGAAGAGTCACCGATGTTCAAGAACGTCACCACCGAACTCGGCGACGAAAACGAATTGATCGTGAAAGCGAGCATCGTCGCGGCTCCCGGCGTGCCCGAGCAGGCGACTCCATGAAGGCGCTAGACGCGACCTTGCAGAGCCTGAAGGGGCAGGTGGACGCCGCCCCCTGGCTGCGCTGGGCGGGACTGGCGATTGCTCTGCTGCTTGCGGCACTTGCGCTGCAGACGCTGGACGCTTGGCGTGTCGAACGGCAGAAAGCCAGCATCGAGTCCGAACAAGCCCTGCGCAGGATCCTCGCGCTCAAGGGACAGGACGTATGGCTCACACGGGAAAAGAGTGCGCGGCAACTTTGTGATTCGCTCAAGGCCCAGCTGCCGCAGGTCGCGACGCCGGGCATGGCGCAGGCCTCCCTGCAGAACTGGCTGCGCAACATCACCGCAAATTTCGACACCCAGAACGTCGTTATTCGCCTGAATCGCTCCGCCCCGCTCGAGAACATGCCCGATGTACTGCGGGTCAATGCCGCGCTGAATGGCGCCCTCAACCCAAGGCAGGCACTGGCGCTGATACGCCAGATCGAAAGCGCGCCCAATCTTGTCGTGGTGGAAACCGTAGCGCTACAGAGCGACAGTAGCAGCACGCTGCATCTGACGGTCAATGCCTACTACCGCATCGCTGCAGGTACCACTCCGTGATCGCCCACCGCCGCAGCCTGATCCTCATCGCCGCCTTGACGGTCGGGATAGCCGCCGGCGCCGCGTGGCCGCCGCCGCCTCTTCCCAAAGTCAAGGCGGACACGACGTCATGGAGCCTACCCACCACCAAAGATCTTCTGCGCCATAGCCCCCAGGACATGGCCGCGGTGACAAATGGCATGCGCTGGAAGGGCAGCCAGAGCGCTGGTGCAGGCGAGCGCGGCGCGTGGCGCCTGACCGGAATTGTCGACAAGGGTGGCGTCATCGCCATTCTTATCGTCACCCCCAGCAAACCCGATGACGTCAAGCGCATCGCAATTGGCGAAGCCTTGCCGGACGGCAGTGTGCTGCAGTCAGTGCGAGGCGATCTTGCGACCACCAAGCATGACAGCTGCCTTATGACCTATCAGCCGTACCTGCCCGAGGCCGTCGAAAAATCCGCCGGTTGCGAAGCGCCGGAAGCACCTGTCCAAGGAACAATTCAATGATTTTCCGACACCGCACCCTAATTGCCTTTGCTGCGTTCGGCGCAGTGCTGCTGGCAGGCTGCAGCAGTACGCCACCGCTGCAGGTGCCGGGGGCGCTGCAACTGCCTGAGAAACCGCAGACCAACAGCGAGCAGGAGCTCAATCGCGCCAGCGAGGGGCCACAACGCCTCACCCAGACGCCAACACCGAGTGTGGACGGCAGCGGGCCCATCACAGCGGGCACCCACATCAGGGATGAACTGCCGCCGATGTCGGCCGGTCCGGTAAGCGTCAATGTCCAAAATGTACCGGTACCGGTCTTCGCCAACGAAGTATTCGGCAACATGCTCGGCCTGAACATGACGATGTCGCCGGAAGTGGCGAAGCTCCAAGAGCTGGTCACCCTGCGTACCGAAACGCGCCAGCAACCGCGTGATCTTTTCCTGCTATCGCGACAGCTGCTTGCCGAATACGGCGTGG
Organism: Thermomonas sp. XSG; assembly: GCF_014678725.1. Classification (NCBI taxonomy): domain Bacteria; kingdom Pseudomonadati; phylum Pseudomonadota; class Gammaproteobacteria; order Lysobacterales; family Lysobacteraceae; genus Thermomonas; species Thermomonas sp. XSG. Next base: position 1,837,427 of record NZ_CP061497.1, on the reverse strand, counting down.
CGGTGAGCGTAGAGGGCAAACTGGTCAAGCTCGCCATCGCCCCGAAGGATTCTTCGCTGGTGCCACCCTTGATCATCAGCGGCCGAGCCCTTCCGCAGGTTCCGATGTCGCACCGCCCGGTATTCCAGTTGATTGAGCTGGACGTGGTGCGCAGTGGCGACGCCGCGCGCTGGCTCTCCACCCTGTTCGGTCAGGACATCAAGGTACTGGAAGAAAGTGGCCGCAACTCCATCATCATCAGCGGCAAGCCGACCATGGTGCGACAGGCCGTTGACGCACTGCGTGTATTCGACCGCCCGCTGATGCGCGGACGGGTAAGCACCCGGCTGGAACCGGCCTTCATGAGCGCCGACCAGCTGGCCGACCGGCTCGTGGATGTCATGAACGTGCAGGGCTACGGCGCCAACCGCACCGTAGGCTCGCCCTCCAGCGTGATCGTCCTGCCGATCACCGTCGCCAATTCCGTTCTGATCTTCGCCAATACGCAGGAAGCTTTGAATTACGCGGTTTCCTGGGCACGCGAATTGGACAAGCCAAGCAAGCAAGCAGGCTCGCAATCGCTGTTCTACTATCAAGTCAAGAACACCAAGGCTGCCGATATCGCCAGCGTACTTTCAGGCGGGAACATCGGCGCTCCCACGGCCGCTGCTTCCAGTGCGGCGCGCCCCGGGGCAAATTCTGGCGCTGCCCCACCGGCAAACTCTGGCTCCGGCGGCTCAAGCCTGACCAACGGCTCCCTGCAGGTGGACGAACCCCGCAATGCATTGATTTACCAGGGCGATCCCGCCCAGTGGGAGCGGATGCTCTCGCTGATCCGGCAGATGGACAAGGCACCCCGCCAGGTAATGGTGGAGGTGACCATTGCCGAGGTCACCCTGAATGATGACAACTCCTTTGGCCTGAGCTGGTTCGCCAAGAACGGGTTCGGGCGCTTCGATGGCAGCACCTGGATGGGCAAGGGCTCGGGAGGCACGGCAGCCGGAGCAGCGGCCAGCAACGGGCTCACCTACCTGCTGGACGTGGCTGGGCAGAACCGAGCGGCGCTCACCGCGTTCGCGGACGACAACCGGGTCAGCATCCTGTCTACTCCGCGCCTTCTGGTGAAGAGCGGCAGCGAAGCCAACTTCGACGTCGGCACCGAAGTTCCCACCGTGACGATGTCCACAACTTCAAATCAGCAGAGCGATGGGAACACCAACCTGCTGCAATCCATCCAATACCGCAAGACTGGCGTGATCCTGCAGATCAAGCCGACCGTCTATTCGGATGACCGGATCGATCTGGACATTACCCAGGAAGTCAGCGAGGCGATGCCGCTGGGCGATAACGCCACCGCAAATTCGCCTTCAATCTTCAACCGCTCTGTGACCACGTCGCTGAGCCTGCGCGACGGCGGCTCGGTGGTACTGGGCGGACTGATGTCTTCACGCCAGACTGACAGCGACTCCGGCATTCCGCTGGTCAAGGACGTGCCGGTCCTTGGCAACCTGTTCAAAAGCAAGAGCCGCAAGAAGAACAAGACGGAACTGATTGTACTGATCGTGCCCTACATTATCGAAAACGACGAGCACGCCTCGGCTGTCAGCCGCGCTATTGTGGATCAGGCCGAGTTACTTGACCTCCAGCAGTATCCGCGACAACCGCAGGCAGCCCCTGCGAAGTTGCCGCCTTCCCCCACCACCCGCCCTTGATCTTCCAAGATGAATAAGAAAATCCTCACCCTCGCCCTGCTCGCCACCATTGCCTTTACCGGCTGTGCCCGTCGCGAGGAGGCGGAACCGGTAGCGGCAACCGAACGGGTTGCGCCCGCCGCGGCCTCCGAAGCCGAAGCAGAAAAGCTTGTGCCCAAGGCCACCATCGCCCCTGTCTACGCAGAGATCACGCTTTCGCCGCAGGCGGAGACGCTGCTGAAGTCCAAGGGGGAGAAGGTCCTGGTGACCGCCACCTATGCCGGAGACCCTCGCGCCTCGGAGCAGGCACAGAAGATGGCTGACCCGGTATCCGGCATGATCAAGCTCGGCGAGAATACGCAGACGCTTGATGGCGCCGGCAAGGTGGTCTTCGAGGACGATGTCATTGACAAGGCAAAGCTGGACGCGATCGTCGGCGAGGTCCAGCTGACCATCAATGTGACTTCGGCCAAGACAGCTGCGTCGCAGAACCTGCTCGCTTGCCCGTTTTATTGGAAGACCCTAGCAGAGGCAGGCAGGGAGCAGGTCAAGATCGCCTGTACGACGTTCGACGAGGTCAAGGAATAAACTGCCAGGCTGCTTGCCCGGAAGGAAGTGAAAAAGGGGCGCAAGCCCCTTTTTCGTTTCTGGCTGGCTGACGCTTCACCCCACCCGCCGCCGCAGGTGGTTCAGCAGGTCGATTCGGGTGATCAGGCCCAGGAAACGGCCCGCGTCCATCACGATGGCGACGTGTCCGCGGTCGAACACCGGAAGCAGCGCTTCCACAGGCGCGCGCACGTCGACCTTGTCCAGCCTGCTGACCATCGCCGCCGACACCGGATCGGTGAAGCGGGCTTCATCGCCATAGACATGCAGCAGCACGTCGGATTCGTCCAGCATGCCGACGATGTGCTCGCCCTCCATCACCGGCAGCTGGCTGACGTCATGCGCGCGCATCCGCTGCCAGGCGGTGCTCAGCAACTCGTCCGGCGCGACCGTCACGGTGCCGTGGTCGGCGAAGGGTCGGGGGATGAGATCGCGCAGGTCGCCGTACGTGGTGTCGGCTGGCTCGCTCGTGGCCTGCAACGCCTGCACGATGCCCTGCCGGCCGGCCTCGAGCCAGGCCTGGATCCGCTCCGGCGGCAGCTGGAAGTGCGCAGCGGCACCCGCCACGGTGGTTCCACCCTGCAGGAGATCCAGCACCAGCGCCGCCTTGCGCTGCGCGGTCCAGTGGGAAATTGCGTCGTTCATCGCTGCGCCCGGGAAACTACGCGCAAAGGGTAGCATCCGGGGCAACGCCATTGACCCCGCCTTGCAAGCGGTGGGTGGTTGCGGCGCTGCCGCGTCGGGCCATCCCGGATGGCCTATGGCGGGACGGCGGCAGCGGAACACGGCCGCCGCCATCCCGCGTCGCGAACGCCCGTCACGGGGTCGTTCGCGCGCCTTCAGTTGGCGCGTTCGTACATCTGCAGCAGGCGTTGCTTCGCGGCCAGCTTCTCGCGCTTCATCTGGCCCAGCGTGGCGTCATCGATGGGCAGCACGCCGAGCTCGGCATCGAGGACCTGCTTGTCGAGTTCCCGGTGGCGGAAGTACAGCTGCCTGAACTCGCTGTTCGCCTTCATCATCGCTTCGATCTCAGCCTGGGGTTGCGCTTCGAACATGAAAGCCTCCTGATCGGCAATGCGCCACCCGGCTGGCAGCCCGGTGGCGCGGGGGGAACGGCGGCTTGCGCCACCGGGTGAAACGCAGCCGGCGGCGGGCCGGGCTGCGGAGCTGGCAGGCATGCGCTGCGCGATGCCGGTGCGAATGGCGGGGCCGCAAACGGAAACGCCCCGGCCGGCAGGCACAGGGCGTTGCGGAATCACGGGAGCGGCCGGAACGGGACGGGCATTCACCACCCACCCGCCTCCGCCGCGCTGGTGGCTTGCGGCGGCGATCTCCGGGTTGTCGAACGGGTCATGCACAGGCCGGCCTCCGGCCGGACGACCCGTTGAAATTCGGGTCGTCCGGGTATCCGACCCTACGCCTGCCGGAACGGCTTGGCAAGTGTCCGCGCCGGCCGTGCCCGGACCGTCTGAATCACAAGCAAGCTGTTGTTTTTTCAGGGTTTCGTAGCGACAACAATGTCCACGCGACGGTTCTTCGCCCGCCCCGCGGCACTGCCGTTGTCGGCCACCGGCTCTGCGGCGCCACGGCCCTGTGCACTGACCCGGTCGCGCGCCAGTCCGGCGGCCACCAGGCTGGCACGCACCTGCTGGGCGCGCTGCTCGGACAGCGTCCGGTTGGCCGCCGCGTCGCCCTGGCTGTCGGTGTGCCCGATCACCTGCACCGCGCCGCCCGGCAACGCCGCGAGGTAGATCCCCAACGCCTTGACGCTGGCGGCGGCGGAACTGGTCAGCTTGGCCTGCCCGGACGCGAAGGCATCGCCGGCCAGGGTGAAGACCTCGCCGCGCGCGTCATGACGCAGCGACGGCAGCTTGGCGCCAGCGACCAGTTCGGCTTCCTTGCGTGCCAGCGCCGCCTCTTTTTCGCGGGCGGCGTCCAGCTTGTCCTGCTGCGCGGCCTGGGCACCGCCCAGCACCGCCTCGACCTGCTCCGCCTGCGCGCGCAGGCGCGCTGCTTCCTCCGCCTGCAGCTGGGCTTGCAGGCGCATGCGCTCCGCTTCCGCGCGCGCGGTTTCGGCGTCGCGGCGGCTTGCCTCGATCAGCAGCTCGCTGCGCTCGCGCTCCAACCGTTCGATCTCGCGTTGCGCGGCTTCGATGCGCGCCGCCTGTTCGGCAATGCCGACCCGCCGTTCCGCCTGTGCCAGCGCAGCCGGCAGATCGCGGCGCGGCACCGTGGCCAGTGCCGCCAGCGCCTGTCGCGCCTGCAGGCGCTCGTACTGGGCGAACGACCCCAGCCGCGGATCGGCGTCGAGCGCTTGTGCGCGCTGTTCGACGCTGCCGGCGGGCACCGGCAGATCCAACGGGTCATCGGCCGGCGGCACGTCCCCGATCTGCAGGCGCGCACGCAGTTCGGCGATTTCCGCCCGCTTCTGCAGCAGCTCCGCCCGGGTCCGCGCAGCGTTGCTGCGCACCCGAGCCTGGTCGGCTTCGGCCGTGGCCGCCAGCGCCGCGGCGCGCGCCTCGTCATCGCGGCCGCGGGCCATCGCGTCCTGCGCGCGCTGCAGGCTGGCGCGGGACGCCTGCAGGGCCTCCGCCGCGTATTGGTCGGCATCGACCGACTCGGCGCGCAGCACCGCCTGCCGCGCGGCATCCAGCTCGGCAGTGGGCGGAGGCAGGCTGGCGCAGCCGCTGGCAAGCAGCGTGCCGGCAAGGATCGGGGCATACAGCGCGATGCGGAAGTGTGCGAAGCTTTGGCGCATGGGAGGTCGCGGCTCGTTGTTACGTCGCGGCCATTGTGGGAAGCCATCGCCGGCGATGCAAACCCCGGCCGACGCGCAGCAAGGGAGCCTCATGGATATCAGCCATTACTTCAAGCTGATGGCGGAGAAGGACGCCTCGGACATGTTCCTGTCCACCGGCGCGCCTGTGAACATCAAGATCGAGGGCATGCTGCAGCCGATGAGCGACAACCCGCTCACCGCCGGCGAATGCCGCGACATCGCCTATGGCCTGATGGACGCCGCCCAGATCGCCGAGTTCGAGCGCGAGAAGGAACTCAACATGGCGATCTCGGTGCCCGGCTGCGGCCGCTTCCGCGTCAACGTGTTCCAGCAGCGCGGCGAAGTGGGCATGGTGATCCGCGCCATCCGCAGCATCATCCCCAGCATCGAGGAACTGCAGCTGCCGACGGTGCTCAAGGACATCATCATGGCGCCGCGCGGGCTGGTGCTGATCGTGGGTTCCACCGGCTCCGGCAAGTCCACCACGCTGGCATCGATGATCGACCATCGCAACAGCACCAGCACCGGCCACATCCTTACCATCGAGGACCCGATCGAGTACCTGCACCGCCACAAGCTCTCGGTGGTCAACCAGCGCGAGGTCGGGCTCGACACGCACAGCTTCCACGCCGCCCTGAAGAACGCGATGCGCGAAGCGCCGGACGTGATCCTGATCGGCGAGATCCGCGACGCCGAGACGATGGAAGCGGCGATCGCGTTCGCCGAGACCGGCCATATCTGCCTGGCCACGCTGCACTCCAACAACGCCGACCAGACCATCGAACGCATCCTCAACTTCTTCCCCGAGGGTGCGCACAAGAACGTGTTGATGAACCTGGCGTTGAACATGAAGGCGATCGTCAGCCAGCGCCTGGTGCTGGGCGTGGACGGCCGCCGCATGCCGGCGACCGAGGTGCTGATCAATACACCGCTGATCCGCGACCTGCTGCGGCGCGGGCAGGTCCACGAGATCAAGGCCGCGATGGAGGAGTCGCTGCAGGATGGCATGCAGAGCTTCGACCAGTGTCTGTTCCGCCTGCACAAGGACGGCCGGATCGAACTGGAGGAGGCGCTGAAGGCGGCCGACTCCCGCGACGGCTTGGCCCTCAAGTTCCGATTGTCCGAGGGCGCCAGCGGCGAACACGACCCCTACGCGGACGTGTTCGCAACGCACTGAGCCAAGGGGCACGCCCCCGGCCCGTTATCTTGTGACGGGTGCGTCCGGCTGGTTTTCCGGTCGCGCCGCGTCGAACGCCGGCAGCGCCAGGCAGGAAGCCTCGATCCGGGCGAGCGTGGGATAAACCGCCATGTCCACGCCGAAACGGCGCGCGTTGTAGATCTGCGGCACCAGGCAGCAGTCCGCCAGGGTGGGCGTTTCGCCTTCGCAGAAATCGCCGGTGGACGGATGTTCCGCCAGCAGCGCCTCGGCGGCGGTAAAACCCTCAGTGATCCAGTGCTTCACCCACGCATCGCGCTCGGGCTGCGGCACGTTCCACTCGCGCTCGAAATACTGCAGCACGCGCAGGTTGTTGAGCGGATGCACGTCGCAGGCCACCAGCAGCGACAGCGCGCGAACACGTTGGCGCGCGCGCGCGGTGGCCGGCAGCAGCGGCCGGTCGGGCCAGACTTCGTCCAGGTACTCCAGGATCGCCAGCGACTGGCCCAGCCGGCGCTGGCCATGGCCCAGCGTCGGCACCAGTTCCTGCGGGTTGATCGCGCGGTAAGCCTCTGAATGCTGCTGGCCGCCGTCCTGCACCAGATGCACCGGCACGATCTCGTAGGGCAGGCCCTTGAGGTTCAGGCCGATGCGCACCCGGTAGGCGGCACTGGAACGCCAGTAGGAATACAGCTGCAGCGGCTCACTCATGCCCGACACCTTAGCGCGGCGGCAGCGCGGTGCAAGACCGCTGGTGCCGCCACTTCGGCCGTCCGCCCATACGCACCTCAGGGCAGCGGCTGGGGCTCGATGCGCTGCTCGATGGCGCCGAAGATGCTGCCGCCTTCGCGATCCAGCACCTCGATGCGGACGGTGTCACCAAACGACATGAACGGCGTGCTGGGTTTGCCGTCGCGCAGGGTTTCGACGGTGCGCCGCTCGGCGAAACAGGACGCGCCCAGCGCGGTGTCCTCGTTCGCCACCGTGCCGGAACCCACGATGGTGCCAGCCGACAGTGGCCGCGTCTTCGCCGCGTGCGCGACCAGCTGGGCGAAGTCGAACTGCATGTCCACGCCGGCTTCCGGCGCACCGAACCACTCACCGTTGACATGGGTGAGCATCGGCAGGTGCAGCTTGTTGTCCTGCCAGGCCTCGCCCAGTTCGTCCGGGGTCACGAACACCGGGCCCAGCGCGCTGCGCGGCTTTGACTGCAGGAAGCCGAAGCCCTTGGCGAGTTCCGACGGGATCAGGTTGCGCAGCGAAACGTCGTTGACGATCCCGACCAGCTGGATGTGGCCGGCGGCCTGCCCGGGCGTCACCGCCATCGGCACGTCGTCGGTAACGATGACGACCTCGGCCTCGAGGTCGATGCCGTAGTCCTCGCTGACCACCTTGATCGGGTCGCGCGGGCCGAGGAAGCCGGCGCTGACCGCCTGGTACATCAGCGGATCCACGTAGAAGCTCTCCGGCACCTCCGCACCGCGCGCGCGGCGCACGCGCTCCACGTGCGGCAGGTAGGCGCTGCCGTCGACGAATTCGTAGGCGCGCGGCAGCGGCGCGGCCAGCGCCTGCACGTCGAGGTCGAACGCGCCGGCTGCGTTGCCGGCATTGAGGTCCTCGTACAGCGCGTTCAGGCGCGGCGCGGCGTTCTCCCAGTCTTCCAGCGCCCGCTGCAGGGTCGGCGCAATGGCGATGGCGCGTACGGCGCGCGCCAGATCCCGCGACACCACGATCAGGGTGCCGTCGCGCCCACCTTCCTTGAGAGAACCCAGCTTCATGGTGACCTCGTGCGTCAGTTCATTAGTTGCAATTGTAACGACAACCCCGCCATCGAACAGGCCAGCCAGTGCCGGCCGGGTCGGCGGTCGATCAGGCATCACCCAGAAAGCCGCTCGCCCGGAACGTCAGCACCAGGGTGTCGCGGTGGCCGCCACTGGCGTCGAGGGGCTGGATCGGCGTGGACTCGTGAATCACGCGCGCGTCGTCCATCAGCAACAGCGACCACGGCTCGTCCAGGGTGAAGCGCTGGCCGTCGGGGCCGTTGGCGGCGAACACGCGGGTTTCGCCACCCTTGATCGCATGCCGCGCCACCAGCAGCACCGCCACGAAATCCACGCCGTCGCGGTGCGCGCCTTCCGGCGTGGGTCGGCCCAGGCCATCGCTGGTGTCGATGCGGAACTGGTGCGCCTCCACGTGCCAGCGCGCCACCGCGGGCCGCTGGCGCGAACAGGCACGGGCCAAGGCATGCACCAGTGCGGGCCACGCCGGCTGCGCCACCGTGGCCGGCGCCACCGGCTCGAACCAGCGCTCCATGCCACCGTGCAGCGCGTTGTATTCCACCGGCTGCCAGTGCATGCGGTGCGGCACCTGCCGCAGTGCATCGCCTTCGACCACGAAGCAGGCATGGCGGCGCCGGCGGTAGCGGCCGCCGTCCTTCAGGTATTCGTCGAGGCGCAAGTCGTCCCAGCTGGGCACCAGCGCCTGCAGCGCTGCGGGTGCAACGCCGGCCAGCGCCGCCACGTCGGCCGCGCCCAGCACCACATAGCCACGCGCGCGCAGCACGTCGTCCAGTGACGGCAGCGGCACGGCAGGCGGGGCGAAGTGGGCGACAGGCATGGCGGCATTCCGGGCGGGAGACGCGATTGTCGCATCGCGCCTCCACGGGCAAAACAAAACCCGCCTTGCGGGCGGGTTCTGTTGGTATCGCGACTTCGAATGTGGCAGCCCCGGATGGATTCGAACCACCGAATGCCTGAGTCAGAGTCAGGTGCCTTACCGCTTGGCGACGGGGCTATGGAGCAAATTGTACCGCGTTCGGCGTGAAGTGGAACACGCCGTGGCGCCGGCGAACCGGCGCCATGCACGCCAGGATCAGCGCTTGGAGAACTGGGTGGCGCGACGGGCCTTGTGCAGACCGACCTTCTTGCGCTCGACTTCGCGGGCGTCACGGGTCATGAAGCCGGCCTTGCGCAGCTCGGTCTTCAGGGTTTCGTCGTACTCGACCAGCGCGCGGGCGATGCCGAGGCGGATCGCGCCGGCCTGGCCGGTGATGCCGCCGCCGGTGGTCGTGACCACGATGTCGAAGCTCTCGGTGTTCTTGGTCAGCTCGAGCGGCTGGCGCACGATCATGCGCGCGGTCTCGCGGCCGAAGAACTCGTCCAGCGGACGGTCGTTGACGGTGATGTTGCCGCTGCCCTTGCGCAGGAACACGCGGGCGGTGGAGGACTTGCGGCGGCCGGTGCCGTAATTCTGGGAAATAGCCATGATGATCGGACCTTAGATGTCGAGCGGCTGCGGCTGCTGGGCGGCATGCGGGTGCTCGGCACCAGCATAGACCTTGAGCTTGCGGTACATGGCGCGGCCCAGCGGGCCCTTCGGCAGCATGCCCTTGACCGCGATTTCGATGACGCGCTCCGGGTGGCGCTCCAGCGCCTGGCCCAGCGACTCCGTCTTCAGGTTGCCGATGTAGCCGGTGAACCGGTGGTACATCTTGTCCCGCATCTTGTTGCCGGTCGCCACGATCTTGTCGGCATTGATCACGACCAGATAGTCGCCGGTGTCGACGTGCGGGGTGAAAACGGGCTTGTGCTTGCCGCGCAGGCGATAGGCCAGTGCTGCGGCCAGACGGCCCAGGGTCTTGCCCTCGGCGTCGACGACGTACCAGTCACGCTGGACGGTCTCGTTCTTGGCGATGAAAGTCTTCATTGGGAACTCTTTTTCAGGGGTACCTGGTCGGGCTGGTTCCGGTTCAAGGAACGGCGCCTCGCGTTGTTTTCCGCGCCGAAGGGACAGGCCCGGGCACGAAAGAAGCGGAATCATACATGCCGCCCCGCCGCAAGGCAAGTCGATCCCTGTCCCGTACGCACACGGCCTAGAATGCGCGGATGGACACGCTACGCCACCTCGGCCCACTGGACCGGCTGCTGGATTCCGCCCAGAACGCCCTCGCCACCGTACTGGGCGCGCCGCGCGCGGAGCGCCGCAACCCAGGCGCCGGCGCCCCGGAAGCCCCGCTGGATGCGGACCAGCGGCGCCACTCCGCCGGATTGATGCGCATCAACCATACCGGCGAAGTCTGCGCGCAGGCGCTGTACATCGGCCAGGCCGCGGTGGCGCGCAATCCCGCCACCCGCGCCCACCTGCTGGAAGCCGCGCAGGAGGAAACCGACCACCTGGCCTGGTGCGCCGACCGCCTGCGCGAGTTGGACAGCCGGCCCAGCCTGCTCAATCCGCTCTGGTACGCCGGCAGCTGGGCGATCGGCGCGGCGGCCGGGCTGCGCGGCGATGGCTGGAATCTGGGCTTCGTGGTCGAAACCGAGCGCCAGGTCGAGGCGCACCTTGCCGAACATCTGCAGACCCTGCCGGAAGCCGACGCGCGCAGCCGCGCGATCCTGTCGGTGATGAAGGACGACGAAGCCCGCCATGCGGACAACGCGCTGGCAGCCGGCGCGCGCCTGCTGCCGCAGCCAATCCCGACGTTGATGGCAACCGCATCGAAACTGATGAAAGCGACGGCCTACCGGCTCTGAGCCCGCGGTTGCGGAACCACGCCCGCCCGCCGACTCAGTCGGGGAGGGCGAGCCCGTCCACCATCCGCATGCGCGGACGCATCGAAATACTGCGCGCGGCATCCATCAACTGCAGCTCGCCATCCTGGATCATCGCGGTCACCCGCATTCCGCGCTCGAGGAACGTGGTCGCCGCCTCCACCGCCGCGTCATCCAGCTCCATCACGGTGAGGTTGCGCAGGCGCGCCAACGCAGGCGCATTGCGCTTCCACCAGGCCTCGGCCGCCTGCCCGCCATAACCCACCACGACCACCTGGGCCGCGCGCCCACTGGCCTTGCGCAGACGGCTCTCGTCCGGCTGGCCGAGCTCGATCCACTGCTGGATGTCGCCGGTGTAGTCGCGTCGCCACAGCGCCGGCTCGTCCTCGTCGCTGAGCCCGCGCCCGAACTCCAGGCGCTCGTCGGCATGCAGTGCGAAGGCCAGCAGCCGCACCAGCAGCCGGGTTTCGGTTTCCGACGGGTGCTGGGCCAGCGTGAGCGCATGGCTGGCGTAGTAGTGGCGGTCGAGGTCGGTGACCTGCAGCTCGACCTTGTAGATGGTGGCGTTGGCGGCCATGGCGCGTCCTCGGGCCACTCGGCCGGTTTGGGGTGCGCCATTCTACGGGCACCCCGTCGCGGGCCCGCCGATGCGACGTATGCTGCGAGACTGAACGCAGACAGGAGCGGCGCGATGGCCAGCCACGACTACGATCCCGACGACAATTTCGGCCACGCCTTCCCCCGCCATGTCGAAACGGACGACGACGACGCGCTGGACGTGGTCGCGTGGCAGTTCCTGCTGCTGGTCAATCCGAACGACGAGGACGCGGCGCTGCAGCAGTTCGCCGCGTTCCGCGCCGCGCTGGAGGAGGCCGGCGGGGACGCCGATCCGGCGGCACTGCTACGCGACGTGATCGACTGGAAGGCCGGCTTCCACGTCGGCGAGGACGACGCGGCGGGCCTGATGGACGCGCTGGACGAACTGGCCTCGCGCTGGCGCCAGCGGATCGACTGGGGGCTGGACGACGACGCGGACGCAGTGCCCGATACCGACGCCGTGCTGCAGACGGCCTTCGTCCAGCTGCGCGAACGCCACTACAGCCTGTGGACGGCCGAAACCGGCGAGGCCACCCTGTCCGGCTGGATCACCCACGAGCGCGACGAGGAGGCGATGCAGCTGGTCGCCGGCGCACTGGGACTGTCCGCAAGGCCCGGCATCGGCTGAGGCCCGGCAACGCAAAAGCCGGCTTGCGCCGGCTTTTGCAGACCCGCCAAACCGATCGGCTTCAGTCGACCAGGTTGCGGCCGTGGTAGAGCTCCTCGATCTCGCGCTTGAGCCGCGCCTCGATCTTCATGCGCTCCTTGAACGACAGGTTGCGCGCCTTCTCCTCGAACAGGTACTGGTCGAGGTCGAAGTCCTTCAGGTGCATCTTGGTGTGGAACATGTTCTCCTGGTAGACATTCACGTCGAGCATTTCGTAGCGCGCGCGGATGTTCTTGGCCAGGTAGTCCTGGATCGAATTGATCTTGTGGTCGATGAAGTGCTTGCGGCCCTTCACGTCGCGGGTGAAGCCGCGCACGCGGTAGTCCATCACCACGATGTCGGATTCCAGCGACTCGATCAGGTAGTTCAGCGCCTTCAGCGGCGAGATCACGCCGCAGGTGGACACGTCGATGTCGGCGCGGAAGGTGGCGATGCCGTTGTCCGGGTGCGTCTCCGGGTAGGTGTGCACGGTGATGTGCGACTTGTCGAGGTGCGCGACCACCGCGTCGGAGATCACGCCCTTGGCGTCGGCCTTGTCGATGACCGGCTGCTCGGAGATCAGGATCGTCACCGAAGCACCCTGCGGGTCGTAGTCCTGGCGGGCGATGTTCAGGATGTTCGCGCCGATGATCTCCGCCACGTCGGTGAGGATCTGGGTGAGGCGGTCGGCGTTGTATTCCTCGTCGATGTACTCGATGTAGCGCCTGCGCTCGTCTTCCGACGCCGCATAGCAGACGTCGTAGATGTTGAAGCTGAGCGACTTGGTGAGGTTGTTGAAGCCTTGCAGCTTCAGGCGCGGCAGCGGTTTGACCACGGCATTTGCATCCGGCGGGAACGGGGACAGGGCGGCGATTATGCGGCAAAGCGCGCAACCGCGCGTGCAGGCGCGCCCGCGTGGCCCGGCGGCCGGCAGCCCCGAAGCGGCTCCATAGTTTGCCCGCCGTCACGGTTCGGCCTAAGCTTGGCTATTCCAGAATGTCCGCCTGAATGAGCAGCAAAGCCCCCAAGACCGCCATGCCGCGCGCATTCAACCCGCTTGGCGCCGACGTCGAGACGATCGAGCGCTTCATTGCCAGCTGCCATCGGCGCAAGTACCCGGCGCGCACGGAGGTGTTCCACCCGGGCGATCCCGCGAGCACGCTCTACTACATCATCTCCGGCTCGGTGAGCATCACCACCCGCGAGGATGATGACCGGGAGCTGGTGCTGGGCTACGTGGGGCCGGGCGAATTCGTCGGCGAAATGGGCCTGTTCGTGGAGACCGAACAGCGGTTTGTGGCGCTGCGCACGCGCACCCCCTGCGAGCTGGCGGAGATCAGCTACGAGCGCCTGCAGGCGCTGCTGGCGGCGCAGGCCAACGACGCCACCCGGCTGCTGTATTCGATCGGCGCGCAGATCAGCCAGCGCCTGCTCGACACCAGCCGCAAGGCAGGCCGGCTGGCCTTCCTCGACGTCACCGACCGCATCTATCGCACCCTGTTCGACCTGTCGCGCGAGCCCGAGGCGATGACCCATCCGCTGGGTACCCAGCTGCGCGTGTCGCGGCAGGAGCTGGCACGGCTGGTGGGCTGCTCGCGCGAGATGGCCGGGCGCGTGCTGAAGAAGCTGCAGGCCGACGGCAAGCTGCACGCCCGCGGCAAGACCGTGGTGGTCTACGGCACCCGCTAGAACCAAGGAGCAGTCCGCGCATGAGCCACGCATTCTCCCCCGGCCACCATGCCCTGGACGTCGATCTGCGCAACGTGGTGCCGGCCGATGCCGACGACGTCGCGCACCTGCTGGCAGAACTGGGCTATCCCTGCGACCTCGCCGACGCTTCCGAGCGGGTCAGCGCGATCCTTGCGAACGACCGCCAGGCACTGGTGCTGGCGCGCCGCAACGGCGCGGTATGCGGGTTGGTGGCGCTGGACTTCATGTATTACCTGCCGCTGGGCACCACCACCTGCCGCGTGACCGCACTGGTCGTGACCACCAGCGCGCAGGGCATGGGCATCGGCCGCCACCTGCTGAAGGAGGCCGAGCGCCGCGCCCGCGCCGGCGGCGCCGCGCGCATCGAGCTGACCTCGGGCGCGCAGCGCACCGAGGCGCACGCGTTCTACCAGGCCTGCGGCTACAGCGGCAGCTCGGTGCGTTTCGTCAAAGCCCTGGGCTCGGCCTGAGCGCAGCCGCCACTGCGGCTAGCGCGCAGGGTCGCCGGCGCGACCGGGGCAGCCCCAGTTGAGGATCGGCGTGCCGGGCGGCAGCACCCGCCGGAACATCGCCACCCGCGCCGCCTTCGGGTTCACCACCACCGGCTTTTCGGCCGCCTGCAGCAACGGCAGGTCGGCACTGCTGTCCGAATAGGCGCTGGCCACCGGTCCCGCATAGCCGGCGGCGCGGATCATGGTCATCTTCATCGCGAAGTGGCAGTGGCGCAGTGCGCCCATCCCGCCCAACTTCGGCCCCAGCAGGGTGCCGATCACCGGCACGTCCTCGTGCGCGACAAAGGCCAGGATCGCCCGCGCCAGCTCCGGCGGCGCGCCAGTCGCCACCAGCACCATGTCGCCACGCGCGCGGTGCTGGTGGAACACGTCCAGCGCCAGCGGCAGCAGCCGCGCCTTGATCGCCTCCGCGTGGATGACGATATAGCGGTCGATCAACGCATCCAGCGCGGCGCGATCGCGCACGCCCAGCGTGCCGACCCACACGAACACCGAGATGCCGGCGCGACGCGTCGGAAGCCACGCCACCATCGGCCCGGCGACCGGCGCGACCAGCAGCGCCAGCAGCACCCGCCACCAGTGGCGCTCGATCAGCCACTTGAACAGGTGGCTGCCGGAGTCGCCGTCGTAGAGGGTGTGGTCGAAATCGAACACCACCAGCGGCGCATCGTCTTGCGGCAGCGGATAGCGCTGGCTCATGCGCTCGCCCCGCCATCGAACAGCCCGCGCAGCGCCACGCCCGGATCGGGCTGGCGCATGAATGCCTCGCCGACCAGGAACGCATGCACGCCGGCGTCGCGCATCAGCGCCACGTCGGGGGGGGCAAGGATGCCGCTCTCGGTGACCAGCAGGCGATCCGCTGGCACCATCGCCTTGAGATCCAGCGTGGTCTGCAGCGACACCTCGAACGTCTTGAGGTTGCGGTTGTTGATGCCAAGCAGCCGCGCCGGCACCGGCAGCGCGCGCTCCAACTCGTCCAGGTCATGCACCTCCAGCAGCACGTCCATGCCCAGCTCCGCCGCGGCGAAGGCGAACTCGGACAGCTGTGCATCATCCAGCGCGGCGGCGATCAGCAGCACGCAGTCGGCACCCAGCACACGCGCCTCGTACAGCTGCCAGGGATCAACGATGAAGTCCTTGCGCAGCACCGGCAGCGCGCAGGCGGCGCGCGCCTGCTGCAGGTAGGCATCGCTGCCCTGGAAGAAGTCGACGTCGGTCAGCACCGACAGGCAGGCCGCGCCACCTACCTCGTAGCTGCGGGCGATCGCGACCGGATCGAAATCGGCGCGGATCACGCCCTTCGACGGACTGGCCTTCTTCACCTCGGCGATCACCGCCGCCTGTCCGGCCGCGATTTTCGCGGCGACGGCGTCGGCAAAGCCGCGCAGCGGCGGCGCGCTCGCGGCGCGGGTCTTCAGTTCGAACAGCGAGACCTGTTCGCGGCGGGCGGCCACTTCTTCGTGCTTGCGGCGCAGGATGGTGTCGAGGATGGTGCTCAAGGACGGTCTTCCGGATGGAGGGGTGCGTGGCGTCAATCCGTCGCGGCCAGCGCGCGGCTGGTGGCGACGTACTGCTGCATGCGCGCGCGCGCGCTGCCGTCGGCGATGGCCGCGCGGGCGCGGGCCAGGCCATCGGCGATGCTGTCGGCCACGCCGGCCACGTACAGCGCCGCGCCGGCGTTGAGCGCGACGATGTCGTGCGCCGGGCCGGGCTGGTTGTCCAGCACCGCGCGCAGCATGGCGATGGATTCGGCCGGGTCGGCCACCTTCAGGTTGCGGCTGGCCGACATCGCTATGCCGAAATCCTCGGGATGGATCTCGTATTCGCGCACCTTGCCGTCGCGCAGTTCGCCCACCAGCGTGCCGGCGCCCAGCGAGATCTCGTCCATGTTGTCGCGCCCCCACACCACCAGCGCGCGCTCGGCGCCCAGCTCGTGCAGCACACGCGCCTGGATGCCGACCAGGTCCGGGTGGAACACGCCCATCAGGATGCTGGTGGCGCCCACCGGGTTGGTCAGCGGCCCGAGGATGTTGAAGATCGTGCGCACGCCCATCTCGCGACGGACCGGCGCCACCACCTTCATCGCCGGGTGGTGGATCGGCGCGAACATGAAGCCGATGCCGACCTCCTCGATCGCGCGCGCGACCTGCGCCGGCTGCAGTTCGATCGCCGCGCCCAGCGCCTCCAGTGCATCGGCGCTGCCGGACTTCGACGACACGCTGCGGTTGCCGTGCTTGGCCACCCGCGCGCCGGCCGCGGCGACCACGAACATCGCGCAGGTGGAGATGTTGAACGTGTGCGAACCATCGCCACCGGTGCCGACGATGTCGACCAGCCGGGTCTTGTCGGCCACCTCCACCGGCCGAGCGAACTCGCGCATGACGGTGGCGGCGCCGGCGATTTCGCCGACCGTTTCCTTCTTCACCCGAAGCCCGGTGAGGATGGCCGAGGTCAGCGCCGGCGACACTTCGCCACGCATGATCTGGCGCATCAGGTCGACCATTTCGTCGAAGAAGATCTCGCGGTGTTCGATGGTGCGCTGCAGGGCTTCCTGCGGGGTGATGGGCATGGTCAACGCTCCAGGAAGTTCTTCAGCAGCGCGTGGCCGTGCTGGGTGAGGATGGATTCGGGATGGAACTGCACGCCTTCCACCGGATGTTCGCGGTGGCGCAGGCCCATCAGCTCCTCCACGCTGCCGTCGTCGTTCTCGGTCCAGGCGGTCACTTCCAGGCAGTCGGGCACGCTGGTCTTTTCCACCACCAGCGAGTGGTAGCGGGTGGCCTCGAACGGCGTCGGCAGGCCGGCGAACACGCCTTTTCCTTCATGGTGGATGGGCGAGGTCTTGCCGTGCATGATCCGCCCCGCGCGCACCACCCTGCCGCCATACACCTGCCCCAGCGCCTGGTAGCCCAGGCACACGCCGAACACCGGGATGCGCGGGCCCAGCTCGCGCAGCACGTCCAGCGAGACACCGGCTTCATTCGGCGTGCACGGCCCCGGCGAAATCACGATCCTGTCGGGCGCAAGCGCCTCGATCTCCGCCACGCTGAGCGCGTCGTTGCGCTCCACCCGCACCTCCGCGCCCAGCTCCTGCAGGTACTGCACGAGGTTGAAGGTGAAGCTGTCGTAGTTGTCGATCATCAGCAGCATGTCAGAGCCCCTTCGCCGCCTGCGCGACCGCGCGGAACAGCGCGCGGCCCTTGTTCATGGTTTCGTCCCATTCCTTCTGCGGGTCGGAATCGAACACGATGCCGGCGCCGGCCTGCACGTGCAGGCGGCCGTCCTGGATCACCGCTGTGCGGATGGCGATCGCGGTATCGGCGTCTCCATGCCAGCCGATGTAGCCGATCGCGCCGGCATAGACGTTGCGCTTGACCGGCTCCAGCGCGCGGATGATTTCCAGCGCGCGGATCTTGGGCGCGCCGGACACGGTGCCGGCGGGGAAGGTGGCACGCAGCACGTCGGCGTAACTCAGCCCCTCCTGCAGGCGGCCGGTCACTTCGCTGACGATGTGCATGACGTGGCTGTAGCGCTCGATCACGAAGCGCTCGCCTACTTCCACGCTGCCCGGCCGGGCGACATGGCCGACATCGTTGCGGCCGAGATCGATCAGCATCAGGTGCTCGGCGCGCTCCTTCGGATCGGCGAGCAGCTCGGCTTCCAGCGCCAGGTCTTCCTCCACCGTGCGGCCGCGCGGACGTGTGCCGGCGATCGGGCGCACCGTCACCTTGCCATCCTGCAGGCGCGCCAGGATCTCCGGCGACGAGCCCACCACCTGGGTGCCGCCGACGTCGAGGAAATACATGTACGGCGACGGGTTCAGCGCGCGCAGCGCGCGGTATACATCCACCGGGCGCGCATGGAATGGCACGCTCATGCGCTGGCTCAGCACCACCTGGAAGGCGTCGCCGGCACGGATGTAGTCCTGCACCTGCGCCACCGCATCGATGAAGCCCTCGCGGGTGAAGCCGCTGACGAAATCGGCTTCGTCCAGCGCCGCCGGCTGCAGGGTTTCCGGATACGGGGCGCCGCCGTGGCGCAGGCGGTGGGCAAATGCGTCCAGCCTGCGGTTGGCGCGCGCCCACGCCTGCGGCTCGCGCGGGTCGGCGTGCACGATCAGGTACAGCCGGCCCTTGAGGTTGTCGAACACCGCCAGCTCGTCGCTGAGCATCAGCAGGATGTCGGGCGTACCCAGCTCGTCGGGTTTCGCATTGGCCGCCAGCCGCGGCTCGATGTATTCGATGCACTCGAAGCCGAACCACCCCACCAGCCCGCCGGTGAAACCGGGCAGGCCGGCGATCTCCGGCACCTTGTGCATCGCGCGCAGGCGCTCGACTTCCGCCAGCGGGTCGGCAACGGTGCGGGTTTCCACCACCTCGCCGTGTTCGCGCACGGCAAGCCCATGGCCGCGGAACTCGTAGACCCTGCGCGCGGGCAGGCCGATGATCGAATAGCGGCCGAAGCGCTCGCCGCCCTCCACCGATTCGAACAGGTAGGTATGCGGGCCGTCGGCCAGCTTCAGGTAGACGGACAGCGGGGTATCGAGGTCGGACAGCACCTCGCGCACCACCGGGACAAGGGTGTAGCCGTCAGAAGCGTACTGGTCGAACTGGGCGTGCGTGGTCACGGAGGACGTCCTTCGAAAGATGCGTGCAGGCGAACGGGGCGGCATTGCCACGCCACCATCGCCAGCTGTGCTCGAAAGACGGGTTCGCCCGGTTCATCGGGCAACTTTAGCCGCAACCCGGCGCGCCATGCAAACCACTTTCCGTCATGTCCATGTCACAGCCTGGCGTCAGCATTGAAGGCCATCGCAGGGACGAAGGACGGGCAGGACGCCCACGCATTCCGCCGGTGCCGCAGCCGCGGCGCCGGCAGTTCCACCAGTCTCAACGGCGGCTGCAAACCCAGGCTTCGCCCGTGCCGCGCCGGGCTCAACGCGCGGCAACCACCGCCTGCTTCATCGCCGCGATCGTCGCGGCATAGTCCGGCTTGCCGAAGATCGCGCTGCCGGCGACGAAAGTGTCGGCGCCGGCTTTCGCGATCTCGCCGATGTTGTCCGGCTTCACCCCGCCGTCGATCTCGAGGCGGACCGGTCGGCCGCTGGCATCGATCATGTCCCGCACCTTGCGCAGCTGCTTGAGCGCGGAGGGGATGAACGATTGCCCGCCGAAGCCGGGGTTCACCGACATCAGCAACACGTAGTCGATCTCGTCCAGCATCGTGTCCAGCACGTCCAGCGAGCTGGCCGGATTGAACACCAGCCCGGCCTGGCAGCCCTTCGACTTGATCAGCTGCACGCTGCGGTGGACGTGCTTGCTGGCCTCGGGGTGGAAGCTGATGTGGCTGGCACCGGCGTCGGCGAACATCGGGATCAGGCCGTCGACCGGCTCCACCATCAGGTGCACGTCGATCGGGGCGGTCACGCCGTGCTTGCGCAGCGCCTCGCAGACCAGCGGGCCGATGGTCAGGTTGGGCACGTAATGGTTGTCCATCACGTCGAAGTGCACCCAGTCGGCGCCGGCGGCCAGCACGTTGTCCACTTCCTCGCCCAGCCTGGCGAAATTGGCGGACAGGATGGACGGGGCAATGACGGTGGATTGCGTGCTCATTTCTTTCTCAGCTTCTGGATGCGGTCGTAGGCGGCGTTGATCTCGCGTGACTTGGTCTCGGCGAGCTTCTGCAGGTCGGGCGCGGCGCCGGCCACGCGGTCGGGGTGGTACTGGCCCATCATCCGGCGGTAGGCGCGGTCGATCTCGGCGTCGCTGGCGGTTTCGGGCAGGTCGAACACCCGGTAGGCCCAGTCCACGTCGGCGTTGCCGCCGCTGGCGGCCTGCTGCTCCTGGCGCGGCCGGCGCTTTTCTCCGCGCCGCGGCGGCGTGAACCAGTCGTGGTCGAAGGCATAGCCCACCAGCAGGCCCAGCAGGCCGCCCACCGGGTGGCGCAGCAGCAGCCAGCCGGCGATGAAGCCCAGGAATTGTCCGTACCAGCGTCGCATCCGCGCAGTTTACAGGGCCGCGGGGCGGCGCCGGCCTTAAACTAGGCGCCCCACCGCAGCGCGCATCGCCATGGCCACCACCCTGCTCCAGTCCGACCTGCCCGGCCTGAACCTGATCCACCGCGGCAAGGTCCGCGACGTGTTCGACCTCGGCGATGGCCACCTGCTGATGGTGGCCACCGACCGCCTGAGCGCGTTCGACGTGGTGCTCCCCGATCCGATCCCCGGCAAGGGCGAGATGCTCTGCCAGATCAGCAATTTCTGGTTCGACAAGACCCGCCACATCATCGCCAACCACCTGACCGGGATCGACGTCGCCAGCGTGCTGCCGGCCGGCGTGGACGCCGCGCTGTACGCCAGCCGCGCAGTGGTGACCAAGAAGCTCAAGCCCGTCCCTGTGGAATGCATCGCCCGCGGCTACATCATCGGCAGCGGCTGGAAGGACTACCAGCGCACCGGCGCGATCAGCGGCATCGCCCTGCCTGCCGGCCTGCAGCAGGCGCAGCAGCTGGCCGAGCCGATCTTCACCCCGTCCACCAAGGCGGCGGTGGGGGACCACGACGAGAACATCGATTTCGCCGCCGCGGTCAACCTGGTCGGCCGCGAACAGGCCGAAGCGGTGCGCGGCGCCACGCTCGCGATCTACGCCTTCGCCCGCGACTACGCCGCGCAGCGCGGGATCATCCTGGCCGACACCAAGTTCGAGTTCGGTACCGACGAGGACGGCAAGCTGTACGTGATGGACGAGATGCTGACCCCGGATTCCAGCCGCTACTGGCCCGCCGACGAGTACGCCGTCGGCACCAGCCCGCCCAGCTACGACAAGCAGTTCGTGCGCGACTATCTGGAAACGCTGGACTGGAACAAGACCGCGCCCGGGCCGAAGCTGCCCGCCGAGGTCATCGGAAAAACCCGCGCCAAGTACGCCGAAGCGCTGCAGAAACTCGCCGGCATCAGCATCGACTGAACCAGCGGTCCCGGCGCGGTTACAGCCCGCCGGGCAACTCGGCCTCGAAGCGCGCGCCGCCCAGCTCCTGCGAGCGCCCCACGCGCAGCTGGCCGCGGTAGCTCTTGAGGATGTCCTGCACGATCGACAGGCCGATGCCGTGGCCCTGCACGCGCTCGTCGCCGCGCACGCCGCGCTGCAGGACGTAGGCGATGCGGTCTTCGGCGATGCCGGGGCCGTCGTCCTCCACCGCGATCAGCAGCCCGGCGCGGCGGCCGGGCACCTGCGGGCCTTCCGCCACGGTCAGCAGCACGCGGGATTTCGCCCACTTGAAGGCGTTCTCCAGCAGGTTGCCCAACAGCTCCTGCAGGTCGCCGGTCTCGCCATGGAAGCGGGCCTCCGGCGCGATCTCGAACTCGCACAGCACGCCCTTGGCCGCATAGACCTTTTCCAGGCCGACCACGATCTGCTCGGCCTGCGGCTCGACCTCGATCGGTGCGGAGAACAGCTGGTGACCGGAGCGCGCCGCGCGCGCCAGCTGGTAGCCCACCAGGTCGTTCATGCGGCGCAGCTGCGCATCCACCTCGCTGCGCAGCTCGGCCTCGCCGGTGTCCGCGTCCAGCCGCGAGCGCAGCACCGCCAGGGGCGTCTTCAGGCTGTGCGCCAGGTCGGCCAGCGTGTTGCGCTGACGTTCCAGGTTCTCGCGCTCGCTCTGGATGAAGGCATTGATGCTGTCGGTCAGCGGCTCGAGTTCGCGCGGATGCGCCTCGCTCATGCCGGCGGCCGCACCCGCCTGCACCCGCTTGAGCTCGCCGATCACGTCGCGCAACGGGCGCAGGCTCCAGCGCAGGACCAGCATCTGCAGCAGCAACAGGACCACGCCGGCGCCGCCCAGGTACCACCACAGCGCGGCACGGAACGCAGACACTTGCCGGCCCAGCGCGGTGGTGTCCTCGAGGATGTAGACGGTGTAGGGAATCTCGCGTTCGCCGGCTTCATCGCTGAAGGCCAGGCCGTAACCGTAGCGGTAGACCTCGCCCGGCGCGCCGCTGATGCGGGTGAACGGCAGCGGCCCTTCGAAGACCTGCCGGCCGGGCTCCAGCAGGGCGCCACCGGGCAGACGCGGACCCTGCGCCGAATCCGATTCCCAGCGGCCGGTCGCCAGCACGATCTGCGCGTACAGACCGCTGCCCGGACGCTTGAATCGCGAATCAGGCGGATCCCAGGGGGGGATCACGGTGCCGTCGCGGGCGAAATCGCTGCCCGCGTAGGCCAGCGCGTAGCTGTGCAGGCGCTCGCGCATGCCGCTCTGGGCGGTGCTCTGGAATGCGCGGTCGAGGGCGTAGCCGGCCAGTGCCAGGAAGGCGATCACGCCGAGGCTGGCCGCCCACAGCTGCCGCGACTGCAGCGAGCGCGGCTGGGCGATGCGCAGGCGCCGCACGCGCCGCGGCGCGGCGGAGTCGGGCTCGGCGGGTGCGGGGGTCATGCGCCTGCGCGCGGGGTCACTCGCCGCTGCGCGCGATGGCGAAGCGGTAACCGCGGCCGCGGACGGTCTCGATCGGCTTCAGTTCACCGTCCGGGTCCAGCTTCTTGCGCAGGCGGCCGATGAAGACTTCCAGCACGTTGGAATCGCGGTCGAAATCCTGCTGGTAGATGTGCTCGGTGAGATCGGCCTTCGAGACCAGCTCGCCAGCATGCATCATCAGGTACTCGAGCACCTTGTATTCGTAGCTGGTCAGGTCGACGTTGCTGCCGTTGACGCTGACCGTCTGCGCGGCCAGGTCCAGCACCACCGGCCCGCACTCCAGCGTCGGCTTGCTCCAGCCGGCGGCGCGGCGCACCAGCGCGTTGATGCGCGCCAGCAGCTCCTCGACGTGGAACGGCTTGACCAGATAGTCGTCGGCGCCCTGCTTGAGCCCATCGACCTTGTCCTGCCAGCTGGAACGAGCGGTCAGGATCAGCATCGGAAACTTCTTGCCTTCGTCGCGCAGCGCGCGGATCAGCTCCATGCCACTCATCTTCGGCAGGCCGAGGTCGATGATGCCGACGTCGAACGGCACCTCGCGGCCCATGTACAGGCCTTCCTCGCCATCCTGCGCGGCATCCACGGCATAGCCCTCGCGCTTCAGGCGCGCTGCCAGGGTTTCACGGAGCGGAGCTTCGTCTTCGACGAGCAGGATACGCATGGTCACTCCTTGGGAATGGTCGAAAGGGGCGGCTTGGGCTTACTCGTCGTCATTCTGCGGACGCGGCGGTGAAGGACGATCGCGACGCGCCGGGTCCTGCATGAACACCCGCACCCGGCCCTGGTCGTCCACCACTTTGACCCGGTGCATGTCGCGGCCGTCGAACTGGATGCGCTCGGCCGACAGGACTTCGCCACGGGTATTGCGCTCGACCCGCCGCACGGCGTCCGACAGGCTGACGCGCGGCGCCTGTTGCAGCTCGCGCTCCGGCCCGCGATCGCGGTCGCGATCACGCGGCGACGGCGGCGCCTGCTGTGCCATCGCCAGCGACGACGCGGTCAGCAGGACAGCGGCGAACAGGTTGGGCAGTGCGGTCGGAATGCGGGGCATGGCGTGACTGGCAGTGGAAGGCAGGTACGGGTGCATTCTTGGAACCAGGGGGTGAATCAGCCCTGAAGTTTCCTGAACAGGATAGCGCGGCGTTCAGACTCCTGCCTGCCCCTGGTCAGAACAGCTCGCCGATGCAGCAGCGCAGGGAACCACCGGCCGCCTCGATCGCCTCCAGCTCGACCGCCTCGACGCGGAATCCGGCCGCGGCCAGCAAGGCTCGGTGCGCCGGCGACAGCGCCCTCTCCGCCGCCGCGCTCATCCACACCGTATCCGCAGACAGGGCGATGCAGTTGGCGACGAAGGCGGCGTGTTCGGCGGCGTTGCAGGCCACCGCGTGGGGCGCGTACAGGGCGGCGATGGCGTCGGCTACCGCCGGCTCGGCGAAACCTGCCGGACAGACCACCGCCGCGCGCCCGGCCAGCACCGCCAGCACCACGTTGGTGTGGTATTCGCCGGGGGCAAGGTCGAACAACAGGGTGGCGCGCAGGCCGAACGCCTCGTGCATCAGCTTTGCGCCGGCCTCGTCGCAGCGCTCGGACAGGCCGCAGAAGCCCAGCCCGCGGGCGCGGTCGATCACCAGCGCACCGGTCAGCTCGCAGGCATGCGGCTGGGTGGAGAGGTCGATTTCCTGCCGGCCCAGCACGTCGCGGAAGAACGCGCGGATGTCGCTGCGCGCGGCTTCGCGCTGGCGCACTTCGTGGCGCATGCGGCCGACGACATAGCGTCCGGGCGCGGTGCCGAACACGTTGTTGGGGAACAGCGCATCGGGGGTGTCGGGACTGCCGGCGAAGCAGACCGTCGGCAGCACCGCCGACAGCGCGCGCTGCAGTTCGCGGTGCTGGGCCGAGGCGCGGGCGGCGTCGAACGCCGCGGCATCGGCCATGTAGGCGTTGTCACGCGCCGACTGCTCGGCCAGGCGGAAACCATCCGGCGCGACCAGGAAAGCGGCGCGCGCGGTGGCCGGGCCGAAGTCGGGCGCAGCGGCACGGGCAAGCGCGAGGAACGCGTCGGCATCGCGGGTGATCATGTCGGCAAGGGCTCGCGTTCGGTCTGTGACAGGGCCTGTTCGACCAGCGACCAGTCGGCACCGGGCCGGTGCGCGCCTTCGCTGAGGACCTGCCGGAAAGCGCGTCCACCAGGCTGGCCGGCGAACAGCCCCAGCAGGTGACGGGTGATGTGCTTGAGGAACACGCCCTTGGCGAGCTGCGCCTCGACGTAGGGGCGATAGGCCCGCAGCAGCTCGGTGCGGGTGCGCAGCGCACCGCCGGAGCAGCGCGCGTCGAGCTGATGCAGCAGGTAGGGCGTGTGATAGGCGGCGCGGCCGAGCATCGCGCCATCGACATGGTCCAGGTGCGCGGTGGCCTCGTCCGCATCGGCGATGCCGCCGTTGACGACCACCTGCAGCCGTGGCCGTTCGCGCTTGAGCCGGTAGGCCCAGTCGTAGCGCAGTGGCGGCACCTCGCGGTTTTCCTTCGGGCTCAGCCCCTTCAGCCAGGCGTTGCGCGCGTGCACCACGAACATCCGGCAGCCGGCGTCGGCAATGGTGTCGATGAAGGCGATGAAACGCTCCCACTCGTGGTCGTCGTCGACGCCCAGCCGGCACTTCACCGTGACCGGCACGCCCGGCACCGCGGCGATCATCGCCGCCACGCTGTCGGCCACCAGCCCCGGCTCGCGCATCAGGCAGGCGCCGAAACGCCCGGCCTGCACGCGATCGGACGGGCAGCCGCAGTTGAGGTTGATCTCGTCATAGCCCCAGTCGGCGCCGATCCGCGCCGCCTGCGCCAGCAGCGCCGGCTCACTGCCGCCCAGCTGCAGCGCCACCGGGTGCTCGCACGGATCCATCGCCAGCAGACGCGCGCGGTCGCCCAGCACCACCGCGTTGGCATGCACCATTTCCGAATACAGCCGCGCGCCGGGCGCCAGCAGCCGGTGGAACACGCGGCAGTGCGAATCCGTCCAATCCATCATCGGGGCGACGGACAGGCGCAACTGGTCGGCGGGAATGGCGGGGGAGGCGTTCACGCCGCGCATTGTACGGAGGCCGGGGCAGGCCCCGCCGCGATGCGCGAGAATAGGCGGTCCGTTCGACCACTGCCTGCCCGCCATGATGAACACCAGCTACCGCAAATACCTGCCCGGCACCGCCCTGGATTATTTCGACGCGCGCGAGGCGGTGGAAGCACTCAAGCCGGGCGCGTGGGCCGAGCTGCCGTACACCGCGCGGGTGCACGCCGAGAACATCGTGCGCAAGGCCGAGCCGACCCGCATCAACGACTACCTGCTGCAGCTGGTCGAACGCCGCCGCGACCTCGACTTCCCGTGGTTCCCGGCGCGGGTGGTCTGCCACGACATCCTCGGCCAGACCGCGCTGGTCGACCTGGCCGGCCTGCGCGAAGCCATCGCCGCGGCCGGCGGCGACCCGGCGCAGGTCAACCCGGTGGTGCCGGTGCAGCTGATCGTGGACCACTCGCTGGCGGTGGAAGCGCCGGGTTTCGACCCGCAGGCGTTCGCCAGGAACCGCGCCATCGAGGACCGTCGCAACGCCGACCGCTTCGATTTCATCGAGTGGTGCCGGCTGGCCTTCGACAACGTTGACGTGATCCCTGCGGGCAACGGGATCATGCACCAGATCAACCTGGAGAAAATGTCGCCGGTGATCTATACCCGCGACGGCGTGGCCTTCCCGGATACCTGCGTGGGCACCGATTCACACACCCCGCACGTGGACGCACTGGGCGTGATCGCCGTGGGCGTGGGCGGGCTGGAAGCGGAAAGCGTGATGCTGGGCCGCGCCTCGATGATGCGCCTGCCCGACATCGTGGCGGTGGAGCTCAGTGGCCGCCCGGGCCCCGGCATCACCGCCACCGACGTGGTGCTGGCGCTGACCGAGTTCCTGCGCCAGCAGAAGGTGGTGGGCGCGTACCTGGAGTTCCGCGGCGAAGGCGCTTCGGCGCTGACCATCGGCGACCGCGCCACGATTTCGAATATGGCCCCGGAGTACGGCGCCACCGCCGCGATGTTCTTCATCGACGGCAACACCCTCGACTACCTGCGCCTGACCGGCCGCGACGATGCCCAGGTGGCGCTGGTGGAAACCTATGCCAAGACCGCCGGCTTCTGGGCCGACGACCTGTTGCACGCGCGCTACGAGCGCACCCTGCATTTCGACCTGTCCAGCGTGACCCGCACGCTGGCGGGGCCCAGCAACCCGCACCGCAGGCTGCCGGTGACGGCGCTGGCCGAGCGTGGCATCGCCGACGAAACCAAGTTGGAGGCCGCGCGCGAGGAAGAGGCCCGCGGCCTGATCCCCGACGGCGCGGTGATCATCGCGGCCATCACCAGTTGCACCAATACCTCCAACCCGCGCAACGTGATCGCCGCCGGCCTGCTGGCGCGCAATGCCAACGCGCGCGGGCTGACCCGCAAGCCGTGGGTGAAGAGCTCGCTGGCGCCCGGCTCGAAGGCGGTGCAGCTGTATCTCGAAGAAGCCAGGCTGCTGCCCGAACTGGAACAGCTGGGCTTCGGCATCGTCGGCTTCGCCTGCACCACCTGCAACGGCATGAGCGGCGCGCTGGACCCGGCCATCCAGAAGGAAGTGATCGAGCGCGACCTGTACGTCACCGCGGTGCTGTCCGGCAACCGCAACTTCGACGGCCGCATCCATCCGTATGCGAAGCAGGCGTTCCTGGCCTCGCCGCCGCTGGTGATCGCCTACGCCATTGCCGGCACCGTGCGCTTCGACATCGAGAAGGATGTGCTGGGCATCGACCGCGATGGCAACGCAGTGCGGCTCAAGGACATCTGGCCGAGCGACGCCGAGATCGACGCGGTGGTGAACGCCAGCGTCAAGCCGGAGCAGTTTCGCCGGGTGTACGAGCCGATGTTCGCGCCGCGCGCGCGCGGCCAGCAGGCAAAGCCGCTGTACGACTGGCGCCCGCAGAGCACCTACATCCGCTGCCCGCCCTATTGGGAAGGCGCGCTGGCGGGCGAGCGCACGCTGGCCGGCATGCGCGCGCTGGCGGTGCTGGGCGACAACATCACCACCGACCACCTGTCGCCGTCCAACGCGATCCTGGCTTCCAGCGCCGCCGGCGAGTACCTGGCGAAGATGGGCCTGCCGGAAGAGGACTTCAATTCCTACGCCACCCACCGCGGCGACCACCTCACCGCGCAGCGCGCCACCTTCGCCAACCCGAAGCTGCTCAACGAGATGGTGCGCAACGACGACGGCAGCGTGCGCCAAGGTTCGCTGGCGCGGATCGAGCCGGAAGGCAAGGTGGTGCGGATGTGGGAGGCGATCGAGACCTACATGGCGCGTCGCCAGCCGCTGGTCATCATCGCCGGCGCCGACTACGGCCAGGGCAGCTCACGCGACTGGGCGGCCAAGGGCGTGCGGCTGGCGGGCGTGGAGGCGATCGTGGCCGAAGGCTTCGAGCGCATCCACCGCACCAACCTCGTCGGCATGGGCGTGCTGCCGCTGCAGTTCCAGCCCGGTACGACCCGGCTGACGCTGGGCATCGACGGCACCGAGAGCTTCGACGTGGCGGGAACGCCGGCGCCGGGCGCGACGCTGACCCTGCGCATCCACCGCCGCGATGGCGAAACCGTCGAGGTGCCGGTCACCTGCCGGCTGGATTCCGACGAGGACGTGCACATCTACGCCGCCGGCGGCGTGCTGCAGCGGTTCGCACAGGATTTCATCGCCGCCAACAGCGCCGGCTGAGTCCCTGGCCGCGCGCAGCAGGCCGGGCCACATGCCCTTGCAATGGGCATGTGGTCGCAGCGACCGCCTTGCGGTTGCCTGCACCGGCTGCAGGCGCCCCATCACCGACGCCCGCGAAAGAGTACCATTACGGTACTTATTCAAACGGGAGTGCAGTCATGTCTTCGCCTGTGGCGTCTTCCCGAACCGAATGGGACCAGGTGCTGGTCGACATCGTCGACTACGTGCGCGACTTCCAACCGGTCTCCGACCTGGCCTGGCGCAGCGCCCGGCTGGTGCTGATCGACTCGCTGGGCTGCGCGCTGGAAGCGCTGGAACATCCCGCCTGCACCAGGCTGCTGGGCCCGCTGGTGCCCGGCGCGACGCTCGACAACGGCGCGCGCGTGCCCGGCACCAGCTTCCAGCTGGATCCCGTCAAGGCCGCGTTCGACATCGG
This sequence comes from Thermomonas sp. XSG, assembly GCF_014678725.1. Taxonomy (NCBI): domain Bacteria; kingdom Pseudomonadati; phylum Pseudomonadota; class Gammaproteobacteria; order Lysobacterales; family Lysobacteraceae; genus Thermomonas; species Thermomonas sp. XSG. The sequence goes on along the minus strand of NZ_CP061497.1, from coordinate 1,808,522 downwards.
CGCGGCGATCCGCTGGCTGGACTTCAACGACACCTGGCTGGCCGCCGAATGGGGCCACCCGTCCGACAACCTCGGCGCCATTCTCGCCGTGGCCGACTGGCGCAGCCGCGGCGGCGCGCCGCTGAGCATGCGCGAGGTGCTGGCCTGCGCGATCAAGGCACACGAGATCCAGGGCGTGATGGCGCTGAAGAACTCCTTCAACCAGGTCGGGCTGGACCACGTGGCGCTGGTGAAGCTGGCCTCGACGGCGGTGGTGTCGTCCCTGCTCGGGCTGGACCGCGCGCAGGCGCTGGCGGCGCTGTCGCAAGTGTTCGTGGATGGCCAGAGCCTGCGCACGTACCGGCACGCGCCCAATACCGGCTCGCGCAAGAGCTGGGCCGCCGGCGATGCCTGTTCGCGCGCGGTGCGGCTGGCGCTGATCGCGCAAACCGGCGAGATGGGCTATCCCGCCGCGCTCACCGCGCCGGCCTGGGGCTTCTACGACGTCAGCTTCCAGGGGCGTCCATTCCGCTTCGAGCGTGACTTCGGCAGCTACGTGATCGAAAACGTGCTGTTCAAGATCAGCTACCCGGCCGAATTCCACGCGCAGAGCGCGGTGGAGGCGGCGATGACCCTGCACCAGCAGTTGCGCGCGCTTGGCCGCAGCAGCGACGACATCGAAAAGATCGTCATCCGCACCCAGGCCGCGTGCATGCGCATCATCGACAAGCACGGCCCGCTGGACAATCCCGCCGACCGCGACCACTGCATCCAGTACATGGTCGCGGTGCCGCTGCTGTTCGGCCGCCTGACCGCTGCCGACTACGACGATGACGTCGCCGCCGACCCGCGCATCGACGCCCTGCGCGCGCGCATCGGCTGCGTGGAGGAACGAGACTTCACCGCCGACTATCACGATCCCGGCAAACGCAGCATTGCCAACGGCCTGACCGTCCACTTCAAGGACGGCAGCACGCTGGACGAGGTGCTGGTGGAATACCCCATCGGCCATCCGCGCCGCCGCGACGAGGGCCTGCCGCTGCTGGAGCAGAAATTCCGCCGCAACCTGGCCCGGCGTTTCGATGCGGGTCGCCAGCAGCGCATCCTCGAGGTGGCGCTGGACCAGGCGCGGCTGGAAGCCATGCCGGTGCGCGATTTCATGGACCTGCTGGCGGCCTGAACTCGCACCGACGCCGGCAAGGCGCGAAAATGGACACCCGCACCCACTGCAGGCTCCGCCATGTCATCGCTTCCGCAACTGCGCATCCCCGCCACCTACATGCGCGGTGGCACCTCCAAGGGCGTGTTCTTCAGGCGCGATGACCTGCCGGAAGCGGCGCGGGTGCCGGGCCCGGCGCGCGATGCGCTGCTGCTGCGGGTGATCGGCTCGCCCGACCCCTATGGCAAGCACACCGACGGGATGGGCGGGGCCACCTCGTCCACGTCCAAGACGGTGATCATCGCCGCCGCCAGCGTGCCCGACCACGACGTCGACTACCTGTACGGGCAGGTCAGCATCGACACCGCCTTCGTGGACTGGTCGGGCAACTGCGGCAACCTCAGCACCGCGGTCGGCCCGTTCGCGATCGCCAACGGCTTCATCCCTGCCGAGCGCATCCCGCAGGACGGCACCGTCACCGTGCGGGTGTGGCAGGCCAACATCGGCAAGACCATCCTGGTGCACGTGCCGGTACGCGGCGGGCAGGTGCAGGAAACCGGCGATTTCGAACTGGACGGCGTGACCTTTCCTGCCGCCGAGATCGTGCTGGAGTTTGTCGATCCTTCCGACGACGAAGCGGAAGGCGGCTCGATGTTCCCCACCGGCAATCTGATCGATGACCTCGACGTGCCGGGCGTGGGAACGCTCAAGGCAACGATGATCACCGCCGGCATACCCACCGTGTTCGTCAATGCCGCCGACATCGGCTTTGCCGGTACCGAGCTGCAGCCGGCGATCAACGAGGACAAGGCCGCGCTGGCGAAGCTGGAAGCAATCCGCGTGGCCGGCGCGCTGCGCATGGGGTTGATCCAGGCGCCGGAAGAAGCGGCCACCCGCCAGCACACGCCGAAGGTGGCGTTCGTTGCGCCGGCGCAGGACTACGTCGCATCCAGCGGCAAGCGCATCGAGGCCGGCAGCATCGACCTCAACGTGCGTGCGATGTCGATGGGCAAGCTGCACCACGCAATGATGGGCACCGCCTCGGTCGCCATCGCCACCGCGGCGGCAGTGCCGGGCACGCTGGTGAACATCGCCGCAGGCGGCGGCACCCGCGATGCCTTGAACTTCGGCCACCCCTCCGGCACGCTCAGGGTGGGCGCATCCGTCGATCAGGTCAACGGGCAGTGGGCGGTGACGCGCGCCGTGATGAGCCGCAGCGCGCGTGTGCTGATGGAAGGCTGGGTGCGGGTGCCGCAGGACTGACGGCACCCGCGAGACAGTCACGGAGCGCCGGCCGGTTGCTCCTGTAGCGAAATCAAGGAGGAGGCAGCGGCGTTCTGGCCGCTTGCCGGGGGATATTCGCTGCAGGGGCAGCCGGCCGGCGCAAGCGACTTGGCCGGCACCGCCTTAATGGTGATCGCGGCCCTTGCCCTTGCCGTTGCCATTGCCCTTGCCGTTGCCATTACCGCGTTCGTGCCCGCGATGACGGTCATCCACGCGATAGTGGGGCTTGGCGGGCTTGCCATGATGCTTGCCGCGGTCCGGATAGGCACGCCGCAGATCGGCGTCCAGCACGATCGGACGCGACCAGCGGTCGTAGGTCGGCACGAAGCCGCGCTTCAGCCGGTGGAACTCGGGCGACCCCGGCCTGATGCCCATCCGCTGCGCCACCACGCCCCAGCCCAGGCCGCGGTTGGCCTGCCACTGGTCGGCGACGTAGCGGCACGGGCGGTTGATGACCTGGGCGATGGCGCAGGCGTAGTACACGTCGCCGGGCGCCCAGCGGCGGTTGACCAGCAGGTCGGTCACGAGGTCACGCGGCGCGCCGTGGTAGCGCACCATCTCGTCGATGAAGGGATCGCGGTAGCTGTAGCCATACCGGTTGACGTCCGCCAGCTGCGTGTCCACCCAGACATCGCCGCTGCGCGGATTCCAGTTCAGGCTGAGGTTCTGCGCGCCCACGCTGCCGGCACCTGCCGCAAGCACCACGGCCAGCGTGAGCGAAGACATCAGACGAATGCGTCGCATGGGGAAACTCCTTTGCGATGCCGGTCGTGCCGGCGTGGTTCAAGTCTCTACCCTGGCGGTGAACGCGCTATGAAAACGCGCCAGCACGCGCCGGCGCCGTTCAGGAATCGCCGCCGAAGCCGGCCTTGTGCAGTTCGTGCCTGGCCTGGTCGAAACCCTGCGCCGGCACGAAGTCGCGATCACGACTGCTCAGCTCGACCCAGCGTTCGAGGATCGCCTCCGCGCTGGCCGCCTCCCCCAGATGGATACCCTGGGTCAGCGCGACATAGGCCAGTTCGAAGCCGCCGGCACCGGCACTGAGGATGGCGCGGTTGGGCGCGTTCTCGGCGACCAGCGCCAGCACCGCGGGACTGACCAGTTCCGGCTTGAACTGCGCCAGCTGGTCGGGCGGCAGGATCCCTTCCATCATCCGGGTGGCGCCGGTGGGCGCCAGGCAGTTGACCCGGATGTCGTGCTTGGCGCCTTCGATGCCGAGCGTCTGCATCAGCCCCACCAGCCCCATCTTGGCTGCCGCGTAGTTGGCCTGACCGAAATTGCCGTACAACCCGCTGCACGAGGTGGTCATCACGATGCGGCCGTAATTGCGTTCGCGCATCGCGTTCCACACCGCCTTGGTGCAGTTGGCCGCCCCCATCAGGTGCACTTCCAGCACCAGCCGGAAATCGGCCAGTTCCATCTTGGCGAAACTCTTGTCGCGCAGGATGCCGGCGTTGTTGACCAGGATGTCGATGCCGCCCCAGTCGGCCAGCACCGCATCCGCCATCGCCTGCACCGCCTCGGCATCGACCACCGAACACTTCGCCGCGCGCGCCTGTCCGCCGGCGGCGCGGATTTCCTCCACCACCGCGTCGGCGCCATCGCCAAGATCGTTCACCACCACCTTCGCCCCGCGCTGCGCCAGCAGCAGCGCATGCGCGCGCCCCAGGCCGCCGCCCGCACCGGTCACGATGGCGGTGCGGCCAGTCAAATCGATCATGCATCCACTCCCTTGGTTTGTTCTCCCGTCGACGCCAGCGCGTCGAGCTCCGTCACAGCCTGCGCCAGCCGGTCGATGGCGGCGACTTCACGCATCCGCACGCGCCCGGGGATGGGCGGTACTTCGGCCTCATGCACCCAGGTCCGATGATAGGGCACGTGCACGCCCCAACCGCCCAGCTCCAGTACCGGCGCGATGTCCGAGCGCAGCGAATTGCCCACCATCAGGAAGTTGCGCGCGGGCACGCCGAACTCCTCCAGCAGCCGCGCATAGGTGGCCGGGTCCTTCTCGCTGACGATCTCGATGCGCCGGAACAGGTCGGCCAGGCCCGACTGCCGGACCTTGGCTTCCTGGTGGAACAGGTCGCCCTTGGTGATCAGCACCACCGGATGCCGCGCCGCCACCGCTTCCACCGCTTCGCGCACGCCGTCCAGCAGCTCCACCGGATGCCGCAGCAGCTCCTTGGCCAGCGCGACGATGCGCTTGATGTCGGTGGCGGCGATGCGCTCGTCGGTGATCTCCACCGCGGCCTCCACCATCGACAGCGCCATGCCTTTCACGCCGTAGCCGAAGAACGCGATGTTGCGCGCCTCGTACCCGTACAGGCGGCGGCCCACGTCGGCCAGGTCGACGTAGCGGGAGATGATCCGTTCGAACTGCGCCTGCGCTTCGTCGAAATAGTCCTGGCTCCGCCAGAGGGTGTCGTCGGCGTCGAAGCCGACCAGGGCGATGCCGCCGCGGGATGCGTTTTCCATCGCGGCATTCTACGGACCCGCCAAGGCATGCAGAATGACGCACCTCCCGTTTCCGCATCCATGCCATGACCGACTGGACCCGCCTGATCCGCGACATCCACGACTTCCCCCGCCCCGGCGTGCTGTTCAAGGACATCATGCCGATGCTGGCCGATGCCGATGCCTTCGCCGCGGTGATCGACGCGCTGGCCGCGCCCTGGCGCGACGTGCCCATCGATGCGGTGATGGCGATCGAGTCGCGTGGCTTCCTGTTCGGTGCGCCGCTGGCACGCGCCCTTGGCACCGGGCTGGTGCCGCTGCGCAAGCCGGGCAAGCTGCCCGGTCCGGTGCTGGAGGCCAGCTATGCGCTGGAGTACGGGCAGGACACGCTGCAGGTACAGGCCGGCGTGGTGGCGGCGGGCGCACGCGTGCTGCTGGTGGATGACGTGCTGGCCACCGGTGGCACGCTGCTGGCCGCACGGGAACTGGCGCTGCAGCTGCAGGTCGAGATCGTCGGCGCCAGCGTGATGATGGAACTGACCGCGCTGGGCGGACGCACGCGCTGGGACGGCACGCCGCTTCGGGCCGCACTGGCGGTGTGATGCGCGCGGCCTGACTGCGCTGTGCGTGGCACTCAGACCGCTTCGGCGGCCGGGTAGAGTTCGACGCTCTCGCGCTGCAGGCGGTCGAACAGCGCGCGCAGCACGGTATTGGCATCGCGGCGGAAGCCATCCGGGTCCGCCACCAGCCGCGACGGTACCCGCCACTGCGCGACGAACGCCGCGAAGGCGCTGGCGATGCCCTGCATCTCGCCGCGGTAGCGCGCGCTCATTGCCGCCACCTGTGCGTCGCCCGAACGCGCCAGCGCGGGGTACAGCACGCGGTCTTCCGCCGCCAGGTGGAATTTGATGTGGCTGGCGGTGCCGGTGATGATCTCGCTGATCCGCACCGCGTTCTCGCGCACGCCGGCGCGCGACAGCTCGCGCAGGGTGTCGATCTGGTGGAAGATCTGCGTGTGGTCGTGGTAGTAGCGCTGGATGTCCATCTGCGTTGCCTCGGCTCAATCAGTACCTTTCCGGTACCGATTATCCGATGCGGACAACGCGGGCTGGCGGCGAATGGGGCTGCGCCTGACCCAGGTCAATCCCGCGGCTGCGGCTCAGGCCTTCTTCACGAACTCCGACTTCAGGCCCATCTGGCCGATGCCGTCGATCTTGCAGTCGATGTCGTGGTCGCCATCGACCAGGCGGATGTTGCGCACCTTGGTGCCCACCTTCACCACCAGCGACGAACCCTTCACCTTCAGGTCCTTGATGACGGTGACGGTGTCGCCATCGGCAAGCACATTGCCGACCGCGTCCTTGATCACCTTGGCCTCGTCACCAGCCTCGATCTCGCCGGGCACCCACTCGTGCCCGCACTCCGGGCACACCAGCTGCGCGCCGTCCTGGTAGCTGTATTCGGAATTGCACTTCGGGCAGGGCGGCAGCGTGGTCATGGGGCAGGTTCGATAGCGGCGGAGCACACGATTTTACGCCGCGGCGCAGGCGCTCCGGCCGGATGCGAATGGTTCCACGCACGTGATGTCTGGTGCATCAGCCGTGGCACCACGACTGCACATCTGCTTCCCACCGAAGCGACACCACACGCAGGCAGCGGGCCAGCCTCGCCTCGCAACCAAGCGAGTATCGGGGAGTGATTTGCGAGGCCGAGGCTGGCCCACTGCCTTCGCAGAGCGTCCAATGCGAATTGCATTCGCGATCGGATCCCGAACGCGCAAAAACGAAGGGCGGCTTGCGCCGCCCTCCGTGCCACAACCGCGTCCTGCCCGACGCATCCGTGCGTGCGTTCTTGTTGTTCCTGGTGTGCCGTGCAGCGCCGTGGGGGAAGCGTGCCGGCGGACGATCAGGACGCGCCGTTGCCTGTTGCCAAGCAGGGTTACTGCTTGGGCACATCCTTGTTGCCATTGCTGGACAGCCAGGCCCGGTACTCCTCCTGGGTCAGCTCGCCATTGCCGTCGGCATCGGCCTGCGCGAACGCCTTGGCCAGGCTCTGCAGCGCAGCAGCCTCGCCGACGTTGAGGCTGCCGTTGCCATCGGCATCCAGCTCGCTCCAGCCCTTCTTCGCCGGCTCGGCGTCCTGCGCGGACTGCGCCGGTGCCTGGGTTGTCTCCTGCGGCGGCGCCTGCTGCGCCTTCGCGTCCTGGGCGAATGCCGCCGGTGCGGCAAAGGCCGCGACCAGCGCGGTGGACAACAGCAGGGAGATCCTGGACGTGTGCATCATGCGTATTTCCTCGTTCTGCGGGGGATCAAAACGGACGGGTTGCCGCGGCATTCCTGCAGCCGCCACGCCACCTTACGGGCGCGGTCTGAACGCATTCCTGCGCGGAACCTGAATCTCCACGCCGGCTTAACCACGCCATCGCCGAAGCGGTCTAGCCGACACCCGCCGGTTTTGCTTCTACGATGGAGACCCATGCGATCCCGCGATCGCCACCCACCGCGGTAAAGGAATGCACATGAAGGTGATCGACCTGCGCAGCGATACGGTGACCAGGCCCGGCGAGGCGATGCGCGATGCGATGTACGCCGCATCGGTGGGCGACGATGTCTACGGCGAAGACCCCACGGTCAACGCCCTGCAGCGGCGACTGGCCGACGACCTGGGGTTCGAGGCGGGGCTGTTCGTACCCAGCGGCACCCAGTCGAACCTGCTGGCCCTGCTGGCGCACTGCGAACGCGGCGACGAGTACCTCGTCGGCATGGACGCGCATACCTACAAGTTCGAGGGCGGCGGCGCCGCGGTGCTGGGCTCGATCCAGCCACAGCCCATCGTGCAGGCGGAGGATGGCAGCCTGCCGCTGGACCGCGTGGCCGCGGCGATCAAGCCGGTGGACCCGCACTTCGCCCGCACCCGCCTGCTGGCGCTGGAGAACACCTGGCACGGCCGTACCCTGCCGCTGGACTACCTGCGAGAGGCCGGCGAGCTGGCCCGCGCGCATGGCCTGGGCTACCACCTCGACGGTGCGCGCCTGTTCAATGCGGCGGTCGCCTGCAGCGTGCCGGCGCGGGAGATCGCGCGGCATTTCGACAGCGTGTCGGTGTGCCTGTCGAAGGGTCTGGGCGCGCCGGTGGGTTCGGTGCTGGTCGGCACGCAGGCGCTGATCGACAAGGCGCGGCGCTGGCGCAAGGTCTGCGGCGGCGGCTGGCGCCAGGCCGGCATGCTGGCGGCGGCCTGCCTGCACGCACTGGACCACCACGTCGAACGCCTTGCGGACGACCACGCGCGCGCCGCCCGGCTGGCCAACGCGCTCGGCGCCATCAGCGGCATCACCCTGCTGGGCCAGCACACCAACATGGTCTTCATCGACGTGCCGGCAGAGCGCCTGCGCGCGCTCGACGTCCACCTGCGCGAGGCCGGCATCCGCATCAGCATCGGCTACCTGCCGACCCTGCGGCTGGTCACCCACCTCGACGTGGACGACGATGACATCGGCCGCACCGTGGAGGCATTCGCGGCGTTCTTCGGCGCGCACTGAGCGCCGTCGGCGCAGCGCCAGGCCCGGCCGGCGCCATGACCGGCGCGTAACGGACCGGGTGCCAACGTGCGCACTCCGTCCCGCGGGAGTGGTGCGATGAAGACGTACAAGGTCGGTTACCTGATCGGCAGCCTGGCGAAGGCATCGATCAACCGCAAGCTGGCGAAGGCGCTGGTGAAGCTGGCGCCGCCGGAACTGGTGCTGCAGGAGATCGCCATCGGCGAGCTGCCGCTGTACAGCTACGACTATGACGCCGACTACCCGGAGGTGGCGCGCCGCTTCAAGCGGGCGCTCGCCGAGGTGGACGCGGTGCTGTTCGTCACCCCGGAATACAACCGTTCGATCCCGGGCGCGCTGAAGAACGCGATCGACTGGGCCAGCCGGCCGTGGGGGGAGAACTCGTTCAGGCGCAAGCCTTCCGGCGTAGTGGGCACCTCGCCCGGCTCCATCGGCACCGCGGTGGCGCAGCAGCAGTTGCGCGGGGTGCTGTGCTTCTGCAATTCGCCGCTGATGAACACCATGGAAGCCTATATCCAGTTCACCCCCGACCTGATCGATGACGACGGCAACGTGAGCAACGCGGGCACCGCCGATTTCCTGCGCAAGTACATGCAGGAATATGCGGCGTTCGTGGAGCGCGTACTCACCGTGCTGCCGCGCGAAGACTGAACCATCTGGCGTGGAACGGGGGCGGGCGCCCCGGTCACCAGTTGGCCGGGGCGCCCGTTATGCGCGACCCGGGTACCCAAGCGGTACATGCGTACGGGTAGATGCGTCCCGGAAAGAAGACGGAGCAGGCCGGGGAGCCACCGGCCCGCTCCATTGTTTGCGGCAGCTGTCCGGCGCGTGCCTGCGCCTGCAACACCGGACAGACCGCCGCCCAACTCAGTGCTTGTCGGCCTTGGCGCCGGCGTTGGCGGCCCACCAGGTCTTGTACTCCTCGCCGGTCAACTCGCCGTTGCCGTCGGCATCGGCCTGACCAAACACCTTGGCCAGGCTGTCCAAGGACGCCGCTTCAGACACGCTGAGGCTGCCGTTGCCGTCGGTGTCCAGCGCCTTCCAGTCCTTCTTGCCTTCCTTTCCATTGGCTTCGTTCGCCGCCGGCTGGGCGGGCGTTGCCGGCGTGGCCGGTTCGGCACGCCGGGTCTGGCCATCCTCGGACTGCGAGGCCGGCACCGCGGGGGTGGCAGGGGTCGCCGGCACCGCCGGCGTGGCCTTCTGCTGCGGCTCCGCGCGCTGCATGCCACGCATTTCCCTACCGGCCGAGGCCTGCGCCGGCATCTGGGTGGGAACACGCGCGGCGGCTGAAGCATTCACGCCGGCGCCGGCACCGACGCCATGGCTCTGGGCGAATACGGCCGGCGACGCCAGCGCGAACGCGGCGGCGAGCGGGAACAGCAGATTGGTCTTGTTGTGCTTGCTCATGATGCAGTCCTCTGTTTTGCGGGGGATCAAAACGGATCGATGCCGAAGCGCCTGGCGCGACGGACATGCCCCACCTTACGCAGGCACGCTGAATACCTCCGGCCATGCAAGATGAACGTCGACAGCGGCTTAACCCAAGCCGGCCGCAAGCGCGCTAAGCGCGCCACCGCGACGTTTGCGGCCGTTGCACCACGCCTGCTGCATCCATCCGCGCGCACCCCGCGTATCAGGGCCTGCAACGCATCCGCGCCTGCGGCCTGCGGCCTGCATTCCCCCAACCCCCCTGGAGAACCCCGATGAAGTCGACCCTGCCTTTTGCCGTTGCCGGCGCGCTGGCGCTGGCCCTCTGCAGCGCCCCCGGTCATACCGCGTCGCCCGTTGCCGCCAGCGGTGACGCGAAGGCCAGTACGGACATCGTGGCCGCCGCTGTTGCCACCCCCAGCCTGAGCACGCTGGTGGCCGCGGTGAAGGCCGCGGACCTGGTCGGCACGCTGCAGGGCGCCGGTCCGTTCACCGTGTTCGCGCCCACCAACGACGCCTTCGGCAAATTGCCCGCCGGTGCGGTGGAAGGACTGCTGAAGCCGGAGGCCAAGTCCGCGCTGGCCGGCGTGCTGACCTACCACGTGGTGGCCGGCAACGTGGATGCCGCGGCACTGGCGAAGCAGATCCAGGCCAACGGCGGCAGCGCCACCCTCACCACCGTGCAGGGCGGCACCCTCACCGCCAGCGCCGACGGCAAGGGTGGCATCGTGCTGACCGATGCCAAGGGCGGCAGCGCGCGCGTGGTCGCGGCCGACCTGCGCCAGCGCAATGGCGTTGTGCACGTCATCGACGGCGTGCTGATGCCGCAGTAATCCGGGCTTCCACCGGCAATCCCCGGGCGGCTTCGGCCGCCCTTTTTTTCGCTTGTTTCGCAACACCATCCAGGTGACCGACGCCGGTGGTGCTCAAGCGTCGTCCTGCGCATATCCCGCGACAGAGGTGGCACCGTTGTCATCCACCTCCAGCACCACCATGATCGGCCGGCAGCAGACCGGGCAGTCCTCGATGTAGCGCTGGCTACCGGCGCTGGCATCCAGCGCCAGGGTGATCGGCTCGCCGCAGCAGGGGCATTCGATGTCCCGGAACTCCAGCAGGGCCATCACCTCACTCCACCGTGCGTCCCGCCTGGATCAGGCGCTCGACCGGATAACCACGCTGCGCCGCACGCGCGCGGATCGCGTCGAACTGCGCGCGCGGCATCACCGGCGTGCGCGACAGGATCCACAGGTACTTGCGCGATGGCCCACCCACCACCGCCCAGCGGTAGTCGGGGTCCAGCTCGACCACCCAGTAGTCGGCCCAGACCATCGGCAACCAGCCCAGCCACGCCGGCGCGAAGCGTACCTGCAGCTGCCCCGGCTGCCCGGCCACCGGCCGCGCGATGGCCTCCGACACCAGCCGCTTGCCGTCGCGCCGCTCGCAGGCGTTGCGCACCGCCATCCTGCCGTCCGGCTGCGGCGTGTAGGTCGCGGTGATCGCAGCCGTGCAGTTGCGCTGGAAGAACATCGGCAGGTGCGCGATCTCGTGCCACTGGCCGGCGTAGCGCTGCAGGTCCAGCGCCGGCACCGCCGCATTCGGCAGCGGCGCTTCCTGTGCGCAGGCAAGCCCGGTGGCCAGCAGCAGGGGCAACAACAGGGAACGCGGCATGGCGGCATCTCGGATTGGGGAGGAAGGGATTGTCCGCGGCGGCGCGGCAGGTCCAGGTGAACGGCGCGGCCGCGGCGTCCTTGCACGCCAGGCTACGCGCCAACCGCCCCGACCCGATGCAGGCGGTGCGCGCCACACGGTGCGCATTGCGATGGAGCGAATCTGACGCGCATGGTCTACTACGCGGATGACACGCCCCGCCCTGATCATCGCCCTCTGCCTGCTTGCCGGCGCCTGCACCGCCCCGCGCGAGCGCCCCGCCACTCCTGCCGCCACACTCACCCTGGCGAGCTGGAACATGGAACACCTGGCCGAGCGCAACGGCAGCGGCTGCCGCCCGCGCAGCGATGCCGACTACGCGGCGATGCGCGCCTATGCCGAGGCGCTGGATGCGGACGTGATCGCGTTCCAGGAAGTGGAATCGCGCGCCGCCGCCGAGCGTGTGTTCGACCCGGCGCGCTACACCATCGAAATCGAACAGCGCGTGGGCAGCGGCCGCAAAGGCGAATGCGGCGGCCAGCCCGGCCTGACCATCAACCCGCAGCGCACCGGCTTCGCCATCCGCAAGGGCGTGGTCTTCGAGCGCCAGCCCGACCTCACCGACCTGCAACTCGGCAATCCCGACCTGCGCTCCGGCGTGGACCTGGTGGTGCGGCCGGCGGGCGCCGCGCCGATCCGGCTGCTGTCGGTGCACCTGAAGGCCGGGTGCAACAGCGGCGACCAGCGGGAGGCTTGCCCGGTGCTGTTCCAGCAGGTGCCGGTGGTGGAACGCTGGATCGACCAGCGCGCCAGCGAGCGCCTGCGCTTCGCGGTGCTGGGCGACTTCAACCGTCGCCTTGCGTTGCCCGGCGACGCGGTGTGGGCGGACTGGGACGATGCCAGCCCTGCCAACGCCGATCTCGCGCGCGCCTCCGGCGACCAGGGCGCGCGCTGCAACCCGCGCTATCGCGACTTCATCGACTACATCGTGCTGGACCGCCGCGCCAGCGGCGGCCTCGTCCGGTTCGAGGAAAAGACCTACGCCGGTCCCGCGCTCAGCGACCACTGCGCGATCACCGCGCAGCTGCAGGCGCACTGAGCCGCAGACCGGCGCAACAAGGGTTGCGACGCGCGCGGCGGCAGGCGCCGGTCGACGCCGTGCGCGCCGCCCTCTTCACGTGATGCCCGCCTGCGCGCGGCCATGCTCCGGCTTCCCCCAACGCCGGACACCCGCATGACGCCTACCCCGAGCACCCAGACCTTCGTCGACCTGCAACGCTACCTGGGCAACTGGTACGAGATCGCGCGCAAGCCGATGCGCCACGAGGACGCCACCGCCCGTGACGTCACCGCCACCTACTCGCTGGATGAAACCGGCGCGGTGTGCGTGATCAACGCCTGCATCAACGCGGAGGGCGAAGTGGAAGTGTCGACGGGCCTGGCCACGCCCACCGATGCCAGCAATGCGCGGCTGGAAGTGAGCTTCCTGCCGGAGGGCCTGCGCTGGATCCCGTTCGCCAAGGGCGACTACTGGATCCTGCGCGTGGATGCCGACTACCAGACCGCGCTGGTCGGCGACCCGGACCGCAAGTACCTGTGGCTGCTGCACCGCCAGCCGAAGATGGACGACGCCACCAAGGCAGCCTGGCTGGACGTCGCGCGGGCGCAGGGCTACACGCTGGACGACCTGATCTACCCGCAGCAGAGCGGGCAGGTGCACCTGGAGGCCGGTCGCTGAGGCATGCGTGCGGACCCGCCTGCCCCCCTGTTGCTGACGGAGGCAACGGAGGCGCCCGCAGGCGGCCTCCGCTGACAGCAGCCGCGCGGCAGGCGCGGCTTATTCGGCGTCGATGTCGACGCGCACGCCCTGCACGGTGTTCTCGATCACGGTCACCGCGAAATCGCGCTCGCCCTCGCGCTTCTTCACCAGTACATCCTCGCCGTCGTCCACTTCCACGCTGTAGCGGTTGCTGGCCACCATCTGCAGCGCGGTGCCGATGTCGCGCGCCACGGCGTTCTCGGCGCGGCCGGCGGCGACCTGGGTGGTGGCGCGGATCGGCTCGCCCTTCTCCGGCGCCACCTGCACCACGATCTGGCCGGCGCTTTCGGCATTGCCGCTGATCTCCAGCCGCCACTTGTTCTGCAGGCCATCGGCATGGGCCGCGCAGGCAGACAGCGCCAGGCTGGTTGCAAGGATCCATCGACGCATGGGTTGCTCCTTTCCGGGGGGATGGAGGCCAGCGATAACGGCGCCGTCGTGAGCAGGCGGTGAAACATCGGCGCGCTGGCTGCAAAGCATTCAGCCTGTCGCGCAATCCCAACCGCAGCTGTCCGGCGCGCGGACTTGCTCACGCCGCGTGCACAACGGGCGCACGGACACTTGGCGCATGACCCCACCGGAGCCGCGCAGATGGACCACGGCACCCGCTGCATCGAAGACACCGGCATGGACGCCGACCTGACCGCACTGGACGCGCTGGAACTGGACATGCCCGCACTGCAGGCGCGTGCCAACAACCTGTTTGCGCTGGCCACCGCGTGGGCCGAGCGCCACGACGCCATCATCGCGGCCACGCCCGCGGCCTCGCTGGGCGTGGTCGAGGCGCGCCTGCGCCGCATGGGAATCCGCTGGGGCATGGTCCCGGGCGCACGCGTGACCGGGCAGTTCCCGGCGCTGCCGGCGATGGGTGTCCCGGAGGCAAAGACCCGCTGAGGGCAACACGATCGAAGGTCAGAGGAACGTGCCGGCTACCGGCGTTTCCAGCTTCGCTTCGGGACACATGTCGGTGTAGCGGTCGAACAGCTCCGCAACCTCCGGCGGCGCTTGCAGCTGACCTGATAGGTCACCCGTCTGGAAAGTGATCGGCACGTTGTCGCGGCACGCAATCGGCGCGCCCTCGAACGTGTGCGGCACCGACCACTTCGCCATCGCTTCGCGCGAGGCGACATCCAGGCGCTCATAAACCCGGTCGACCTTGCCGGGATACACCAGCTCGACCTCGATTGGCTTGCCCGCCGCGTCGTACAGCACCGCATACACCAGCACTGCATTGACGCCGCTGCGCATCAGCTCGGGCGGGAAGCGCGGCGGCGACATCGGCGTTTTTTCCGTCCGCCGTACGATCAGGGCGGGTTTCTCCTGCTTGCCCACCCCGAGGATGCGGAAGGCGAAGCTGCTTTCTGCCACCGGCACGATTTCCAGCTTGATCGACTGCGACACCGGCGCCGCCACCGCCTTGCCCTGCCATTGCAGGGGCGTGTAGCGCCACGTTGCGACCCGGCGCCGGATCATTGCCTGCAGGTTTTCCGCCAGTGCCGCATCCGGCTGGATGTCGGCCAGCGTGCCGTCGGCCTGCACCGTGGCGCTGAAGTCGAACCGCACCAGCTGCGGCTTGGCCGGTGGCTTCGCCGCCTGCGCCATACCCGTCCACCCCACGATGCCGCCCACCAGCGCGGCGCACAGTTTCATCCGCATTTGCACTCTCCCCGGAATGGCGCCGCCCGCGAAGGCAGGCGGCGCACGGGATCAGACCGCCCCGTGGCGCTTACGCGCCCAGCAGTTCCACCTCGAACTTCAGCGTGGCGTTCGGCGGAATCACGCCGCCGGCGCCGCGCGCGCCGTAGCCCAGGTTGGGCGGGATGATCAGGGTGCGGGTGCCGCCTTCCTTCATGCCCTGCACGCCTTCGTCCCAGCCGCTGATGACCATGCCACCACCGAGCGGGAAGATGAAGGGCTCGCCGCGGTCCTTGCTGGAGTCGAACTTGGCACCCTGCTCGCCGTTCTCGTACAGCCAGCCGGTGTAGTGCACGGTGACATTGCGGCCGGGCCTGGCCTCGGCGCCGCTGCCAACAACGGTGTCTTCGAACTGCAGCCCGGAGGCGGTGGTGGTGAAAGCCATGGTGATTCCTTTCAGTGGTGTTGAGCCAGGCGGCAGTGTAGCGGGCGGCAAGCCACGGGTGAGCCCGCGCGGCGCGATCGATGAGCCCGCGGCTGGCGCGCCTGGAAGCGGCGGAAACCGTGCGGTTTGCGCTCACCGCATCAGCAGGCAGTCCAGCGCATCCAGCGCGATATGGATCAGCAGGCCGATGCCCACCAGCCGGGTGGCGCGCGGCACCGCCAGCGCACCGTACACGGCGATGGCCGGCGCGGTGTGCAGCGGGTGGAAGCCGATGCTGCACCGCCCCGGCGCGTAGATGGGGTCGGCCAGCAGGTGGTCGATGTCGATCAGCCAGCCCAGCAGCAGCAAGCCCCAGGCGCGGCGGAAGCCGATGGTCTTGCCCGAGCCGCGATAGACCGCCCACGCCACCAGCGCGGGAACGGCGGCGTGCAGCAGCAGGTGCATGAGAGCGCGCAGGGACATGCAGGGAATCGGGCGAGGCGTGGCGCCCTAGGGTACGGCGTGGCGGCAGGGCGCGGGATGCGCAGGGAAACGGCGGGACTTGCCCACCTGCAAGACCTCCGCGCTGCCGCGGGAGGTCCGGCACCCGGTTTTTCCGGGCGCATACCGCATACTGCGCGCCTCTATCCCTGCATCCGGAGACGGCCGTGTTCGAACGCTTTTCCCGCAGTTGGGGCCTCATCAAGGCCAGTGCCGGCGTGCTGGCCCAGGACAAGGAGCTGCTGGTGTTCCCGCTGCTGTCCGCGATCTGCGCGCTGGTCGTGGCGGCGGCGTTCGTGCTGCCGGCGCTCGGCCTGGGCGCGCTGGACGGCCTGGGCAACGGCGGCGTGCCGCTGGCCACCTACCTGCTGGCGTTCCTGTTCTACCTGGCCCAGTACTTCGTGATCTTCTTCTTCAACTCCGCGCTGGTGGGCGCGGCGATGATCCGGCTGGACGGCGGCGACCCGACCCTGCGCGACGGCCTGCGCATCGCCGCCGGCAAGGCCCTGCCGATCCTGGGCTATGCCGCCATCGCCGCGACCGTGGGCATGGTGCTGCGCGCGCTGCAGGAACGCTCGGGCCTCATCGGCAAGCTGGTCTCCGGCGCGCTGGGCGTGGCCTGGACGCTGGCCAGCTTCCTCGTCGTGCCGGTGCTGGTGACGCGCAACATCGGCCCCATCGAGGCGGTGAAGGAAAGCGCGCAGCTGCTGAAGAAGACCTGGGGCGAGAACCTGATCGGCCAAGGCGGCGTGGGCCTAGTGTTCGGCCTGCTCTACGTGGGGCTGGCCATCGCGGGCGTGGTGACCATCGTCGCCGCCGCGACGACCGGCAATGGCGTGCTGATCGGACTGGCCGTGGCTGCCGTCATCTCCGTGCTGCTGCTGGCCGCACTGATCCAGGCGGCCCTGTCGGGCATCTACTCGGCGGCGCTGTATCGATACGTCACCGGCGCGGGCAGCAGCCAAGGCTTCGATGCGCAGCTGCTGGGGCAGGCGTTCCGGGTGAAGTAAGTGGGCGGACGCCCTGCCCGAACACAGGCAGGGCGGGCTGTCCCGCCGTGCATGAAAAGCCGACCCTGACCCGGGTTCCACACATCCATTTCAGGCTTCTTTTGCCTGCGACGGGCACAAGGGCGGGGCAAGCCGCCTGCCGGAAAACCAACCCGACCTGCGCCGCTCAATCCCTGCAGTAGCCCTCGCCCGGCTTGACCGTCAGGCAGTCCTGCTTGCCCGCCAGATACTTCAGCCCGGTCGCCTCGCCATCGGTATGCACGGCGCTTTCGGCAACACCGTTGCGCATGAAGCGCAGGCCTTCGGCAGTCACCGAGCCATCGAACCTGCCCTTGTTGTCGAGGTCCCACTGCATGTCGAGGGTGACGCCGCCACCCGGCTTCGACGCCACCACCAGATACATGCCCTCCACCCCGGTCCAGCGGCCGAGGTAGCTCGCCTCCGCCTGCGCGCCATCCGATGCCGGCGGCGCGGCGGGCGCAGGCGTGGCATCCGCGTCGTCGTGGGCAGGCATCGGATCGGCGGACGGCGCAGTGACCGCAGCGGGTTGCTCCGCCGGCGCAGGCGCATCGCCTGCCGGCTGGCGATCGGAACAGGCAGCAAGCGCCGCAACGACGAACAGCAGGGGAAGTGCCTTCACGATGGACTCCGTTGGCTGCGCCAGGAACTGGCGTGCTTGCAGCCTACGGATGCGGGCGTTGAGGTGGCGTGGTTGTGCACGTCTACAGGGAAGCGACCTGACGGCCTCTTGCGTTGGGTTAAGCGAACCTGACCCCGTTATTGCCTTTGCATCAGCGCGCCTGAGCGCGCCCTGTTTGCCGTTTTTCTAACGTGATGGTCACCAGGCGGCTACTGCGCCTGCGGCAAGCTGGCCCTCCTTCCCCTCCCCCAAGCAGGAGTTCCCATGGCCAACACCTTGCGCGGCAAGACCATCGCCATCCTCGCCACCGACGGCTTCGAGCAGGTCGAAATGACCGAGCCCAAACGCGCCGTCGAGGAGGCGGGCGCCACCACGCGCCTGCTCTCGCTGAAGACCGGCGAGATTCAGGGCATGCACCACGACAAGAAGGGCGACACCTTCAAGGTGGACGGCCGCGTGGCCGATGCCCGCATCGACGAATTCGACGGCCTGCTCCTGCCCGGCGGCGTCGCCAACCCGGACGCGCTGCGCATGGACAAGGCCGCGGTGGACTTCGTGCGCGACTTCGCCAACAGCGGCAAGCCGATCGGCGTGATCTGCCACGGCCCTTGGGTAATGGTCGAAGCCGATGTGGTGCGCGGCCGCAGGATGACGTCCTGGCCCAGCGTGCGCACCGACCTGCGCAACGCAGGCGTGTAATGACCCAGCGGTTTCTGCACAGGTCAGGCTGCTAAAGCATAGGCCTCAGCAGGCGTCTTCATGCCCAGCGCCTGATGCGGACGCCGGTGGTTGTAGAACTGGATCCAGTCGCCGATCACCCGGATCGCGTGCTGCTGGCTCTCGAAGCGATGGCGGTGTGCACACTGCTCCTTCAGCGTGCGGATGACACGCTCGACCATGCCGTTTTGCTGCGGGCAATGCGGCGTGATGAACTCCTGCTGCAAGCCATAGCTGCGCACCAGCCGCGTGTAGTGGCGGCTGGTGAACACCAATCCATTGTCCGAGCGCAGCAGGAACGGCACGGGGACGCGCCCGAGCGTGCCGTAGCGGGTGATCAAGGCTTGCTCCAGGGCCACAGCGGCCGTGCTGGCCTTGCCGCTCCGCGAGAGCTGCCAGCCCAGCAACTGACGGGTGTGGCAATCGATGACGAGGGCCAGCGTCAGCCACCCATCCCGGCCGCCCCAGATGCGGCACAGATCGGTGGCCCAACGCTCATCGGGCCCCTGCGCGACCGATGGCAAGGCTTGGATGCGGGGCCGCCGACCCACCGCACGCTTGCGGACCTGCCAACCCTTGAGCTGGAAGATCCGTTGCACCGTGTTCTTGTTCATGCCCAGAAGTCCGGCCACCGTGCGGTAGCCGAACGATGGCTCCTCTTCGATCAGCGCCTTGATGGGATCCGCCAGCGCCGGTTTGACCGTCGGCGGCGCCTTCGTCGGCCGGTAATACACCGTACGCCGCGCCACCCCGAACCACCGGCACAACTTCACCATCGAGACCTCAAAGCCCTCCGCACGCAGTCCCTGCTGGATCGATAGCATCAGCTCTCGTCCTTGCCCAACAGGGACGCCAATTTTTTTCTGGCGCGCAGCTCCAGCATCGCCTCGCCATAGGCTTCCTGAAGCTCCTTGAGCTGCCGCTCGTACTGCTCCCGCACATCCTCGGGCTTCGCTCGCAGGGCGTTCTCCATGCCGCGCTTGGCGTCATCAACCCAGCTCTCGATCTCCGACGGCGTTAGATCGAACTGCCGGCTCGACTCGGCCACCGTCGTCTTCCCTTGGATGATCTCCAGCACCAACGCCGACTTCCGCCGCGCCGTCCAACGCTTGATCTCTTCTTCCATCACTTGGCTCATCGTGCTCTCCGTGAAAAGGTAGCACCTGAGCAGGAAATCACTGGGTCATTACATGGACGCCGAGGTGGTCACCGACCGCGGCATCGTCTCCAGCCGCAAGCCCGACGACCTGCCGGCGTTCTGCCGCAAGATCGTGGAGGAGTTCGCCGAGGGCAATCACGCCGAGCGCCGCTCCGCGGCGTGAGGTCGTCAACGCGTTGGGTGACGTGAACCTGGCCCAGTTTCCCAGAGCCTGATCCGTGCCCCTCAATCCCTGCAGTAGCCCTCGCCCGGCTTGACCGTCAGGCAGTCCTGCTTGCCCGCGATGTAATGACCCAGTGATTTCCTGCTCAGGTGCTACCTTTTCACGGAGAGCACGATGAGCCAAGTGATGGAAGAAGAGATCAAGCGTTGGACGGCGCGGCGGAAGTCGGCGTTGGCACCGGCATCGTTGTGCGCAGGTACGGTTCCGGTTGCCGGCGGCGTGGTGGCCGCATGGTCTTCAGCCGGCGCGGGGGCATCGACTGCGGGCGCGCGATCAGAACAGGCAGCCAGCGCCGCCACGACGAACAGCAGGGGAAGTGCCTTCACAACGAACTCCCAGGGATTGGCGTTCGTGCAGCCTACGGACGCGGGCGTTGACGTGGCGTGGTGTGCCGCTTTGCAGGGAAGTGAACCTGACCCCGTTTCCTGCGTTTTTCGACCCGAGTTTTCTCTACCCCGTACCGCCCTTTATTCCCGTTGTCGTCTTGATAATCTCAAGCACTTTTGAATCAGAATCCCCACTAGATTCGTTTCGCAAGTACCCACTCTGAGGCTGATTAAATATTGAACGAGTGGTCTCGATCAACACAGCATCGCGCACGGTTTCGTTTTCTGTGGCAGCAGTAAAGGCTTGGAATGTTTTCAGCGCGTGAGCCTTAAAACGGCTAACTGCTGCCTGATGCTTACTGGCTTTGTAATTTCCAGCGCACCAAGCAGTTGCTGCTGCGAAGATGGCCAGTATTACGATCTTCGAGATTGCAAACTGGACCAGCCCAATCTCGTCAAGATTTGGCCTAAAAAATAAGAACAATGCAGCGACAAGAAGCGTGATTACCGCAGACCACGTCGCCCTCGTCAGCCACACACCCGCTTCGGCTTCTCGCGCAGTGGAGTCACTGAGGAAGTCTTCAGTAAAAGAAGCAACGCCCGCTTCCGCGGCGGCATCTCTGGTGGCTTTGACGATTGCTGCGATTTCTTTCCTCTGTTCCTCGGCATAGCCTACGAAGCCATCTCTCGTCGTCTCTGCGCTGGCAACCGATCCAGTGATCTTAGCTAGCTGCTCTGGGATGTCCCCTTTCAGATACGCAAGAAACGGGATCCAGTTGTGAGCGGTCGAATATAGATTTTCGTGCTGCGCCTTCAAATTATTGACGATCTCGTCGCGCGATCCAGGCGTTCCGCCATTAGTGAGATCAAATTGATTATTACGCTCAAGCCATGTTGCAGCCGAGTCCAATGCGCTTGCAATGGTTGAAATTGCGTTGGCAGGGAGTCTTTCTATCGGCAGGTCGTTGAGTAGTGAAGCGATTTCGAAGATCGCATCGATGTCGGTCGCCGCAGTGCTGAAATTAATAGCGCCCCAGTCAGACCGAGACACTAGGCGGCTCTTGTCATATCCAAGAACTTTGGTAATTGACGCCCGAAGCTTTGTCGAGTCAGCCATCTCCCCCCCGTTTCCAAAATTGCTGCCCGGCTCACACTTCGAGTCAGGACTCCATCACCCGCACTTCGAATACCCACAATTCAAACAAGTCGCACACCCATCCATCAGCACCAGCGCCTTGGTGCTGCACTTGTGGCACATGGTCGCGGTGGGCGGGAAGGTGGCGCCCTCGCCGGTGACTTCGATGTCTTCCGGGTGGTCTGCTGCGCTGCTGGTCAGCGCGGCGGCGCCGCCGTCAGCGTTTTTTTTTGAGCGCTCTTCGAACTGCTTGCGCTTCTCGGCGATCAGCGCGCGCTGGTGGTCGCTCATCTCCGGGTCGTGCAGCATGCCGATGGACTTCAGGTGGTCTTCGACGATGCTGCCCAGCTCCGCTACCAGCGACGGCATGTACACGCCGCCGGCCTTGAAGTAGCCGCCGCGCGGGTCGAACACGGCCTTCATCTCGTCGACGATGAAGGTGACGTCGCCGCCCTTGCGGAACACGGCGGACATGATGCGGGTAAGCGCCACGATCCACTGGAAATGCTCCATCGACTTGGAGTTGATGAAGATCTCGAACGGGCGGCGGTGTTCGTGCTCGTTGCCGGCGTTGAGCACGATGTCGTTGATGGTCACGTACATGGCGTGCTCCACCAGCGGCGACTTGATCTTGTAGGTGCTGCCGATCAGGACTTCCGGGCGCTCGATGCGCTCGTGCATCTGGATGACGTTGTCTTCGGGCGCGGCGGCGGCCGGCGCGGGTTCCGCGGCCCTAGCGCTTTCCTTTGCCTTGTCGTCCGGGGTGACGACGGCGTAGCCCTTGATTTTCTTTTCGATCCTGACGGTCATGGTCCTGACTCTGGTTGTCTGCGTGCGTTGCGTGCGGGATGCGCGCCACGCCCGGCGTGCCGGGCGGGCGCAGGACAGGCTTACTTCCGGGCGGTCTTCTTGGCCGCTTTCTTCATTGCTTTCTTGGCAGGCGCTTTCTTGGCGACCGCCTTCTTCGCAGGTGCCTTCTTGGCGACGGCCTTCTTGGCAACGGCCTTCTTCGCAGGCGCCTTCTTGGCCACCTTCTTTGCCGGTGCCTTCTTGGCCGGAGCCTTCTTCGCGACGGCCTTCTTCGCCGCCGGCTTCCGGGCTACCGCCTTCTTCGCGGCCGCCTTCTTTGCCGGTGCCTTCTTAGCGGGCGCCTTCTTGGCAGCGGCCTTCTTCGCCGCGGGCTTCTTGGCAACCGCCTTGTTCGCGGCCTTCTTCGCCGCAGGCTTCTTGCCGGCCACCTTCTTCTTCAGGCTGGCCACTTCCTTCTTGGCATCCTTGCTGGCGGCTTCGAGCTTCTTCTTGGCCACGGCCACGGTCTTGGTGACCGCCTTCTTCGCCTTGGCCACTTCGGTCTTCACTTTCTTCTCCGCGGACTTGGCGGCTTTCTTCGCCTTGGCCACGGTGGCGCTGGCAGTGCTGGCGACTGCGCCGCCGACTTCGACAACCTTCTCTTTCGCAGTTTCAACGGCATCCGACAGCGTCGCCGTCACTCCATCTCCATTGCTCATGTGCCCTCCGGGGCGTGGGTTGGTGGGTACAACAGCGCGATCCTATACCCGGCCGCGCGCGCGTGCAGTGATTGCCGCGCGCGCCGTTGGCCGGCCCGTCAGAACTTGCCGTAATACCCTTCCTTGAGGGCGTCGAAGAGGTTGGCCGCGGTGTGGATTTCGCCGTCGTATTCGATCTGCTCGTTGCCCTTCACCTCCACCACCTGGCCGTCTTCCAGTTCGAAGCGGTAGGTGGTGTTCTCCAGGTCGGCTTCCTTCACCAGCACGCCCTGGAAGGCGGCGGGGTTGAAGCGGAAGGTGGTGCAGCCCTTCAGGCCCTGCTGGTAGGCGTAGCGGTAGATGTCCTTGAAGTCCTCGTACGGGTAATCCGTGGGGACGTTCGCGGTCTTGGAGATCGAGCTGTCCACCCACTTCTGCGCCGCTGCCTGCACGTCCACGTGCTCCTTCGGGCTGATGTCGTCGGCGGCGATGAAGTAATCCGGCAGCTTGGCGGCGGCGTCCTCGGCGTAGGGCATGGCCTTCGGGTTGACCAGCTCGCGGTAGGCCAGCAGCTCGAAGGAGAACACGTCGACCTTTTCCTTGGTCTTCTTGCCTTCGCGGATCACGTTGCGGCTGTAGTGGTGGGCGAAGCTGGGCTCGATGCCGTTGGAGGCGTTGTTGGCCAGGCTCAGCGAGATGGTGCCGGTGGGCGCGATGGAGCTGTGGTGGGTGAAGCGGGCGCCGGTTTCGGCCAGTTCCGCCACCAGTTCCGGCGCCACCTCGGCGACCTTCTGCATGTAGCGCGAATAGCGCGCGTGCAGGGCCTTGCCGGCGATCTTCTGGCCGACCTTCCAGCCGTCCTTCTTCATCTCCGGGCGCTTGCGCAGCATCTCGGCGGTGACGTCGAAGGTCTCCTCCATGATCGGCGCCGGGCCCTTTTCCTTGGCCAGCGCCAGACCGGTTTCCCAGCCGGCCACGGCCATGTCGCGGGCGATGCGCTCGGTGAACTCGCAGGACTCCTTGCTGCCGTACTTCATCTTCAGCATGGTCATGGTGCTGCCCAGGCCCAGGAAGCCCATGCCGTGGCGGCGCTTGCGCATGATCTCGTCACGCTGCTGCTGCAGCGGCAGGCCGTTGACCTCGACCACGTTGTCCAGCATGCGGGTGAACACGCGCACCACTTCCTTGTATTCCTCCCAGTCGAACGTGGCCTGGTCGGTGAAGGGATGCTTGACGAACTTGGTCAGGTTGACCGAACCCAGCAGGCAGGCGCCGTAGGGCGGCAGCGGCTGCTCGCCGCAGGGGTTGGTGGCGCGGATGGTCTCGCACCACCAGTTGTTGTTCATCTCGTTGACCTTGTCGATCAGGATGAACCCCGGCTCGGCGTAGTCGTACGTCGAGACCATGATCATGTCCCACAGGTGGCGGGCGCGGATGTGGCCGTAGATCTTGCAGGCCACCAGCCCGTCCTCGCGGGCGATGTAGTTGCGGTGGGTGGGCCATTCGCGCCAGACCACCTGCTCCGGATCGTCCAGGTCGATCTCGCCCTTTTCCTTGATGTTCACCGGGAACACCAGCGGCCAGTCGGCGTCGTTCTCCACCGCCTGCATGAAGCCGTCGGTGATCAGCAGGGACAGGTTGAACTGGCGCAGCCGGCCGTCCTCGCGCTTGGCGCGGATGAAGTCCTTCACGTCCGGATGGCTGACGTCGAACGTGCCCATCTGCGCGCCACGGCGGCCGCCGGCGGAGGACACGGTGAAGCACATCTTGTCGTAGATATCCATGAAGGACATCGGGCCGGAGGTGTAGGCGCCGGCGCCGGCGACGAACGCGCCGCGCGGACGCAGCGTGCTGAATTCGTAGCCGATGCCGCAGCCGGCCTTCAGGGTCAGGCCGGCTTCGTGGACCTTGTCCAGGATGCCGTCCATCGAGTCTTCGATGGTGCCGGAGACGGTGCAGTTGATCGTCGAGGTGGCGGGCTTGTGTTCCTGCGCGCCGGCGTTGGAGGTGATGCGGCCGGCCGGGATCGCGCCGCGGCGCAGCGCCCAAGTGAAACGCTCCTGCCAGTACTGCTGCAGCTCGGCGGTGGGCTCGGCTTCGGACAGCGCCTTGGCGACGCGTTTGTAGGTGCCGTCGATGTCGGCATCCAGCGGCGCCCCCTGCTTGGTCTTCAGGCGGTACTTCTTGTCCCAGATGTCCACCGACGCCGGCTGCATCGGAATGTCCTGATTTGCGTCCGTGGTCACCGCTTCAAGCCTCGCCGTGCTCATGCCCTTCGACTCTCCTGTCTTTATAGACCCGCCAGCTGGCGGATCCGTTGCCCGTGCCCCGCCCCCGGCTTCCGACGGGGGCGACGATGCAGGCCGCGCGGGGCGCGCAGCCTGCAGCTTTCTCAATGTGATGGCGTTGCCGCCGGTTCTTGCTTCGTCACGCGCCGCTCCCCTGCCGACGTCGTTGCCCCGTATCCGGCGGCGCCCCTGCGCCACTAGCCTTGGGTTTTCCTGCAATCACGAACCACTAGATCTAGTGGCCCAACCCGATGGACGATAGCCACGCCCCCGGGCCAAGTCAACGCCAAAATTTGCGCCCGGAGGCTTGCGTTTCCGGGCGCCTAGCTGAGATCGCCCGGCAATGCGGGTTCCACGGCAAGCCACGGTTTCCAGCCGTGGAACTGAATGCGGAAATGTTGCAGCGCGGTGCATGGGCAGCGCCGGCAATGCCTCCCTGCCGCCCCCCCCGCCCGGGCCGCCTTCAGCCAGGATTGCGCGTGCCATCACGAGACTCGGCAATACTTGTCCCGTCACCAGCCTTGCCCCACGTATCACCGCATGAAGACCGCCACCAAGACCCTGCTCGCCCTGACCGCCGCCGCCGCGTTCGGCGGCTTTGCCGCCACCGGCCTGAACCTGATGCTGGAGCAGCCGGCTGCCGCCGCCCCGACCGCAAGCGCGGCGGTGCCGGCAGCCGCCGCGCTGCCGACCGCCGTCAACGGCACGCCGCTGCCGTCACTGGCACCGATGCTGAAGAAGGTGCTGCCGGCGGTGGTCAGCGTGAACACCAAGCAGCGGGTGCGGGTGAACACGCCGTTCGGCGATGACCCGGTGTTCCGCCGCATCTTCGGCATCCCGCAGGAGCGCATCGCGCAGTCGCTGGGGTCGGGCGTGATCATCGATGCGCAGCGCGGGCTGGTGCTGACCAACAACCACGTGGTCGAGGACGCCGACGAGGTGCAGGTCACGCTGGCCGACGGGCGCAGCCTGAAGGCGGAGTTCGTGGGCAACGACGCCGACACCGACATCGCGCTGATGCGCATCCCGGCGCAGAACCTCACCGCGATCCCGGTGGCGAACAGCGATGCGCTGCAGATCGGCGACTTCGTGGTCGCCATCGGCAACCCCTTCGGCGTCGGCCAGACCGTGACCAGCGGCATCGTCTCCGCGGTGGGCCGCAACAACCTGCCCGGCGCGGGCTACCAGAACTTCATCCAGACCGACGCCAGCATCAATCCCGGCAATTCCGGTGGCGCGCTGGTCAACCTCAACGGCGAGCTGGTGGGCATCAACACCGCCAGCTTCAACCCGCGCGGGTCGATGGCCGGCAACATCGGCCTGGGCTTCGCCATTCCCTCCAACCTGGCGAGCCGGATCAAGGACCAGCTGCTGGTCGGCGGCGTGGTCCGCCGCGGCACCCTGGGCATCGACACCCAGGACGTGGACGCGCGCATCGCCAAGGGCCTGGGCCTGGCCGAGGCGCGCGGCGCGGTGGTCACCCGCGTCTATCCCGGCTCGGCCGGCGGCGCGGCCGGACTGAAGGTGGGCGACGTGGTGGTGGCCGCCAACGGCCAGCCGGTGGACAACGCCGAGGCGCTGCGCAACTTCCAGGGCCTGCAGGCACCGGACGCGCGGGTGACCCTGGACGTGCTGCGCGAAGGCAAGCCGCTCAAGATCGCCAGCGGCCTGCGCGAGGCGCCGAAGGCGCTGGATGGCGGCCAGCTGGACGCGCGCCTGGCCGGCGCCAGCTTCGCCGAACTGCCGGAATCGCTGCGCCGCCAGGGCCTGGCCGGCGTGCTGGTGGAGAAGGTGGAGCGCGGCAGCCGCGCGCAGCAGAACTACCTGCAGCCCGGCGACGTGATCCTCACCGCCAGCAGCGGCGACTTCAGCGACCTCACCGGCTTCCGCGCCAGCCTGTCCCGCGGCAGCGACCAGCTGGTGCTGCAGGTGCTGCGCAACGGCCGCGCCTACAACGTGCCGATGCGCTGACACTTCCCTCACCGGAACGGTGCGACACTGCCTCTTCCCACTCCCAACGCGAGGATGCGTCAGATGAGCGAACACACCGATGCGGTCAAGAGCGGCCTGGGCGAAGCGGGCACGCACATCAAGCAGGCGGCCACCGCCGCCGGCGGTGCGGTCCGCAGCGCGGCGGCCGTGGCCGGGGACGAACTGCGGTTGGGCAAGGCGCAGATGAAGGCGGAACTCGCCGACGGCGCGCTGTCCGGCCTGGGCGCCGCCGAGCACCTGGGCGCTGCGGCCGGCGAGCAGGCCGGCGCGCTGATGGACAAGGGCCGCGACCTGCTGGACAGCGCCGCCGAACTGATCCGCGAGCGCCCGCTGGTGGCGTTCGGCGCGGCATTCGCTGCCGGCTGGATCATTTCCAGGCTCGGCCGCAGCGACAAGTAAGCAACCATGCATGCCAACGAGGACGCCCCGCAGGCCCCGCCGCGGGGCGCGCCGGCGAGTGACGCGCCGGCTGCGGACGCACCCGGCATCGAAGAGACCCTGCGCGGCCTGCGTGACGAGGGGCGTGCCGGGCTGAAGGCGGCCGGCGATGCCGCCAAGGCGCTGCGCATCCTGCTGGCCGCGGACATCTCGCTGGCGCGCAGCGCATTCGGCCGCACCCTGGCCTTCACCGGCGTCGCGATCGCCTTTGGCGCCTCCGCCTGGCTGCTGCTGATGGCGGCGATGGTGGCAGCGATGCAGGTGGCCGGCCTGTCATGGATGCTGGCGCTGCTGATCGCGGCCGCGCTCAGCATCGGCGCAACCGTGGCGGCGACCTGGGCGGCCATCCACTATTTCGAACACACCCGCATGAAGGCCACGCGCCGCCAGCTGGCAAGGCTCGGCATTGGCGAACTGGCGGACTTCATGCCCGATGCCGGTGGCGTGCAGTCCAGCGAGGCCGCCGCCGAACGGGTGGCCGAAGCCGAAGCACAGACCGGCGCTCCGCCCAAGAAGGGCCTGGGCATCGACGTCACGCCACCATAAGGGAACCGCGATGGGATTCGACGCCCTGCTCACCAAGGTCAAACAGGCGGAAGAAGCGCTGGAGGCCCGCGAACGCGAGGCCGTGGGTCGCTGGCAGCAGTTCAGCCACAGCTGGCGCGCGGCCTGGACGCCGGGCCGGATCGTGGTGGTGGGCCTGGTCAGCGGTTTCGTCGCCGGGCGGACCCAACCCATGGTGGTCGGTGGCGGCGGCGGCCTGCTGGCGCTGGTGCGCACGTTCGCTCCGCTGCTGGCCGGCCTGCAGGCAGGCGCCCAGACCGCCGAGGCGGCGAAGGAAGAGGTACACGAGGAAGTGCATGACGCCGTGCGCCAGGCCACCGCCGCGCCGCCGCAGGGGCTGCCATGAGCGTGGCCGATCCCGCAGCGGCCACGCCGCCTGCGGCAACCGCCGAACCCACCCCGATTGCGCCCAGGCCGCGCGGCCCGCTGTCGCTGGTGGTGCTGGCGATCCTGGCGGTGGGTTACACGCTGTGGGCCACCCAAGACCTGGTGCTGCCGGTGCTGCTGGCGATGTTTTTCGCCCTCATCGGCAACCCCATCATCCGCCTGCTGCAGCGCATGCGGGTGCCGCGCTTCCTGGCCGCGCTGGCGGTCCTGTGCGGCGGCATCGCGCTGACCATCCTGCTGGGGTTGCAGCTGGTGCAGCCGGCCAGCGACTGGGTGCGCGAGGCCCCGCGCGAGCTGCGCACGCTGACGCCGAAGCTGCAGAAGCTCACCAAGCCGGTGCAGGAAGCCAACAAGGCCGCCGAGAACATCGCCCGTGTGGCCGGCGGCGAAAGCACCGCCAAGCCGGTGCAGGTGGTGCGCACCGAGGTCAACGACCCGTACAAGTCGCTGACCGCGACGCCGATGATGGTGGCCTCGGTACTGGCGGTGGTGCTGCTGACCTTCTTCTTCATGGTCTACGGCCAGGACCTGCAGCGCCATGCGATCGCGCTGCTGCCGGACCGGCAGAAGAAGAAACTGACAGTGGAGATCCTGCACGCGATCGAGATCGAGATCAGCCGCTACGTGCTCACCATCAGCGCGATCAATGCGGTGGTGGGCCTGGCCTTCGCCGGCTGCCTGGCGTTCTTCCTCGACATGCCGCTGGACGAGGCGCTGCTGTGGGGCACGATGGCGATGCTGCTCAATTTCGCGCCCTACGTCGGCCCGCTGATCGGCATCGTGCTGATGCTGCTGATGGGCTTCTCCAGCTACGAAGAACCGCTGCGCGCGCTGCTGCCGGCGGCGATCTACCTGGGCCTGCACACGCTGGAAGGGCAGATCGTCACCCCGATCATCCTGGGCCGGCGGATGGCGCTGTCGCCGCTGGTGCTGATCCTGGCGCTGATGGTGTTCGGCTGGCTGTGGGGCATCATCGGCCTGCTGCTGGCGGTGCCGATGCTGGTCTGCGTGAAGATCCTGCTGGCGCGCGTGGAGGGCATGGACGGCTGGGCCCGGCTGCTCGAGTAGGCCGGCGCCACGCAGGGCCACGCAGGACGCGCGCGCTGACCGGCCGGCCTACAATGGCGGCGTGAACCTCCCTATCCGCGCCATCACCTTCGATCTCGACGACACCCTGTGGCCGTTCGCCCCGATCGGGGAGCGCATCGAAACCGCCCTGCACGCCTGGTTCGCCGAGCACAGCCCGCGCACCGCCGAGCGTTTCCCGATCAGCGAAATGCGCGCGTTGCGCGAGCGGGTGTTCAGCGAGTTCCCGCAGCACGCGCACGACCTCGGCCTGCTGCGCCGGCTGACCATCGAGCGCGCACTGCACGAGAGCGGCGACGACCCGGCGCTGGCCAGTGCGGCGTACGCGATCTTCTTCCAGGAGCGCAACCGGGTGGACTTCTACCCCGACGCGCACGAGGGCCTGCAGCGCATCGCCGCGCACCTGCCGATTGCCGCGTTGACCAACGGCAACGCCGACCTGGCCGCGATCGGCATCGCCAGCCTGTTCCGCTTCCAGCTGGGCGCGCGCGAATACGGCGCGGCCAAGCCGGATGCCGGCCTGTTCCATGAAGCCTGCCGCCGGCTGGGCTGCGCGCCCGGCGAAGTCCTGCACGTCGGCGACCATCCGCACATGGACGTGGCCGGCGCCGCCAACGCCGGCCTGCGCAGCTGCTGGATCGACCGCGGCGACCACGCCTGGCCGGAACCGCTGGCGCGCGCCGACCTGCACATTCCCACCCTGACCGCGCTGGCCGACTGGCTGGACGCGGGCGCCCTGTTCGAGAACGCCGCATGAGCCTGCCCGCCGGCTTCACCGCCACCGCCGATGCCCCGCTGCCGCTGCACGCCGTGCGCAAGGCCGACTTCGCCAGCTGGTGCGCGGCGCAGCCCGCGCCGGTGCAGGCGTGGCTGGCCGCGCAGCGCTTCGACGGCAGCGCCGGCGGCGCGCAGGCCTGGGCGGATGCCGATGGCCGCGTGGCCGGCGCGGTGCTGGGCCTCGAGGATGCGCACGACCCGCTGGCGTGGGCGCACGCGCCGCGCGCGCTGCCGGCCGGCGACTGGCAGCTGGCCGGCGAGTTCGATGCCGGAGCGCGCCGCGCCCTGCAGCTGGGCTGGGGCCTGGGCCTGTACCGCTTCAGCCGCTACAAGCAGGGGCCGGCCAACGGCAGCCGGCTGGTCGGCAAGTTCGACGCGGAAACCTTCGACCTGCTGGCCGCCTGCGTGCGCGTGCGCGATCTGGTCAACACGCCCACCGAGCACATGGGCCCGGACGAACTGGAAGCCACCGCGCGCGCGATCGCGCAGGCGCACGGCGCCAGCATCGCGGCCATTGCCGGCGATGACCTGCTGGCGCAGAACTACCCGGCCATCCACGCGGTGGGCCGCGCGTCGCATCGCGCGCCGCGCATCATCGAACTGACCTGGGGCGACGCGTCGCGTCCGCACGTGGTGATCTGCGGCAAGGGCGTGTGCTTCGACACCGGCGGGCTGGACCTCAAGGCCGCCGCCGGCATGCGCAACATGAAGAAGGACATGGGCGGCGCCGCGCACGCACTGGCGCTGGCCGAACTGGTGATGGCGCGCAAGCTGCCGCTGCGGATCACCCTGCTGGTGGCCGCGGTGGAAAATGCGGTAGGACCGAATGCGTTCCGGCCCGGCGAAGTGATCGCCACCCGCAAGGGCGTGAGCGTGGAGATCGACAACACCGATGCCGAAGGCCGACTGGTGCTGTGCGATGCGCTGACCCGCGCCTGCGAACTGCAACCCGACCTGCTGCTGGACTTCGCCACTCTGACCGGCGCCGCGCGCATCGCGCTGGGCCCGGACCTGCCGGCGCTGTACGCCAACGACGAGGCGCTGGCCAACGACTGGCTCAACGCCGGCGTGATGGCGCGCGATCCGCTGTGGCGGATGCCGCTGTGGCGCCCCTACCTGCGCTACCTCACCAGCGGCATCGCCGACCTGGCCAACGCCAGCAACACCACCATGGCCGGCAGCGTGACCGCGGCACTGTACCTGGAGCGCTTCGTCGACGAGGGCGTGCGCTGGGGCCACGTCGACGTGTACGCGTGGAATGATGGCGACCGCCCCGGCAAGCCGGCCGGTGGCGAGGCGCAGGGCCTGCGCGCCGCCTACGCGATGCTGAAGGCGCGCGCCACGGGCTGATCGGGCGGCGCCATCGCATCGCCCGCCGCAAAGCGTTGGCGGATCGCCGTTGTCGTGCCGGCGGCGTGCGGCATGCATCCGTTCCGGCGTTCGCTGCGTAGGACGTGCGACGTTCCGGAGTCGCGATGTCCACACCCCCTGCCACGCCCCGCAAACGCCTGCCGCTGGCGCCGCTGGCCGCCATCGCCGCGGTGGTGGCCTTGGCCGGCATCGGCTTCCTGTACGTCGCCGGCCGCCTGGGCGACACCCCGCCCTCCGCGCGCACGCTGGTCGGCGCGATCGAGGCCGCCGCCGGCCCGCACCCCGGCTACCGCCGCGCGCACAGCCGCGGCGTCTGCGTCGGCGGCTGGTTCGAGGGCACGGCCGACGGCGCCGCGCTCTCGTCGGCGCGGGTGTTCGCGCAGGACCGCGTGCCGGTGCTGGGCCGGCTGTCGATCGGCGGCGGCGATCCGCATGGCGCCGAGGCCGGCGCACGCGTGCGCAGCCTGGCCCTGCAGCTGCGCAGCGACGACGGCGCGGACTGGCGGCTGGCGATGAACAGCTTCCCGTTCTTCGCCGTACCCAGCGCCGAGGCCTTCCTCGAGCAGACCCGCGCGCAGATCCCCGACCCGGCCACCGGCAAGCCGGACCCGGCGCGGATGGCCGCGGTGCTGGCGAAATATCCCAGCGCGCGCGCCTTCCGCGACTGGGCGGCCAGCGCGCCGTGGCCGAACAGCTGGGCCAATACGACCTACAACGGCATCCACACCTTCGTGTTCGTCGCGCCCGACGGCCGCCGCCAGCCGCTGCGCTGGTCGCTGCGCCCGCGCGTGCCGCTGGTGGCGATGGACGCCGCCGCGCGCGCCGCGGCCACGCCGGACTACCTGGCCGCGGAGTTCGCGCGCCGGCTGGCCGCCGGCCCGGTGGCCTGGGACCTGGTGGCGACGCTGCCGGCACCCGGCGACGCGCTGGACGACCCCTCGCAGCTGTGGCCGGCGGCGCGTCCCACCCGCACGCTGGGCACGCTGTGGCTGGACACGATGGCGGCGCAGGCACAAGGCGTCTGCCGCGACGTCAACTTCGATCCCACCGTGCTGCCGCCCGGCATCGAGCGCTCCGACGATCCCATCCTGGCCGCGCGCGCGGCGGTGTATGCGCACTCGTTCAACCGCCGCGAGCGCGAGATCGCCCGCGGCCAGGCGCCGGAGGCCACCGGCCAGGAAGGCCCGCGATGAACCCCGCCGCGCGCTTCGTTCCGCTCGCCCGCCTGCTGCACTGGCTGATGGCGGCGCTGCTGCTGTCCCAGCTGCTGATCGGCGTGGCGATGATGGCCTCGCTGGTCCTGCGGCCGCCGCTGATCGCGCTGCACCGTCCGCTGGGCCTGGCCCTGCTGGTGCTGGTGCTGGTGCGGCTGTGGGTGCGCCGCCGCCATCCGCCGCCGGCGCTGCCGGCCGACCTGCCCCGCTGGCAGGCCGCCGCCGCACGCGCCTCGCACCTGCTGCTGTACGCGCTGATGCTGGTGCTGCCACTGCTGGGCTGGGCGCTGAGCTCGGCCGCGGGCAATGTGGTGGTGGTGCCCGGCGACGTCGCGCTGCCGGCGATCGCGCCGCACGACCCCGTACTGTACGCGTGGCTGCGCGCTGCCCACGGCCTGCTGGCTTGGCTGCTGCTGGCGACCGTGCTGGGCCACGTGGCGGCCGCGCTGCACCACGCGTGGATCCGCCGCGACGGCGTGTTCGAGGCCATGACGTGGGGGCGCCGGCCGCCGCCGGGGACCGGCTGACTCACGCGGCATTGGCGGACCGGCGCGCTATCCTGCGGCCGTCTTCCGGGGATCGCGACGATGCGCGCACGCACCGCCTGGTTCGTCCTGTCTGCACTGCTGATCACCGCCTGCGCATGGTGGGGCGTCAGCTTCCTGCGCGGTGACGATGCCAACGCCGCGCAGACGCTGCGGGTGGGGCTGTACGAGAACGCGCCGAAGGTCTATCGCGACAAGGACGGCCACCCGGCCGGGCTGTTCGTGGAACTGCTCGATGCGATCGCCCGCAAACAGGGCTGGCGCGTGCAGTACGTGCCCTGTGAATGGTCGGACTGCCTTGCGCGGCTGGAAGCGGGCGAGCTGGACCTGATGCCCGACGTGGCCTACACGCCCGAACGCGGGCGCCTGTTCGAGTTCCACGCCGTGCCGGTGGCGCATTCCTGGTCGCAGGTCTACAAGCATCGCGGACTGGTGGTGCGGGCGTTCCCCGACCTGGCCGACCTGCGGGTGGCGCTGCTGCGCGGCAGCGTGCAGGAAGAAGAGCTGCGCCACCTGCTGCGCGAACTCGGGGTCCGCTGGAGCATGGTGGAAGCCGACAGCTACGGGCAGGCGTTCGCCGCGGTCCGCGACGGACGCGCCGACGTGGCGATCGCCAACAACTTCTTCGGTGCACGCGCGGCACGCAGCTTCGGGCTCGAGGAAACCGCGATCCTGTTCAATCCCGCCACGCTCTATTTCGCGGCGCCCAAAGGCCGGCACGCCGCGGAGCTGGCGCGCATCGACCACTGGCTGCGGGCCTGGCAGCAGTCGCCGGACTCGGTGTATTTCGAAGCGATGCGCCACGCGATGATGCCGCCGCCACTGACGGTGACACCGCGCTGGCTGCCGGCTGCGCTGGCCGTTGCCGCTGCGCTGGTGCTGGCGCTGCTGGCGTTCAGCCTGATCCTTCGCTGGCGGGTGCGTGCCGCGACCGTGGACGCCACCGCGGCGCGCAACCGGCTGGAGCTGGTGCTGGAGGTCAGCCCGGTGGCGCTGTTCCTGCTGCGCGAAGCGGATGGCGAACTGGCGGTGGAATGGGCCAGTCCGAACGTGCCGCGGCTGTATGGGATGCTCGCGGAGGAAGTGCTGGCCCCGGGCCGCTGGAGGCAACACGTGCACCCGGACGACCTGCCCACGCTGGAGCCGGCCCTCGACCACCTGCGCCGCCACCCGACGCTGACCCGCGAGTACCGCGTGGTCGACAACACCGGCGTCATCCACCACGTGCATGAAGTGCTGCGTACGCTGCCCGTCCCGGCCGGACAACCGCTGCGCGCGCTCTCCACCTGGACCGATGTATCGGAAGCGAAGGCGCACGCCGCCGAGCTCAGCCACCTGGCCCACCACGACAGCCTGACCGGGCTACCCAACCGGCGCCTGCTGCAGTTGTTCCTGGAGGATGCGACGCAGGCGGGTCGGCGCTTCGCGGTGGTGGCGCTGGACCTGGACCGGCTGCGCGGCGTCAACGACACCCTCGGCCACTCGCTGGGCGACCAGGCGCTGCGCGCCGCCACCCAGCGGCTGCAGGCGCGGCTGCCCGCGGGAGGTTTCCTCGCGCGGCTGGGTGGCGACGAGTTCGCCGCGGTGCTGCCGGGCGCGACCGCGGATGATGCCGACGCTTTCGCGCTCGACGTGCTGGAAGCGTTCACCCGTCCGCTGCTGGGCGGGACCACGCCGACCGTGCTGACCATCAGCGTGGGCATCGCACTGGCGCCGACCGACGGCGACAACGCCGATACTCTGCTGCGCCACGCCGAGCTGGCGCTCTACGAGGCCAAGCGGCTGGGCACCGGACGCCGCCAGTTCTTCCAGCCGGCGCTGTCCACCGGCGCGGCGCAACGGCTGGCGCTGGAGACGGGCCTGCGCATGGCGCTGCCGCGCCAGCAGTTCCGCCTGCACTACCAGCCGCAGCTGGACCTGCACGACGGCGCGCTGGCCGGGGTGGAGGCGCTGTTGCGCTGGGAGCATCCGGAGCTCGGCACGATCCCGCCGGTGCAGTTCATCCCGGTGGCCGAGGAAACCGGGCAGATCGAGGAGATCGGCCAATGGGTGCTGCTGGAAGCCTGCCGCCAGCTGCGCGCCTGGGACGACGCCGGGCTGGGCATCCACGGGATGTCGGTCAACTGCTCGGTGCAGCAGCTCGACGCCGACCGGCTGCCGGCGCAGGTGGCGGCGATCCTGGCCGCGACCGGGATCGCC
The DNA here is from genome assembly GCF_014678725.1 of Thermomonas sp. XSG. Classification (NCBI taxonomy): domain Bacteria; kingdom Pseudomonadati; phylum Pseudomonadota; class Gammaproteobacteria; order Lysobacterales; family Lysobacteraceae; genus Thermomonas; species Thermomonas sp. XSG. The sequence continues at coordinate 1,773,078 of NZ_CP061497.1, read as the reverse complement.
GCGGACCGGCTGGAACTGGAGATCACCGAGTCGGTGCTGATGCGCGACCCCGAACACGCCATCGTGGTGCTGCAGGCGCTGAAGGCGCAGGGCGTGCGGCTGGCGATCGACGATTTCGGCACCGGCTATTCCAGCCTCGCCTACCTGCGCCGGCTGCCGCTGACCCGGCTGAAGATCGACCGCGCCTTCGTCAGCGGCATCGGCAACGATCCCGGCGACGAGGAGATCTGCCGCACGGTGATCGCGCTGGCCCGCAACCTCGGTCTGGAAACACTGGCCGAAGGCGTGGAGCACGCGCACGAGGCGGCGTTCCTGCGCGAGGGCGGCTGCACCCTGGCGCAAGGCTTCCACTACGCCCGGGCGCTGCCGCCGGAGGCACTCGTGGCATGGGTCAGCGCGCACCGGCGGCAGCCGCGCCGGGGCTGAGCGGGGGCTACAGCCAGCCTTTCTGGCGCGCCAGCCGGTAGGCCTCGATGCGGTTGCCGACGCCGAGCTTGCCGATCGCCTCGGACAGGTAGTTGCGCACGGTGCCGTGCGAGAGGTTCAGGCGCTGCGCGATTTCGCCGGCGGACAGGCCCTCGCCGGCCAGCCGCAGCGCCTGGCGCTCGCGGTCGCTGAGCGGATCGGCTTCGCCCCAAGCCTCCAGCGCCAGCTGCGGGTCGATGGCGCGGCCGCCGCGGTGGACCTGGCGCAGCGCCTCGGCCAGCTGTTCGGCCTGGGCGTCCTTGAGCAGGTAGCCGCGCACGCCGGCATCCAGCGCGCGGCGCAGGAAGCCGGCGCGGGCGAAGGTGGTGATGACCACCACCTGCACCGGCAGCGCGTGGCGCTGGATCCGCTGCGCCAGCTCCAGCCCGGTCAGGCCGGGCATCTCGATGTCGGTGAGCAGCACGTCGGGCTTGAGCCGCTGCAGCTCGCGCCAGGCCGACTCGCCGTCGGCGGCGCTGGCCACCACTTCGATATCGGACTCCATGCCCAGCAGCGCGGTCAGCGCTCCGCGCAGCAGGGCCTGGTCTTCGGCGAGGAGGACTCGGATCATGGCGCGGGACCTTAGCAGATCGCGCCGAGCCCGGCCGCGGCGCCATCCTCCCTTGTAGGCGCACACCGCAGGGGCGCGAACGCTGTCGCGGCAACCTGCGAACAGCAATCGCGCCCTTTCAGTGCGCCCCTGCAGGCGCAGCCTCAGGGCGCGGCTGGCAGGTCGTCGTTCGCCGCCAGCGGCACCCGCGCTTCGATACAGGTGCCCTGCCTGGCACCGGCGTCGACGCGCAGGCGCCCGCGCAGCGCCTCGATGCGTTCACGCATGCCGGCCAGGCCGTTGCCCGGCACCAGTGCGCCGCCGCGGCCGTCGTCCTCGACCCGCAGCACCGCCTCGCCCGCCTCCACGCCGAAACGCACCTGCGCGCGGCGCGCGCGCGCGTGGCGCTGGATGTTGGTGGCGGCCTCGCGCACGGTCATCGCCAACGCCGACTCCACCGCGGCCGGCAGCCCGGCGCCGGAGAAGCCGTCGTCGAGGCGGTACTCGAAGGCCACCCCGTCGGTTTCCAGCAGCAGCTTGGCCGAGGCCAGCTCGGCGGCGATGCCGGCCGCGCGGATCCCGCTGACCGCGCCGCGCACCTGCGCCAGCGCCTCGCGCGCAACCCGGCTGACTTCGGCGATCTCCACCTGCGCTGCCGCCGGGTCGCGCGCCAGCAGGCGGCCGGCCAGGTCCGATTTCAACGCCACCATCGACAGGGTGTGGCCCAGCAGGTCGTGCAGGTCGCGACCGATGCGCTCGCGTTCGGCCAGCGCCGCCAGCCGCCGCACCTCCTCGTGCGAGAGCTTGAGCGCGGCATCGCGCTGGCGGTTGATCCGCTCCACCAGGGTGATGACGCCGATGATCGCGGTGACCGCCGGCATCCATATCAGCGAGATCCACGGGTAGCCGATGTAGCGCGCATAGACGATCAGCGCGGCATTGCAGGCCGCGAGCCAGACCATGTAGCGCAGCAGCGATCCCTTGCAGCGCGGCTGCAGCATCACGCAGCCGAACACGAAGTAGCTGAGCCCCGATGGATACCAGCGCAGCAGCGCGAAACACAGCCCCAGCATGCCCAGCGCAGCCAGCTGGGCGCGCCGCTCGGACGCGGTCACGCTGACATGGAACAGCAGCAGGAACAGCGGGAACGAAAGCAGTGTCAGCAGCAGCCAGCGCAGGGTGTAGCCGTAGACGCCGCCGGAGAACGCCGGGGTGATGAACACCCAGATCGTCCACACCAGGTGGATGTGATGGGTCCACGCCGACCGGCCCAGGCGCAGGTCCTGCGCCACCAGCGAATCCGGCGCGGGCTGCGGCCAGCGCGCGGGCAGGGCGAACTTCATGGGCGGCTCCGTGGACGCGGTGCGCGGATCATGGCATGCCCCGGCGGCGTCATTCCGCCAGCGCCAGCCGGCGCTGCGCCAGCGCGAAGAACGCCGCGGTGAAACCCGCCAGCGCCAGCAGGTGCAACCAGACCGGCTGGCCGGCATCGAAACCGACCACCTTCAGCGCCAGCTGGCCGAGGTGGTAGGCCGGCCAGACCACCGCCAGCTTGGCCAGCAGCGGCGGCAGCATGGTCAGCGGCAGCCACAGCCCGGACAGGAACGACATCGGCAGGTACAGCCCGTTGAGCAGCGCCGGCGCGGCGCTGCCGCTCATCCGCGTGCCCACGTACAGGCCGATCGCCGCAAACGGCAGCACGCCGGCGACATTCACCGCCGCCAGCGCCAGCCATTGCAGCGGCGCCAAGGACACCCCCGCCACCAGCGCGGCCAGCAGCGCCATCAGAAGCGAGATGAGCGCGGCAAACAGCATCGCCATCGCCATCCGCGCCAGCAGCAGCGCGCCGGGCGGCGCGGGCAGCACGCGCTTGAGCCGCAGGAAGCCGCGCTCGCGATCCAGCGCGATGGTGACGCCGAAACCGAACAGGCCCGCGCCGGCCACGCCGAAAACGCCGTAGGTGGCCAGCAGGTACTGCGCGGTCGCCGCGCTGTGCTGCCTGTTCAACACCACCGCGAACAGCACATAGAACATCAGCGGGAAGGCGGTGACCGGGATGCAGAAGCCGGGGTCGCGCAGCATGCGCAGGCATTCGCAGCGCGCTTCCAGCAGGTAGCTGCGCAGCGCGGCGCGATGCAGGGTGGGGAGCACGGCAGCCATCACGCGGCCTCCTGTTGCGGGGTACGGGTGAGTTCGAGGAAGGCATCGGCCAGGCCGGCGCGCTGCACCTCGAGGTCGTGCAGGCGGTCGTCGGCGGCCAGCAGCCGGCGCACCACCGGTTCCGCGGCATCGGCGACGATGCGCAGCAGCTCGCCATCGCGCTCGGCCTGGCGCACGCCCGGCCAGCGTGCCACCGCGTCGGCATCCAGCGCCGACACGCAGCGGATGCGGCGCTGGGCCACGTGTGCTCGGATCGCCGCCACGCTGCCCTGCGCCAGCATGCGGCCGCGGTCGATCACCGCGACATTGTCGGCCAGCGCTTCGGCTTCCTCGAGGTAGTGCGTGGTCAGCAGCACCGCGCTGCCGCCGGCGACCAACTCGCGGACCGCGCGCCAGATGCCCTGCCGCGCGTCGATGTCGAGGCCTGTGGTCGGCTCGTCCAGGCACAGCAGGCGCGGGCGCCCGCAGATCGCCAGAGCGAACTGCACGCGCCGCTGCTGGCCGCCGGACAACTGCCGGTACGGACGCTCCATCAGCCCGTCCAGTCCCGCCAGCGCCACGCAGTCGGCCACGCTGCGCGGGTCGCGGTAGTAACTGCGCACCAGCGCCAGCACCTCGCCCACGCGCAGGCGGTCGGGAATGCCGGCGCCCTGCAGCATCGCGCCGGTGCCCAGGCGCGCCGCGCGCGAGCTGGGCGGACGGCCGAACACCGAGACTTCGCCCGCGTCCGCGGCGAGCAGCCCCAACAGCAGGTTCACCGCGGTGCTCTTGCCAGCGCCGTTGGCACCCAGCAACGACGTCACCTGGCCCGCGTGCAGCGACAGGTCCAGTCCATCCAGCGCCTGCGTGCCGCCGTATCGCTTGCTCGCGCCGCGCAACCGCGCCACCACCGCTTGTCCATCCGGCATCGGGATTCCTCCGTGTTCGATGGCGGCATGCTCCGACGTCGGCGCGGCGCGTGACATCCGCAGCCGTCAGCCGAATCACATGACAACCATCACCTGACCGGCACCGCCGCGCCCGGTAGCCTGCGCTTCGCTGGATCGGCGCATGCAACGCGCCGGCGGCAGGCCCGGCACCGGCGGACAAACCGCCTGTAAAGGAAACTTGACACGATAGATCGCATGTATGAAGGTGGCGGCCAGGATCCCATTGCGGCTGTGCCGCGTCCGTCCGCCACCCATCCCCTTCCCCTCCCGTGCCCATGAATACTTCCGCCGACCTGCTCAATTCCCTGAAGATCGACCGCAGCGCGCCACCCCCGCCGCCCTCGCGCAAGGGGTTGTGGATCGGGCTGGCGGTGGTCGGCGTGGCGGTGCTGGCGGCAGCGGGCGTGTTCGCGCTGCGCGGCGGCAAGGGCGTGGAAGTCAGCGTGGCCGAGGCCACCGCGATCGGCGGCGCCGGCGCGGGCAACGCCTCGGTGCTGGATGCCACCGGCTACGTGGTGGCGCGGCGGATGGCCACGGTCTCCGCCAAGGTCACCGGACGCGTGCGCGAGGTGCTGATCGAGGAAGGCCAGAAGGTCGAGGAAGGCCAGGTGCTGGCGCGGCTGGACCCGGTGGATGCGCAGGCGCAGCGCGCGCTGTCGGAATCGCAGCTGGCCGCTTCGCAAAGCCAGATCGCCAGCGTACAGGCGCAGCTGAAGGAAGCCGAAGCCAACGCCGCGCGGCTGTCCACGCTGGTGGCGCAGAAGCTGGTGTCGCGCGCGCAGTTCGAGCAGGCGGTGGCCACGCGCGATGCCCTGCGCGCGCAGCTGGCCACCACCCAGCGCAACGCGCAGGTGGCGCGCGACGGGCTGCGCATCGCCGACAACGGCGTGGACAACACCATCGTGCGCGCGCCGTTCGCGGGGGTGGTGATCGCCAAGTCGGCGCAGCCGGGCGAGATCGTCTCGCCGCTGTCGGCCGGCGGCGGCTTCACCCGCACCGGCATCGGCACCATCGTCGACATGGCCTCGCTGGAAGTGGAGGTGGAAGTCGGCGAGGCCTTCATCGGCCGGGTCAAGCCGGGCATGCGCACCGAGACCATCCTCAACGCCTACCAGGACTGGAAGATCCCCGGCCGGGTGATCGCCATCATCCCCGCCGCCGACCGCGGCAAGGCCACGGTGAAGGTGCGCGTGGGGCTGGATGCCAAGGGCGATCCGCGGATCGTGCCCGACATGGGCGCGCGGGTCGGCTTCCTGGAGGACGCGAAACCCGCGCAGGCCGATGCCAAGCCCGGCGTGCTGGTGCCGGCCGCCGCCATCGCCCAGCGCGGCGACAGGGACGTGGCGTTCGTGGTCAACGGCGGCATGGCCAGCCTGCGCAAGCTGACCCTGGGCCGCACCCTAGGCGAGGACCGCGAGGTGCTGGCCGGCGTGGCCGGCGGCGAGCAGGTCGTGCTGGACCCGCCGGAAACGCTGGCGGACGGCGCGCGGGTGACGGTGGCGCCTGCCGCAGCCAGCGACGAATAACCCATGCGAAGCGCGGTCGCTCCCGCAGGTGCGGGACCGGCGCAACAGACAAACGGAGAACCCTCGATGTCGATCCTCGTCAGCACCCGCAACCTGCACAAGACCTACCAGCGCGGCCCGGAAACGGTGGACGTGCTGCGCGGCATCGACCTCGACATCGCCGGCGGCGACTTCGTGGCGCTGATGGGCCCGTCCGGCTCCGGCAAGACCACGCTGCTCAACCTGATCGGCGGGCTGGATTCGCCCACCTCCGGCAGCATCGAGATCGCCGGCCAGCACATCGAGAAGCTGGGCTCCGGGCAGCTGGCGCAGTGGCGCAGCAACCACGTCGGCTTCGTGTTCCAGTTCTACAACCTGATGCCCACGCTGACCGCGCAGAAGAACGTGGAGCTGCCGCTGCTGCTGACCCGGCTGTCGGCCGCGCAGCGCCGCCAGAACGCCGCCATCGCACTGGAGCTGGTGGGGCTGAAGGACCGCGGCAAGCACCGTCCGAACGAACTCTCCGGCGGCCAGCAGCAGCGCGTGGCGATCGCCCGCGCGATCGTCTCCGACCCCACCCTGCTGATCTGCGACGAGCCCACCGGCGACCTCGACCGCGCTTCGGCGGAAGAGATCCTCGGCCTGTTGCAGGAGCTCAACCGCAGCCACGGCAAGACCATCGTGATGGTCACCCACGACCCCAAGGCCGCCGAGTACGCCACGCATACGCTGCACCTCGACAAGGGCAACCTGGTCGAGCAGACCGTGCACGCCTGAGCCGGAGGCCAGCCATGAAGTATTTCCATCTCGTCTGGGCCGCGCTCTCACGCAGCAAGACCCGTACCCTGCTCACCCTGCTGTCGGTGGTGGCGGCGTTCCTGCTGTTCGGGATGCTGGATTCGGTGCGCGTGGCGTTCAATTCCGGCGGCAGCGTGGCCGGCGCCAACCGCATGGTGACGATGTCGCGGCTGTCGATCACGCAGATGCTGCCGTACAGCCTGGATGCGCAGATCCGCGCGGTGCCCGGGGTCAGGAACGCCGCGTACGCGGCCTGGTTCGGCGGCATCTACCGCGACCCGAAGAATTTCTTCGCCAACTTCAGCGTCAGCCCGGAATACCTGGACCTGTACCCGGAGTTCAAGCTCCCGCCCGCGCAGAAGCAGGCGTGGCTGGCCGACCGCCGCGGCGCGGTGGTGGGCAAGGCGCTAGCCGACCGCTTCGGCTGGAAGGTTGGCGACACCATCCCGCTGCAGGCGACCATCTTTCCGACCCGCGGCAGCAACGACTGGTCGTTCACCCTGCGCGGGATCTACCGCATCGAAGACCCCAAGCTGAAGGGCCAGGAACAGGCGATGTTCTTCCACTGGAAGTACTTCGACGAAGCCAATGACTACGTGAAGGGCCGGGTGGGCTGGTGGATCGTGGAGCCAGCCGGCGCCGATGCCGCCGACCGCGTGGCCAAGGCCATCGACCGGCTCAGCGAGAACTCCGACCACGAGACCAAGACCCAGAGCGAGGCCGCGTTCAACCAGAGCTTCGCCAAGCAGTTCGCCGACATCGGCCTGATCGTCACCGCGATCATGGGCGCGGTGTTCTTCACCCTGCTGCTGCTGACCGGCAACACCATGGCGCAGGCGGTGCGCGAGCGCATCCCCGAGCTGGCGGTGCTGAAGACCATCGGCTTCTCCAACCGCAGCGTGCTGTGGCTGGTGCTGGGCGAATCCGTGCTGCTGGTGGTGCTGGGCGGGCTGCTGGGCATGGGCCTGGCCGCCGCCATCGTGCCGGCGGTGGGCGCCGCCAGCGGCGGAATGGTGCAGCTGCCGGGCCTGCTGGCGCAGACCTGGGGCACGGGGCTGGCGCTGATGCTCGGCATCGGCCTGCTGGTGGGATTGCTGCCGGCGCTGCGCGGCATGCGCTTGAACATCGTCGATGCGCTGGCCGGTCGATAACGGGATCACGACATGAAACGACTCAAGGGATTCTTCTCCAGCCTCGCCATCGTGCTGCTGCTGGCCATCGGGCTGGGCATCTGGATCGCGCTGCCGTGGTTTGCGGTACTGGCGATCGCCGCCGCCATCGCGCTGTGGCTGTACACCACCCGCAGCGGCCGGCTGGCGCGCGAGGCCACGAAGATAGGCCTGGCCGGGCTGCCGCAGCGCTGGGGCGCCTCCAGCGTGATTGTCATCGGCATTGCCGGCGTGGTCGGCGTGCTGGTGGCGATGCTGGCGATGGGCGAGGGCTTCAAGGCCACGCTCGATCGCACCGGCGACGACACCACCGCGATCCTGCTGCGCGCCGGCTCGCAGGCCGAGACCAACTCGGTCATCACCCGCGACCAGGCGCCGCTGGTGTCCGCCCTGCCCGGCATCGCCCGCGGCGCCGATGGCAAGCCGCTGGCCTCGCCCGAGCTGTCGCAGGTGGTCAACCTGCCGACCATGGCCGACGGCACCGACGCCAACGTGCAGTTCCGCGGCGTCGGCCCGGCCGGCTGGGCGATCCGCCCGCAGCTGAAGATCGTCGAGGGCCGCAGGTTCAATCCCGGCCTGCGTGAAATCGTCATCGGCAAGGGCGCGCAGCGGCAGTTCCGCGGCCTGCAAGTGGGCCGCCAGCTGAAGCTGGCCAACCAGATGTGGACGGTAGTGGGCGTGTTCGAGTCGAAGGATTCGCACGAATCCGAACTGTGGACCGACGCCGACGTGCTCGGCCCGGCCTACCAGCGCAGCGCGTTCCAGTCGATGACGGTGAAGCTGGACGGCAAGTCCGGCTTCAAGCAGCTCAAGGCCGCGCTGGCCGGCGACCCGCGGCTGAAGCTGGACGTGGACACCACGCGCAACTACTACGGCAAGCAGTCGGAAGGACTGACCAAGCTGATCCGCATCCTCGGCTCGGTGATCGGCGCGATCATGGCGATCGGCGCGGTATTCGGCGCGCTCAACAGCATGTACGCGGCGGTGGCCGGGCGCGCCCGCGAGATCGCCACCCTGCGCGCGCTGGGCTTCCGCAGCGTGCCGGTGGTGACGGCGGTGATGCTGGAAACCATGCTGCTGGCGCTGCTGGGCGGGTTGCTGGGCGCGGCCATCGCGTGGATCGTGTTCAACGGCTACACGGTCAGCACGCTGGGGCAGAACTTCAGCCAGGTGGTGTTCCAGTTCAAGGTCAGTCCGGAACTGGCGTGGACCGGGCTGAAGTGGGCGCTGGGGATCGGTCTGGTCGGCGGCCTGTTCCCGGCGCTGCGCGCCGCGCGGCTGCCGGTCACGGAAGCGCTGCGGTCGGCCTGACCGCGGCGCTTCAGGCCAGTTCGGCCAGCGCCGCCTCGCGCATGCGCCGGCTGTTGCGCAGGCCGTCGACCACGAACACCGCCAGCGCCAGCCAGATGCAGGCGAAGCCGACCAGGCGGGCGCGGTCGAACGGCTCGGCGAACACGAACACGCCGATCAGGAACTGCAGGGTCGGCGCGATGTATTGCAGGATGCCGACGCTGGTCAGCGAGATCCTGCGCACCGCGTAGGCGAAGCCGACCAGCGGCAGGGCGGTGACCAGCCCCGACAGCACCAGCAGCAGGTTGGCAGTCATGCCGTAGCCGGGCCCGTCGCCAAGCGCGAGGAAGCCGCCGGTGCCGTGGAATTCGCTCCACAGCAGCCAGCCCAGCACCGGCAGGAACAGGTAGGCGCTCTCCACTCCCAGCCCGGCCACCGAATCCACATGCGCCAGCTTGCGCAGCACGCCGTAGATGCCGAACGACAGCGCCAGGGTCAGCGCGATCCACGGGAAGCTGCCGTACTGGACGGTGAGCCACAGCACCCCGGCGAAGGCGATCGCCACCGACGCCCACTGCAGCGGGCGCAGCCGTTCGCGCAGGAATAGCACGCCGATCAACACGTTGAGCAACGGGTTGATGAAATAGCCCAGCGCGGTCTCGACCACGTGGCCGGCATTGACCGCCCAGATGTACAGGCCCCAGTTGCAGGAAATCAGCACGCCGCTCAGCAGCAGCATCCACCACAGCCGCGGATGCCCGGCCAGCACCGCGCGGAACCAGTGGCGGCCATCGCGCCAGAACAGGAACGCCCCCACCATCAGCGCGCTCCACACCACCCGATGCAGCACGATCTGCAGCGACGGCACCGCCTTCAGCAGGTGCCAGTACAGCGGCGCCAGGCCCCACAGGACGAAGGTGCCCACCGCCACCCAGGTGCCGCGCGCGGCATCGGCCCTCCCGGCCGCGCTCACGCCGCGTCCCCGACCGCCGGCCGCGGCTTGGCCGTGCGCGCGAAGGTGATGGTGACCACGCCGAGCAGGATCACTCCCATCGCCACCGACTCGCGCATGCCGAAGCGCTCGTGCGCCAGCAGCGCGCCCAGCACCACGGCAATCGCCGGATTGACGTAGGCATAGCTGGTCGCCAGCGCCGGCCGCACGTGGTGCAGCAGCCAGATATAGGCCGAGAAGCCGACCAGCGAGCCCATCACCACCAGGTACCAGAACGCACCGATCGCATGCGTGGTTGGCAGGCCGTGGAAGCGCTCGCCCAGCGCACCGCCGAGCAGGCACATCGCCACGCCGCCGCACAGCATCTGACCGGCCGAGGTCATGAACGGCGACGGCAGGTCGCGGCCCTTGCTCCAGATCGAACCGTACGACCACGCCACCGACGCGAGCAGCAGCGCGACCAGCCCCGCCGGGGTGGCGGACAGGCTGCCGCCGGCGCTCAGCCACAGCACGCCGAGGAAACCGATGCACAGCCCGGTCCACTCCATCGCGTTGGGCCGGTGCCCGCGCACCGCCGAGAACACGCCCATCCACAGCGCCGACGAGGACACGATCACCGCGGTCATCCCCGACGAGACGCTCTGCTCGCCGAAGTTCACCAGCCCGTTGCCCATCAGCAGCAGCAGCACGCCCATCACCGCCAGGTTGCGCCACTGCGCGCGGGTGGGCGCGGGCACGCCGCGCCAGCGCAGGAAAGCGAACATCAGCCCGCCTGCGATCAGGAAGCGGACGCCGCCCAGCAGGAACGGCGGGAAGCCGCCCTCCAGTGCGAAGCGGATGGCAAGGTAGGTGGAACCCCAAATGACATACACCGCCGCCAGCGCCAGCGCGACGCGGGCGGCGGGCGCCGCGGGAACGGGGGAAGCAGGCATCGGCTGGACCTTCAGACAGCGGCGGGCACCCGAAGGTGCCCGCCAGGAACCACAGGAGAAACGCGTGCGCGCCGGGTCAGTCGGCCCAGTGCCCCGCACCGTTGCGGGTGACCGGCAGCACCTGCGCCGCCAGCGCCGCGTCCTTGCCTAGCAGCGCCACCGCATCGGCCAGGATCGCCGCGGACTCGCGCAGCAGCGGATCGGTCGCCTTCTTCGCCGCCTCTTCGCGCGCCACCGATTCGGCGACGTTGCGCTCGTCGGCCGCCAGGCCGTCGTCCGCGCGCGCATCCAGCAGCGGGTCCAGCTCGATGCCCAGGCGCTTGCGCGCTTCGGCACGCTGCTTGCGCTGCGCATCGAAACGGTCACGCTCGGCGCGGCGCTCGGCCTCGTTGAGCGAGATCGACTTCTTCGCCTGCTCCTCGCGGAAGCGGCGCACGTCCTCGGCCCACCACTGGAACTCCACGTCCTTGGCCGAACGCGCCTGGTGGCGCGCCTGCAGCTGGCCCAGCAACGGCGCGAAATTGCCGTAACGGGCGTGCGGCGCAGCGGCGATGCGGGTCCACGGCAGCGCGTTGGGATAGGTGCTCTCGCCGAACTCCGCGGCATCCACGCTGGCCGGGAACGCGACGTCCGGCGCCACGCCCTTGTTCTGGGTGCTGCTGCCGTCGGGGCGGAAGAACTGCGCCACGGTCAGCTTGACCTCGCCGAAGCGCGGCTTCTCGTTGGCCGGCCAGCGGTCCAGGTCGACCATGGTCTGCACGGTGCCCTTGCCGAAGGTGGTCTCGCCGATCACCAGCCCGCGCCCGTAGTCCTTGATCGCACCGGCCACGATTTCCGAAGCCGAAGCCGAACCGCGGTTGATCAGCACCGCCAGCGGGCCGTCCCAAGCCACGCCCGCGTCCTGGTCGTACTGCACGTTGACCCGGCCGCCGGACTCGCGCACCTGCACCACCGGACCCTTGTCGATGAACAGGCCGGTCAGCTCCACCGCCTCGGTCAGCGAACCGCCGCCGTTGCCGCGCAGGTCCAGCACCACGCCATCGACCTTCTGCGCACGGAAGTCGACCAGCATCTTCGCCACGTCGCGGGTGGCCGAAGCGTAGTTGGCCTCGTTGCGGCGCCGCGCCTCGAAATCCTGGTAGAAGCCCGGCAGCTTGATCACGCCGATCCGGCGTGCTGGCGCGCCGGCGTCGGCAGGCACCACGATGGTTTCTGCCTTGGCGCGGGCGTCCTCCAGCCGCACCTTGGCGCGGGTCAGCCGCAGCGTCTGCGGCTTGCTGTCCAGCGGCGCCTCCGCCGGCACCGTGTCCAGCCGCACCTGCGTGTCGGCCGCGCCGCGGATCAGCGCCACCACGTCATCGATGCGCCAGCCGATCACGTCCTTCATCTCGCCTGCGCTGCCCTGACCGACGCCGACGATGCGGTCGCCGGGCTTGAGCCGGCCACTGCGCGCCGCCGGCCCACCGGGAACGATCTCACGCACCACCACCACATCGTCCTGGCGGAACAGCACCGCGCCAATGCCTTCCAGCGAATTGGACATCGACAGGTTGAAGTTCTCCGCGCTGCGCGGGGTCATGTAGTCGGTATGCGGATCGATGCTGCCGGCATAGGCGTTGAGGAAGCTCTGGAACACTTCCTCGCCCTTCAGTTCGTTCACGCTGGTCAGCAGGTTGGCGTAGCGCTTGTCCAGCGTCTTGCGGATCTCGTCGGCGGGCTTGCCGGCCAGCTTCAGTCGCAGCCAGTCATTCTTCACCGACTGCCGCCACAGCGTGTCCAGCGCCGCCGGTTCCGCCCACGGCGCGTCCTCGCGGTCGTACTGGTAGCGCTCGTCCTTCGTGAAATCGAACTCGCCCTTGAGCAGCCCGCGCGCATAAGCGATGCGGTCCTCGACGCGGCGCCGGTAGGTGCCGAAGATCGTCCACGCAGGGTCCACCTGGCCGCTCTTGATCGCATCGTCCAGGGTGGTGGCGTAGCGCTGGAAGCCGGCCACGTCCTGCGCGGTCAGGAACACCTTGCCGGGGTCGAGCGTCTTCAGGTATTCGGTGAGGATCTCGCGCGAGAGCGCGTCGTCCAGCGCGCGCGGCCGGTAGGCGTAGCGGCTGTCGGACAGCAGCCCGTGGACCATGCGCGCGGTGGTGGACTGGTCCTGGGTGGGGCCGGACGACAGCGCGATGTCGCTGCTGCCGGCCAGCAGGGCCAGCGGCGTGGCCAGCGCCACGGCGATGGACAGAAAGATCAGGGGGCGGTTGCGGATCATCTGGATTCCGCGGCGTGGGGCCGCTGTGGGAGGTACACGGGCAGGATGGCGAAGGTTTCGACCCCGCAACAGTGCTGGAAGTTGCACTACTGCGTTCCATCCCACTGTACCTGCCCGGCTGCGCCCTGGGTGAACGCCACCTCCACGCCCGCGCCTCAATCCGACGCGCGGCCCTCGCCGGTGCCCAAACGGGCGGCGGCCTGGCGATCGGCGTGATAGCTGGAGCGCACCATCGGCCCGGAGGCGACGTGGGCAAAGCCCAACGCATTGCCGTAATCGGCCAGCTGCTGGTATTCGTCCGGGGTCCAGTAGCGGAGCACCGGGTGGTGATGGGCGCTGGGCTGCAGGTACTGGCCGATGGTGACCATCTCGACGTCATGCGCGCGCAGGTCGCGCAGGGTGGCCTGCACCTGCTCCATCGTCTCGCCCAGACCCAGCATGATGCCGGACTTGGTCGGGATGGCCGGATGCTGCTGCTTGAACTTCTGCAGCAGGGTTAGCGACCACTGGTAGTCGGCCCCCGGGCGCACGTTGCGGTACAGGTCCGGCACGGTTTCGACGTTGTGGTTGAACACGTCCGGCGGGTTGAGCGCGAGGATCTCCAGCGCGCGCTCCATCCGGCCCTTGCCGCGGAAGTCCGGGGTCAGGATCTCGATCTTCGTGCCCGGCGCGATTTCGCGGATGGCGGCGATGCAGTCCACGAAGTGGCCGGCGCCGCCATCGCGCAGGTCGTCGCGGTCGACGCTGGTGACCACCACGTAGCGCAGGCCCATGTCCTTGACCGTCTGCGCCAGCCGCAGCGGCTCCACCGGGTCCGGCGGCTTGGGCCTGCCATGGGCCACGTCGCAGAAGCTGCAGCGGCGGGTGCAGACCTCGCCGAGGATCATGAAGGTGGCGGTGCCGTGGCTGAAGCACTCGTGGATGTTGGGGCAGCTGGCCTCCTCGCAGACCGTCACCAGCCGGTTCTCGCGCAGCTTGGCCTTGAGCGTCTGCACCGCGTTGCCGCTGGGGATGCGCACGCGGATCCAGCTGGGCTTGCGCAGGGTCGGCGCGTCGGCGAACTGCACCGGCGAGCGGGCGATCTTCTGGTCGGCAACCTGGCGCACGCCGGGCTCGAGGGAGGCCGCACCGTCGACGACGGCGAGCGGGATGCTGCGGGGGGGAGTACTCATGGCGCGATTATCGCGCACATCGGGCTGGCGGGCAGGCTCAGGCCGGCGGCGCGGCCTCATGTCGCCATGCCAGGCCGAACTGCCGGCCCAGCTGTTCCAGCAGGACCGGTTTCACCGCGTCCAGCGACGACGGCCCACCGAGGTCGGACAGCGCCACCACCTGCAGGCCGGCGTAACCGCATGGGTTGATCCGCGCGAACGCGGCGGTGCTGCCACCTTCGATGTTGAAGGCCAGCCCGTGGAAGGTGCAGCCGCGGCGCACGCGGATGCCCAGCGAGGCGATCTTGGCGCCGCCCACGTACACGCCGGGCGCGCCGTCCTTGCGGGCGGCGCCGATGTTCCATTCGTCGAGGGTGTCGATGATGGCCTGTTCAATCCGGCAGACGTAATCGCGCACGCCGATCTTCAGCCGCTTCAGGTCGAGCAGTGGATAAGCGACGATCTGGCCGGGCCCGTGATAGGTCACCTGGCCGCCGCGGTCGACATGGAGTACCGGGATGTCACCGGGCATCAGCACGTGTTCGGGCTTGCCGGCCTGGCCGAGGGTGAACACCGGCTCGTGCTCGACCAGCCACAGTTCGTCGGCGCTGTCCTCGGTGCGTGCGTCGGTGAACGCCTGCATGGCGCGCCAGACCGGCTCGTAGGGGCGGCGGCCAAGGTCGCGGACGATGGCGGGGCGCCCCGCATCTGCCTGCGGCCGCTTCTCCCCACAGGCGGGGAGCACAGCGGGACTCAGAGCGTCCACTTCACTTCAGGGTGGTCGCGCAGGGCGGCGTGGGCGCGGTCGTATTCCTCGCGCGAGCGGGCACGGAACGAAATCCGCACCGACACGTACTTGCCGTTGGTCGAGTGCCGCCAGGTCACGTCTTCGTGCAGCACGTCGATGCCGGCGGCCAGCAGGTGCTGCGGCAGGTCGGATTCCAGATGCTTGTCGGCGGGACCCATCGCCGACAGCTCGAAGGTGCCGGGGAACTGGAAGCCGTGCTCGGGATTGTCGGAATGGATCGTGTTCATACACGCATTATGGGGACGCCGCGGGACATCCCCAACCCTGCGCGGAGCCGCCGCGCGCGGGCAAGCCGGGGCTGGCTCAGCTCTGCCACCACATCAGCAACTCGTGCCACAGGCGCTTGAAGAAGCCGCCCTCCTCCACCGCGCTCACCGCCACCAGCGGCGCCTGCGCCACCAGCTTGCCATCCAGGGTCACCTTCACAGTGCCGATCTTCTGGCCCTTGGCGATCGGCGCCACCAGCGACTTCGGCAGGTCCATGGTGGCCTTCAGGCGGTCGTACTTGCCGCGTGCGGTGGTGACCAGCAGCGGCTGCGCCACGCCCACCTGCACCACGTCCTCCTCGCCCTTCCACACCTTCGGCGAGGCCAGCGCCTTGCCGGCCTCGTACAGGCGATGGGTCTCGTGGAAGCGGAAGCCCCAGTTGAGCAGCGCCTGCGAGTCCACCGCGCGCTGGTTCTCGCTGGTGTCGCCCATCACCACGGTGATCAGGCGCTGGTCGCCGCGCTTGGCCGAGGCCATCAGGCAATAGCCGGCGCTGGAGGTGTGGCCGGTCTTGATGCCGTCGACCGACGCATCGCGCCACAGCAGCAGGTTGCGGTTGGGCTGGGTGATCGGGCCAACCGTGAATTCCTTGATCTTGTTGTACGAATACGCCTCGGGGAAGTCGCGGATCAGCGCGCGCCCCAGCAGCGCCAGGTCGTGCGCGGTGGTGACATGGCCCTCGGCGGTCAGCCCGTGCGGGTTGACGAAGTGGGACGCCTTCATGCCGATCTTCTTGGCGTAGGCATTCATCAGCTGGGCGAACGCCTGCTCGCTGCCGGCAACGTGTTCGGCCAGCGCGATCGCGGCATCGTTGCCGGACTGCACCACCATGCCCTTTTCCATCTGCTCCAGCGGCGCGGTCTTGTTGACCTCGAAGCCGCTGTAGCTGCCGTCGGTACCGGCGCCACCGCTGCGCCAGGCGTTCTCGCTCATCATCACCTGGTCGGTGGCCTTGATCTTGCCGGCGGCCATTTCTGCGGCGATCACGTAGCTGGTCATCACCTTGGTGATGCTGGCCGGCTCCACCGGGGTATCCACGTTCTCGCCGGCCAGCACCTGGCCGGTGGCGTAGTCCATCACCAGCCAGGCCTTGCTGACCTTGGGCGCGGGCGCGTCCGGCACCGGCAGGTTGTCGCTCAGCGCGGCCGGGCGGGCGGGCGCCGGCGTCTGGGCGATGGCGAAGCCGGAACCGGCGGCCAGTGCGGCGGAAACGAGGACGACGGAAAACAGGGAACGCATCGATCAATACTCCTGAGGGTCGCGCAGGCGCGACGCAAAAACATGCTGGCGGTCATTCTAGCGACAACAGGATGCCCGCCCGGGAATGCAGGCCATGCCTGCGAATGGCGGGCGTCAGTTGCGGATGCGCTGCGGCTGCCCGAAACCCAGACCCACGATGCGCGCTGCAAGTTCCGGGGTTGCCGCTTCGCTGACCGGCCCGATCCGCAGCCGCCAGACCTTGCGACCGTTGATGTCGGCATCCTGCAGCTGGGCCTGCGCGATCGCCGCGCCCCGCAGCAGCGACAGCGCCTGCTCGGCGTTGCGCTGGTTGCTGAAGCTGGCAACCTGCAGGGTGATGCCTTCGGCGGTCGGGGTGGCCTGCGCGGCGATTGCCACCGGCGCGCCAGCGGCTGCCACCGGCGCGGCCGGGGCCGGCGCGCGGGCGGCGCTTGCGGCGACCGGGGTCGGCTTGCCGGTCGCCACGCGGATCTGGCGGGCGCGCATCCAGGCATCGAACTCGTCGGCGCTCATGGTGCGGCCGTCCTGGTGCATGTCGAAGCGATTGCCGTTGTCGGCAACCGGCTTCTGCTCGGGTAGCGCCTGCACCAGTTTGTCCATCGCCGATGGCGCGGCGGGGGCGGCAGCAGCGGTCGCAACGGCGTCCGGCGACAGCGCCTCCACCCGCACCCGCGCGGTGCCGCGCTCGCGGTAGCCCAGCTTGACCGCGGCGGCGTAGCTGAGATCGATGATCCGGCCCTTGTGGAACGGGCCGCGGTCGTTGACCCGCACCACCACCGACTTGCCGTTGTCGAGGTTGGTGACGCGGGCGAAGCTGGGCAGCGGCAGGCTCTTGTGGGCGGCACTGAAGGCGTACATGTCGTACACCTCGCCGCTGGAGGTGCGGCGGCCGTGGAACTTCTTGCCGTAATAGGACGCGCCGCCTTCCTCGGCATAGCCCTCGTGGTCGTCCAACACCCGGTACTTCTGGCCGAGCACCGCATAGTCGCGGTTGCCGGTGCGCGCGCGCGGCTCGTCACGCACTTCCGGCTCGGGAATCAAGTCGACGTCGGGAATCTCGTCGGGCACGGTGTCGGCGACGCCGGGACGGAACAGGCCGCCGGCGACGTAATCGCCGCGCTTGCTCGGATCCTCCTGCGCCGGCGCGTAGGGCGACACCCGGCGCGGGGTGGGCGCGATGCCCTCCGCGGGCGTGGCATCGACCGGCCTGCGTGCCGCGGCGTCCGCCGGGGCGCCGCGGGAGGCGCTGCCACCGGTGGTCGCGCAGGCCGCCAGCGCCAGCGGCAGCAGCGCCACCAGCAGGCGCAGCGGCGGCGTCATGCGCCGTCCACCTCGCGCCCGGCGATGGCCTGGGCGAGCTGGTACACCGCGGTCGCGTACAGCCGCGAGATGTTGTAGGTGGTGATCGCCTTGAAGTTGTTGTAGACGATCCAGTACTCCGGACCGGCAACACCCTCGAGCGTGATCAGCGTCACCGGCTGGCCGCCGTCCATGTGCAGCACGGCCACTGGGTCGGCGGCGCGGTAACCGAGCGCGGCCAGCGCGTCCACCCGCTGGTCCAGGGTGACCGCGTTGCCCGGGTTGACGAAATCGGCGGCGGCCGGATCGCGCACCGCGCGCTCCATCACCGGCCCCTTGGGCTGCCAATTGCCCTTCTTCGCGAAGTAGTTCGCGACCGAAGCGAACACGTCATCAAGATCATTGAACAGGTCGCGACGGCCGTCGCCATCGCCGTCCACCGCGTACTGGCGATAGCTGGACGGCATGAACTGGCCCCAGCCCATCGCACCGGCATAGCTGCCCTTGAGGGTGGTGATGTCCAGCCCCTCTTCCTTGCCCAGCGCGAACAGCTGCGCCAGTTCGTCGCGGAAGAAGGCCTCGCGCCTGTCCTCGTAGGCCACCCGCGCCGGGTCGCCGCTGCGCGGGTAGGCGAATGCCAGCGTGTAGAGCGCATCGACCACCGGCCAGCTGCCCTTGTTGCCGCCATAGCTGGTTTCCACGCCGAGGATCGCGGTCACGATTTCCTTCGGCACGCCGTAGCTGTCCTCGGCGCGCTGCAGGGCGCTGCGGTTGGCTTCGAGGAAGGCGCGGCCGCCGTCGATGCGTGCCGGTTGGATGAAGATCGGCCGGTAGTCGCGCCACGGCTTGGCTTCGGCAGGGCGCGACATCGCCTTGATGATGGCATCGCGGATCTGCGCACGTGCCAGCACGGCTTCGATGTCGGCAGCCGGAATGGCAAACCGCTGCGCGGTGCTGCGCACGAATTCGGCGCGGGCGGCGGCGATGTCGCGCGGCGTTTCGGCCGGTGCCGGTGCCGCGGGGGGTGGCAGGGGTTCCGGCACCAGTGCTGGCGTCGGCTTCCGGGGCGTTCCCGCGCAGGCGGCAAGCGCGAGCACGGCGAGGCTGGTCAGGATGCGTCGGATCATCGGCGCGGAGGGTAGCACGCGCTCCCGGCAAAATCGGAACGTCGCATTCAGGTTAAGCGGCGCAAAACCCCGCCCGCGCCGCAGCCGCAAACGCAGCCGCGATGCGGCTCAGCGGTGTACCTGGCGACGCGATTTCAGCGCCATCACCACGCCGAAACCCAGCAGCAGGGTGGCCGCCGAGGTGCCGCCGTAGCTCAGCAGCGGCATCGGCACGCCAACCACCGGCAGCACTCCCGAAATCATCGCGCCGTTGACCAGCACGTAGACGAACAGCGACAGGCCGATGGCGCCGGCCAGCAGGCGCGCGTAGCCGTCGCGCGAGTCGGCGGCGATCCACAGGCAGCGCGCGACCACGAACAGGTACAGCGCCAGCGTCAGCGCCACGCCGATCCAGCCGAAGTCCTCGGCCAGCACCGAAAACGCGAAATCGGTGGTGTGCTCGGGCAGGTAGTTCAGGTGCGACTGGGTGCCCTGGCCCCAGCCCTTGCCGGTCATCCCACCGCCGCCGATGGCGATCTGCGACTGCAGGATGTTCCAGCCCGCACCCATCGGGTCGTTCTCGGGGTTGCGGAAGGTCAGGATGCGATCCTGCTGGTAGGGCCGCAGGAAGCCCAGCCATTCGATCGGCGCGAACATCGCCAGCGCGAAGCCGGTGCCGCCGATCACCGCGGCGGCGCTCCACCACCACCACGAGGTGCCGGCCAGGAACAGCACGAACACGCCGGCGGCCAACACCAGCGCGGCGGTGCCGAGGTCGTGCTGGAGCAGGGTCAGGCCCACCGGCATCGCGATGATCGCCACCCCGCCCAGCAGGACGCCGAAGCGCGGCGGCAGCCGCTGGCGGTCGAAATGCCAAGCCAGCATCATCGGCAGGGTCAGCTTGGCCAGCTCCGACGGCTGGAAGTTGAAGAAGCCGAGGTTGATCCAGTGGTTGCCGTACTTGCCGCTGCCGATGAACAGCACCAGCACCAGCGGCACCAGCGACAGCAGGAAGATCGCCGGGGTCGCCTGCTTGAGCAGGTGCGCCGGCAGCCGCGAGGCCACCCACAGCGCGCCCAGGCCGACGCAGTAGAACGCGCCCTGCATCGCAACCCCGCGCAGGGATTCGTTGCCGGCGCTGAACTGGGTGGCCAGGCCGATCCCCATCAGGGCCAGCAGCCCCGCCAGCAGCGGCAGGTCGAGCGTGCGCGCGAAGCGCTGCAGCAGCTCCAGCAGGATCCGCAACAGGCCCTTCATCGCGCCTCCCGCGCCGACGCAGGCGCGACCGGCACCGCGTCCGGGCTGCCGCGCACGTCGGAGAAATCCGGCAGGACCGACCGGGCGGCGACGCCGACGGTCGCGGCGGCGGGCAACGGCTGCTTGCCCAGCAGCCAGGCGTCGAACACCTTGCGCGCGATCGGCGCGGCGCTGGACGCGCCGAAGCCGCCGCCCTCGACCGCCACCGCAATCACGATGCTCGGGCTTTCGACCGGCGCGTAGCCGATGTAGAGCGCGCGATGGCGTTTCCACAGCGGCAACGACCGCGGATCGACCGCGCGCGCGCCGCGATTGACGACCTGCGCGGTGCCGGTCTTGCCGGCTGAACGATACGGCGCGCCGCGGAACACGCTGGCCGCGGTACCGTGGGTGGTGGTCAGCGCCATGCCTTCTTGGACCACCCGCAGATGCCCGGCATCCTCGCTGATCCGCGACGGTGCCGGCTGCGGGATCGAATGCCAGGCCGCATCGAAGCGCGCGCGCTGTTGCGCCGCCAGGTGCGGCCGGCGCAACCGGCCGTCGTCGGCAATTGCCGCCGTGCCGCGCGCGAGTTGCAGCGGCGTAACCTTCCACAAGCCCTGGCCAATGGAGGCGTTAACCATGTCGCCGGGATACCAGCGGTCCTTCGCGTACTGCCGTTTCGATGCCGGCGACGGCACGATGCCGGCGATTTCGCCAGACAGGTCGATGCCGGTCGGCTGGCCAAAGCCGTACTTCGCCATGTATTCGCCGTAGCGCTTCTCGCCCAGGTCCATCGCGAGCCTGTAGTAGTAGGTGTTGACCGATTCGTAGATCGCCTTGCGGGCATCGGTCCAGCCGTGGACGCCATCCAGCCAGCCGCGGCCGCTCATTCCCGGCAGGCGGAACACGCCGGTGGACAGGACCTTGTCCTCGGGCCTGCGCAGTCCGCTGTCCAGCCCGGCCAGCGTGGTCAGCGGCTTGATCGTCGAGCCGGGCGCCACGCCGCCCAGGACCAGGCGGTTGAACTGCGGCCGCGAGGGGTTGTCGTTCAGCGCCCGGTAGTCGGCATGGCTGATGCCGTTGACGAACAGGTTGGTGTCGTAGGACGGCAGGCTGACCATCGCCAGGATCTCGCCGGTGCGCGGGTCCAGCGCCACCGCGGTGCCTTCCAGTTCGCCGAACGCATCCACCATCGCCTGCTGCAGCTCAGTGTCGATCGACAGCTTGAGGTCGGTGCCGGGCACCGCCGGCACGGTGTCGAGCGCGCGCACGGTGCGCCCGGCGACGTTGGTTTCCAGCCGCCGGTAACCGGGCCGGCCGCGCAGCTGCGCCTCGTAGTAGCGCTCCAGCCCGGTCTTGCCGGTGTGGGTGTAGGCGCCGCCGGCATCGCCCAGCGCGGCCAGGTCCTTGTCGTCGATGCGACCGACGTAACCGACCACGTGCGCGAACAGGTCGCCATAGGGGTAGACGCGGCCGAGGTAAGGCACCAGCTCCACGCCCGGGAAGCGCCAGCGGTCGACCGCGAAACGCGCGACTTCCTCGTCCGGCACCCGCAGCTTGATGGTCACCGGCTTGAACGGCCGGGCCGCCCTGTAGTCGCGCAGGAACTGCGCCTTCTGCTCGTCGTCCAGGGCGACTACGTCTTGCAGACTTGCCAGCAGCTTTGCAGGGTCGCCGGCCCGCTCCGGCACCGCCTCCAGCCGCCATGCCGCCACGTTGTCGGCGAGGATGCGGCCCTTGCGGTCGTAGATCAGCCCGCGCGCCGGCGCCACCGGCACCAACCGCAGGCGGTTGGCCTCGGAGCGGGTGGCGAACTCGTCGTGGCGGAGCACCTGCAGCCGGAAATACCAGCCGGCCAGCCCGCCCAGCCCGGCCAGCGCGACCAGGAAGCCGGCCAGCGCGCGGCGGCGGAACAGCGCGGCTTCGGCGGCATGGTCCTTGATCTGGCGGGCGCGGCGCATCATCGCTCAGCCGGGCCGGCGCAGCCGCAGGAAATCGAGCAGCAGGTGCAGCGGCGGCCACAGCAACATCCCGGCCAGCGGCGCCGCCCAGTACAGCCACGGCAGCTGCGGCACGCCGGTCAGCAGGTGCAGGCCGGCGCTGATGACGCGGTCGTTGAGCAACAGCACGCCGATGGTCAGCGCCTGCTGCGAAACCGGGAAGAAGCGCAGCCGTGCGCGGAAGCGCTCGAGGATGAACGCCAGCACCACCAGCCGCAGCGACTGTTCGCCCAGCAACCCGCCGAACGCGAGATCGGCCAGCAGGCCCAGCACGAACGCCGTGCCCAGCCCAACCCGGTCCGGGGTTTCCAGCAGCCAGTACGCCAGCACCAGCGCCAGCCAGTACGGCCGCAGCGCCTGCAGCGCGCCGGGCAGGGGCACCAGACCCAGCAACAGCGCCAGCAGCAGGCTGACCGGCAGCACCCAGCCGTTGCGCGCGCGGCTCATCGGGCCGGCTCCACGGGCTGCGCGGCTGGCGGCGGCACCGGGACGGCAGCGGCGGCGCCGGGCGCCCCGGCGGATGCGGCCAGGGCCGGGCGGTAGCCGCGCAGCAACAGCACGTCGCGACCGCGGTCCAGCTGCGCGGCCGGCTTCACTTCCGCCTCGAGGAAGGCACGTCTGTCGTCTGCCCGCAGCGCGCCCACCCGCCCCACTGCGAAGCCGGGCGGGAAACGCTCGCCCAGGCCGGAGGTCAGCAGCTCATCGCCTTCCCGCACGTCGGCCGACAGCGGAATGTCGCCCAGCTGCAGCGCGTCGCTGCGGCCGGTGCCATAGACCACCAGCCGCACCCCGCTGCGCGCCACCATGACCGGCACGGCGTGGTCGGGGTCGGTCAGCAGCAACACGGTGGCGGTGCTCGGGGTGGTGGCGATCACCTGCCCCATCAGGCCGCGGGCATCGATCACCGGCTGACCGACCCGCACGCCGCTGCCGCTACCGGCATCCAGCAGCAGGCGCTGGCGGCTGGGGTCCAGGTCGACGTCGAGTACGCCGGCCAACTGCACGTCGAGGCGGCCGCGTTCGGCACTGTCCAGCAGCCCGCGCAGGCGTGCATTCTCCGCCGCGGCGGTGCGCAGGCGTGCATTGCGGGCGGCCGACAGCAACAGCGCCTGGCGCAGGCGCGCGTTGTCGCTGGCCAGCTGGGCGCGGGTCACCACGTTCTCGCGCAGGCTGGAGCCCGCGCGCGACGGCAGCCCGGCCAGCCACCACAGCGGCTGCATCGCCGCCTCGGCGCGCACCCGCGTCGCATGCAACCAGCCGCCGCGGTAGTCCAGCACCATCAGCGCACCGGCCAGCACCAGGAAGGCCAACAACCGCAGCACGCCGGCGATTTCACCGGGGCGGGAAGCGGAAGGGCCGGCGTGGGGCATGGTCTAGGCGCGGGAAAGGGGACAGCGGAAGAAGGGGAACACCGGCGCGTCGCGGAAGGAAGATCGCGTGCGCTCGCTCACGCGCCCCCTCCCCGACGCCCGCGGCAACGGATCATTCCGGCGCGAAGAACTCGTTGCCGTGCATGTCCACCAGCTCCAGCGCGCGCCCGCCACCGCGCGCCACGCAGGTCAGCGGATCATCCGCCACCTGCACGTGCAAGCCGGTTTCCTCGGAGATCAGCTTGTCGAGGTCGCGCAGCAGCGCACCGCCGCCGGTCAGCACGATGCCACGCTCGGCAACGTCGGAGCACAGCTCCGGCGGGGTCTGCTCCAGTGCCAGGCGGATGCCGGAGACGATGCCGGACAGCGGCTCGCGCAGCGACTCCAGCACTTCGTTGGAATTGATGGTGATGATCTTCGGCACGCCCTCGGCCAGGTGGCGGCCGGAGATTTCCATCTCGCGCACCTGCGCCTGCGGGTAGGCGTTGCCCAGTTCCATCTTGATCTTCTCGGCGGTGGCATCGCCGATCAGCATGCCGTGGTGGCGGCGCACGTAGGCGATGATGGCCTCGTCGAAGCGGTCGCCGCCGATCCGCACCGACTGCGAATAGACGATGCCGTTCAGCGCGATCACCGCCACCTCGGTGGTGCCGCCGCCGATGTCCACGACCATCGAGCCGCGCGCCTCGGTCACCGGCATGCCGGCGCCGATCGCGGCCGCCATCGGCTCCTCGATCAGGTAGACCTCGCGCGCGCCGGCCTCTTCCGCCGACTCCTTGATCGCGCGGCGCTCCACCTGGGTGCTGCCGGCCGGCACGCACACCAGCACGCGCGGGCTGGGGCGCAGGAAGCGGCTCTTGTGCACCTTGCGGATGAAGTGCTTGAGCATTTCCTCGGTGTAGGTGAAGTCGGCGATCACGCCATCCTTCATCGGCCGCACCGTGGTCATATGGCCGGGGGTACGGCCGAGCATCTGCTTGGCCTCGCTGCCGACCGCCGCCACCGCGCGCGCGCCGCCGCCGCGGTCCTGGCGCACCGCCACGACCGAGGGTTCATTGAGGACGATGCCCTGGCCACGCACGTAGATCAGGGTGTTGGCGGTGCCGAGGTCGATGGAAAGGTCGCTGGAGAAGTAGCGGCCGAGGAACTTGAACATGCGGAGGGCTGCCGGAAAAGGGGATCGCCGCGCGGGGGAAACGCGGAAGGAAGAAGGCCGCGGTCGCTGACACCGCCGGGGGCGGTTAGCCTAGCAATGCCCCCCGCCGCCGGCAAGGAACAACGTCCCGGACCCATTCACACGGCGTGCCCGCGGCCGGGACGGCGGGTATCATGGGCGGCCTTGCGTCCGCTTTCCGAGACTCCCGATGGCTGCCCTGATCTGTGGTTCCCTGGCTTACGACACCATCATGGTGTTCCCCGACCAGTTCAAGAACCACATCCTGCCGGACAAGGTGCATATCCTCAACGTGTCCTTCCTGGTGCCGCGGATGCGCCGCGAGTTCGGCGGCTGCGCAGGCAACATCGCCTACAACCTCAAGCTGCTGGGTGGCGACCCCATCCCGATGGCCACGGTGGGCGCGGACTTCGGCCCGTACCGCGAATGGTTCGGCGAGCACGCCATCACCCTGGACCACGTCAAGGTGATCGACGAATTGTTCACCCCGCAGGCGTTCATCACCACCGACCACGACAACAACCAGATCACCGCCTTCCATCCGGGCGCGATGATGCGCAGCTACGAGAATCACGTGAAGGACGTGCCGGGCGTGACCATCGGCATCGTCAGCCCCGACGGCTACGAGGGCATGCTGCAGAACGCGAAGGAATTCCACGAGGCCGGCATCCCCTTCATCTTCGACCCCGGCCAGGCGATGCCGCTGTTCAACGGCGAGGAACTGCGCCGCTTCATCGAGCTGGCCGACTACGTCACCGTCAATGACTACGAGTCCAACCTGTTGCAGGAGCGCACCGGCTGGAGCGAGCAGGACATCGCCGCCAGGGTGAAGGCCTACATCACCACGCGCGGGCCGCAGGGTGCCGAGATCCACGCCGACGGCACCACCCACCGCATCCCGCCGGCGCACGAGCGCCGCGTCACCGATCCCACCGGCTGCGGCGACGCCTTCCGCGCCGGCCTGATCTTCGGCATCGAGAAGGGCTACGACTGGATGACCATCGGCCGCATGGGCAACCTGATGGGCGCGCTCAAGGTGGAGCACCCCGGCACCCAGAACCAGCGTTTCGACTACGAGGAATTCGCCGAGCAGTTCCGCCAGCAGTTCGGCTACGCGCTGGGCTGATTGGTCGCGGCGGCGGGGTATTCCGCCGCTGCACGCTCCAGCCATGCCGGCAGCTCGCGCCGGCGCACCCCCTGCGCCTTCGCCTGCCGCAGCCGGGCCAGCATCCACGCGCGCCGGTCGGCATCCGCCCCGGCGAAAGACAGGGCCAGGTCGCGGTCCATCCAGCGCCGCACCAGCAGGAACAGGATCACGTGCAGGGCCAGCGCCAGCGCGCTGACCAGCGCAATGACGGCGATGTCGAAGGCCACCGGCTCAGTTCCACTTCGGCAGCTTCGCCGGCGCCAAGCCGCCGACCTCGAACTCGGCAGTGCGCCTGCCGACGGCCTTGGTCGGGAATTCGATCGACAGGTGGCCGGCCGATTTCGCCAGTTTCCACAGCGCCTTGTGGTCTTCGATGAACATGGCGATGGCTTCGTCGGTCTTCGGCCGCGAGCCCGGCAGCGTGTGGGTCTTGCCGTCGGCGACGACCTTCAGCCTGCAGCCGCCGTAGCAGTCGAAGTCGCCGGCCTCCAGCACCAGGTAGGCGCTGCGGCCCCATTCCGGGTGGTCGCGGAAGATCAGCCGCACCGGGTGCGCGCCGCCGCCGTCGGTGTCCACCGGCTCCTGCGAATAGATCGACGCCGACAGCTGGTGGCCGTCCTTGCCGACCGGCTCGTCGCCGTAGCTCCACAGCGCCGCCAGCCGCTGCTGCAGCACCTCGGCCTCGGCCTTGGCACGGATGTCCTCGAGTCTGGGCTTGACCCGCGCCGCGGCCTGGCTGGTGGGGTGGTCGATCTGCAGGACCTCGCCGTAGCCCTTGGCCAGCCGCCAGTTCTGCGCGGCCACCGCGTCCTCGAACTGCTTTTCCATCGCCACTGCCGCCTGTTCCTTCGCCTCCGCCTGCGCGGCGGCGGCGCGCGCGGCGGCCTCCGGGTCCTCGCCCTTGCAGGCAGGCAGCAGCAGGCACAGCGCAACCACCAGCGGCAGGATTTTCATCGGCGTGCTCCCATCGGTACGTCTGTCCACGTCACTGTGCGTGCATCCATTCAACCACGGCCTCGGCCACCGCGTGCGGGCGCTCCATCAGCGACATGTGGCCGCAGCCATCCAGCAGCACCCGGCGCGCCTGCGGGATGCGCGCCGCGTACAGGTCCAATGCGCTGGGGTCGATCACCGCATCCTGCCGGCACCACAGCAGCAGCGCCGGCTGGCGGATGCGTGCGGCCTCTTCGCCCGGCAGCAGGCTGTCGGCGCCGCGGCCGATGCGGTCCAGCACCGACTGCTCGAAGGCGGCGTCGGCGCGGCGTTTTTCGATCAGCCCGGTCGAGGCGGGCCACGGGATCCACGGCTTGGCGGCCGCGTCGAAGAACACCGTGTCGAGGTAGCGCTGCAGGCCCACGGCATCCTCCACCGCGAACGGATTGCGGCCGGCCAGCACGGCAAGGCCGAAGCGGTTGTCCTTGAAGCGCACGCCGGCCGCGTTGAGCAGCCCCACTTTCGCCACCGTGTCCGGATGCCGCGCGGCGACCAGCGCGGCGATGCCGCCGCCCATCGAATGCCCCAGCAACACCACCGGCCGATCAGACGAGACCACGCGCAGGAACGCCGCCACGCGTTCCGCCTGTTCGGGAAAACCATAGGCGACGCCCGGCTTGCGCTCCGACGCGCCCCAGCCCGGCAGGTCGGGAACCAGCAGCCGGTAGCGACCCCGCAGTTCGCGCGCCAGCGGATACCAGTTCTCCTTGCTGCCGGTATAGCCGTGCAGCATGACGAGGGTGGGCGCGGCGGGATCGTCGGCCTCGCGGTACGCGTACGCCCAGCGATGGCCGGCGGCTTCAACCGTGCCCGCGGACAGTCCTGCGGCAACACGCTGGCGCGCGAACTCCGCGCGCACCAGCAGGTACGGATCGCGCCACAGGATGATCGCGGCGACCAGCACCGCGAGCAGGAACAAGGGCAGGACGAAGGGTTTGACCATCGTCTACGCGAGCGCGCCGGCCACGCGGGCCGGCGCGCCCGGCGCGGTCACTGGGCTGCCGGAGCAGCCGCTGCCGCCGGCGCCTTCGCCTTGGCTTCGGCGATGATCGCCTCCACCGAGCCCGCGGTGATCGGGTGGGTGGCCGGCTTGGCCTTGGCGAACACCTGCTCGGCGAAGGCCAGCCCGCCCGGCGTTGCCACCAGCGCCTTGTAGACCGGCAGGATCAGCTTGCGGCGACCGACGCGCTCCAGGAACTTGCCCATCTCCTCGCGCGCCGCCGCATACCCGCTGCGTTCAGCCAGCGGGTACCAGCGCATCGCGATCTCGCCATTGGGCGTGCCGGTGAAATGGTAGGCCTCGTCCAGCTGCTGCAGCTGTTCGGCCTTCAGCGACTCCGGCATGCCTTCGAGGAAATGCACCCATTCCTGCGTGCCCCAGGCGCCGGTGATGGCCTTGTCGGGCAGCTTGGCGCTGCCCTGCCAGGCGATCCGCGCGGCATTCACCGTGCTGAACTTGCCGGACTCCACCTGCGGCGCGTTGCCGGGGATGCCGGGCTCGTACAGCCACTGGTCGACCTCCTGCATCGTCACCACGTTGGGGTGCTTGTCGATCAGGTTGGCCTTCAGGTAGTCGCGGAACTGGCTGGTGGTGATGCTCTGGAAGGCGAAATGGTCGAAGTAGCCCTTCAGCCACGGATCGAAAACCGCGCGGCCGAAGCGCTTTTCCAGGAACTGCAGGAACCAGGCGCCCTTGGTGTAGACGGTGGCGCTGGACTGGTCGTCCGGGTCGGCCAGCGTGCCCGGCTTCAGCGACAGGCGCTGCAGCTTGGGATCGAGCGACTTGAATTCGTTCTTCAGTTCGTCGCGGTCGATCACCTCCTCCATCGCGGCCATGTCGCGGCCGTACAGCGCCTCGGTGATCCGGCTCTGCACGTAGGTGGTGGTGCCCTCGTTGAGCCAGCTGTCCTTGTCGGTGGCGAAGGTGACCAGGTTGCCCGACCAGCTGTGCGCCAGCTCATGCGCGATCAGCGAGACCAGCGACTTGTCGCCGACGATCACGGTGGGGGTGGCGAAGGTCAGGCGCGGGTTCTCCATGCCGCCGTACGGGAACGACGGCGGCAGCACCAGCAGGTCGTAGCGGCCCCAACGGTACGGGCCGTACAGGCCTTCGGCGGCATCGATCATCTTCTCGGTGTCGTCGAACTCGGCCACCGCCTTGTCCACCATCGCCGGCTCCGCCCACACGCCGCTGCGCTCGCCGATCGGCTTGAACACCAGGTCGCCGGCGGCGATGGCGAGCAGGTAGGACGGGATCTTCTGCGGCATCTTGAAGCTGTAGTCGCCATCGCGCGCCGCCTTCGGGTCGTTGTCGGCGCTCATCAGCACCATCACGTCGGCCGGCGACTTCACGTGGGCGCTGTAGGTGAAGCGGATCTGCGGGGTGTCCTGCAGCGGC
Organism: Thermomonas sp. XSG; assembly: GCF_014678725.1. NCBI lineage: Bacteria > Pseudomonadati > Pseudomonadota > Gammaproteobacteria > Lysobacterales > Lysobacteraceae > Thermomonas > Thermomonas sp. XSG. Next base: position 1,743,877 of record NZ_CP061497.1, on the reverse strand, counting down.
ACCCACGAACGCGCGTGGATCTGCTGCGACTGGCTGAACATGAACGGGGTCTGCTTGCCTTCCGTCATCGACGGCGCCAGCCACTGCAGGCCGGAGGCCTCGGGCGAGGTGGCATAGGTGACGCGCACCTTGGCCGGACGGTTCGGGGTTTCGATGGTCAGCGCGCTGCCCAGCACCTTGTCCTTGTCCGACAGCGCGAACTTCAGCGGCTCCCACTTGCCGTCGGCAGTCTGCCCTTCGGCCTTGTCGATGGTCAGGTCGCGGGTGTCCAGCACCAGCTGGGTCGCGGACTTGTCCACCCAGTCCAGCGCGTAGGTGGCGGTGCCGCCGATGGTCTTGCTGTCGAAGTCGATGGCCAGGTCCAGCGCCAGGTCGGTGGTGCGGACCTTGTCCGGCTGGGCGTAGGAATGCTCGTCCACGATCTTCTCCGCGGCAGCGGCCGGTGCGGCCGGCGCGGCAGCGGCGGGCGCGGGGTTCTGGTTGCGCTGGCAGCCGGTGGCGACCAGGCCCAGCGCGGCGGCGATGGAAACGGAAAGAAGCAGCTGACGCATGGTCACGACCCGGTAGCGGAAAAACCCGAGTTTATCGCCGCCGGCAGGCATCCGTCGCATGCCTGGCCGCGCTGCGGCGCGGATGGACCACACTGCGCGCCCGCCGCCGATCGCCATCCCTGCCATCAGTCATGGCAACCGTGGGCACCGGTGCGGCATCCCAGTGTCATCGACGATCCGCGATGGAGAGCCCGCTTGAAGCCGTTTGCCCTGAAGCCGCACGCCCTGGCCACCGCCCTGCTGCTGTGCGCCCCGTTCGCCGGCGCCCATGCCGCCACCCCGCCTGCCGCGGACGACGCCGGTGCCGTGTCGCGTTCGCCGTTCGTGCCCGGCGGCCGCATCCCGCTGCTGCGCGGCGACATCAGCATCGACGGCAACCCGGACGAGGCGGCGTGGGGCGAGGCGCTGGTGCAGGAGATCGCCTTCGACATCCAGCCCGGCGACAACACCCCCGCGCCGGTGAAGACCACGGTGCGGATGGGCTATACCGCCGATGCGCTGTACCTGGCCTTCCACGCGAAGGACCCCGACCCGTCGCGCATCCGCGCCCACCTGCGTGACCGCGACGCCGCGTTCAACGACGACTGGGTGGGCGTGTTCCTCGACACCTTCAACGACCACCGCCGCGGCTACGAATTGATCGTCAACCCGCTGGGCGTGCAGGCCGACCTGATCCGCGACGAAACCAACAGCAACAACCAGGAGGATCCCAGCTGGGACGGGCTGTGGGCCAGCGCCGGCCGGCTGACCGACGACGGCTACGAAGTCGAGGTGCGCATCCCGTTTTCCACCCTGCGCTTCCCGGCTGCCGGCGGCGACCAGCGCTGGGGCATCTCGCTGTTCCGCAACTGGCCGCGCGACAAGCGCCACCAGCTGGCCAGCCACCAGGTGCCGCGCGAATCCAACTGCTTCCAGTGCCAGTGGGGCAAGTACGACGGCCTGGCCGGTGCGCAGCAGGGCCGCAATCTGGAGATCGTGCCGACCCTGACCGTGGGCACCACGCAGGACCGCGACCACGCCGGCGAACGCTGGCGCAGCGGCGACACCAGCATCGAGCCCGGCGTGGACGTGAGCTGGGCGCCGTCGCCGGCGATGACCCTCAACGCCACCCTCAACCCGGACTTCTCGCAGGTCGAAACCGACCAGCTGCAGCTCGCCTTCAACGACAGCTTCGCGCTGTTCTACCAGGAGAAGCGGCCGTTCTTCCTGGAGGGCGCGGACTACTTCACCAGCCAGTTCGACGTGCTCTATACGCGCCAGATCGCCGACCCCGATTTCGGCCTGCGCGTGACCGGCCGCACCGGCAGCGGCGCCTACGGCGCGATCGTGGCGCGCGACGCCACCACCCTGCTGCTGGTGCCGGGCGTGCTGGGCTCGGGCTTCGAGCAGCTGGACCAGCAGGCCAACGTGGCGGTGGGGCGCTACCGCTACGACTTCAACACCCACTTCAGCGTCGGCGCGATCGGCACCTTCCGCCAGGGCGACGACTACAGCAACAACGTGGCCGGCGTCGACGCCCGTTGGCAGCAGGGCAGCCACACCGCCACCGCGCAGTTCCTGCACAGCCAGTCGGAATATCCCGCCGCCATTGTCGATGGCTACAGGGACGAGTTGGGCGACGATGCCACCCCGTCCGGCAACGCCTGGCGCGCCGCGTATTCGTTCGGCAACCGCAACTGGAGCTTCGACGCCTGGCATATGGACATCGACCCGGGCTTCCGCGCCGATCTCGGCTTCATGGGCCAGGTGGGCTACGACAAGTCGCTGCTGGGCGCCGGCCACAGCTGGTTCCGCGACGGCAAGGCGTTCAACCGCATCAATGCCTACGTGGACTTCGACATCACCCACCGCTTCGACGGCCAGCTGCTGGAACGCGAGCTGGAAGCGCAGGTCAACGCGCAGGGACCGATGCAGAGCAGCCTGCGCCTGCACGGCCTGACCCGTACGCGGTACTGGGAGGGCCGGCTGTTCGACGAGCACTACGCCGACGTCAACGCCAGCTTCCGCCCCAACGGCAAGCTGCAGCTGGGCGCCTACGTGCAGGTCGGGCAGATGCTGGACCTGGCCGCGGACCGCACCGGCCGGCGCACGATGCTCGAGTTGTCCGGCAACCTCAATGTCGGCCGCGGCATCGCGCTGGACATGGACCTTGTCCACCAGCGCATGCGCCGCGACGGCGGCACCGCATTCACCGCCAGCGTGCTGAACGCGGGCGGCAGCTGGCAGTTCGACCCGCGCCAGCGGCTGCGCATCACCGTGCAGGGCAGCAAGGTGGACCGCGACCCGGCGCTCTACCTCGACGCGTTAAACGAAAGCGCGCGCGACTGGGCCGCGCAGCTGGTCTATTCCTACAAGGTCAACCCGCGCACCGCGCTGTACGCCGGCGCGTCCTACGGCGCGTTCATGGACGACGACCATCGCGAGCTGTTCGGCAACACCCGCAGCGTGTTCGTGAAGCTGAGCTACGGCTGGCAGCCGTGAGGCCCGGCGGACGCTCCCCTGCAGGAGCGCACCGCAGGGGCGCGATGCTTTTTGCGTGATCCCGCAAAAGCGTTCGCGCCCCTGCGGTGCTCCTACGGAAGCGTGAGTGTGGGCGGGCGCGCGCTCAGCCCAGTTTCGACAGCCGCAGCTGGAACAGCACCTTGGTCACCAGCAGGCGCTCCTCGATCGGCTTCAGCACCAGGTCGTTGGCGCCGTCGCGCAGCAGCGCGGCCTGGTTGTCGCGGTTGTCGTCGCCGGTCATCATCACCATCGGCAGGCGTCGCTTGCCGTAGTGGAAGACGTCGCGGATCTGGTTGAGCAGTTCGCGTCCGCTGAGCGCGCCCTTCAGGTACACGTCGCTGAGCACCAGGTCGGCGCCGACGTCGCCGTCCTTGCGGCCGAAGAACTTGTGCAGGTGCTCCAGCGCATCCTCCGCGCTGATCACGTGCAGCACCTGCATGCCGTGGCGCTCCAGCATGCGCTTGGTCGCCACCGCCACCACCCGGCTGTCCTCCACGTACAGCACCCGCGCGCCCTCGATCGGCGCCGGATGCACGTAGCCGCGGATGAACGCGGCCAGCGCGGTCTGGCCCAGCGACTTGTCGAAGTAGTCGGTGATGTCCTCGGTGAAGGCGCGCGTTTCCAGCGCCTCCTGGGCGTTGCCGGAAATCACGATCACCGGCACGTAGCTCTGTCCGGACGCCTCGCGTACGCTGCGCGCCAGCGCCAGGCCGTCGCCGTCCGGCAGCACCAGCGCGGTGGTGACCAGGTCGACTGCGCCGGCTTCCAGCGCCTTGCGCGCCTCGGCGATCCCGGAACAGCCGATCACCTCCGCGCCCGGCAGTTCCTTCAGCAGGGTGTCGCCGACCAGCTTGCGCACCAGCTTGCTGCCATCGACCACCATCACCCGCGGCGCGTCGCTGACCACATGGCGCAGATCCTGTTTGCCTGCCATCTCAATGCTCCCGTGGGCGGGCCTGCCGCAGATAGTGCCCGGTGACCAGGCCGGCCCCGAACCAACCCAGCAGGCCGGCGCCGCCAAGCACGCAGGCGGCGGCCAGCGGATCGAGGCCCTGCAGCGCGAAGCTGCTGCCATAGCGCGCGGCCAGCGCCGCCAGCGGCGCCTGCAGCGCCATCCATGCCAGGGTCAGGATGCCCAGCGCAAGCGCGCCGGCGGCCAGCCCGTACCAGGCGCCGAGGTAGAGGAAAGGACGGCGCACGAAACCGTCACTGGCACCGAGCAATTGCAGCACGCCGATTTCCTCCCGCCGCGACTGGATGTCCAGGCGCACGGTATTGCCGACCACCAGCAGCGCGCCCAGCCCCAGCAGCGCCGCCAGCACCTGCACCACCCGCGCGCCGAAACCCAGCCATGCCTGCAGGCGCTCGCGCCAGCGCGCGTCGTGCTGCACCCGGTCGGTTTCCGGCAGCGCCTGCGCGGCCTGCACCAGCGCACGTTCGTCATCGCGCGGGATCACCCGCAGCGCCTCCGGCAGCGCCGCGCGTGCGACGTCTTCGCCCAGCGCATCGATGGCTGCGGCCAGGTCGTCGCGCTGGCGCAGCTGCGCCAACGCCTGCTCCGGCGCCACCCGCTCGACCGAGGCCACGTCGCTGCGCGCGCGCAGCACGTCGGCCAGCGCCTCCGCCTTCGCCGCGTCGAGGCCCGGCTGCAGGAACACCGTCACCTCGCGCGCGGCCTGCACCTGGCCGCCCAGCCGCTGCACGTTGTCCAGCACCACCCACAGGCCCAGCGGCAGCGCCAGCGCCAGCGCCATCACCCCGATCGTGAGCAGGCTGGCCCACGGCTTGCGCAGCAGCCGGCCCAGGCTGGCGACCACGCTGTAGCCATGATGTTCCAGCCACGCGCCGGCGCGGCTGGAATGCAGCTGCTCGACGCGCTGGTTGCCCGGCTTAGCCATCGGCCAGGTCCTCCGGGGCGATGTCGTCGGTCAGCCGGCCGTGCTCCAGCACCAGCACGCGCCTGCGCATGCGCTTGACCAGCGCCAGGTCGTGGCTGGCGATCAGCACGCTGGTGCCGCGTTCGGGCAGGGAGGCGAACAGCGCCATGATCTCGGCCGACAGGGTGGGATCGAGGTTGCCGGTGGGTTCGTCGGCGACCAGCAGTGGCGGCTCGGCCACCACCGCGCGGGCGATGCCGACGCGCTGCTGCTCGCCCGCCGACAGCTGCGTCGGCAGGGCGTTGGCGCGCGCCTCCAGCCCCACCCGGCCGAGGATCGAACGCACCCGTTTGCCGATCTCGACGCGCTTCATCCCGCGCAGCACCAGCGGCAGCGCGACGTTGTCGGCCACGCTGCGATCCATCAGCAGCTGGTGGTTCTGGTAGACCACGCCGACGTTGCGGCGGTGCGCGGCGATGCGCCCGCCGCGGACCTTGGCCAGGTTGCGCTCGTCGAACAGCACCGCGCCGCGGCTGGGCCGCTCGGCCAGCTGGATCAGTTTCAGCAACGTGCTCTTGCCGGCACCGGAGTGGCCGGTGACGAACAGCATCTCACCCGCGTCCACGGCGAAGCTCACCTCGGACAGCGCGGGCTGGCCGCCGGGGTAGAGCTTGCTGACGTTGTCGAACCGCAGGACCGGCATGCGTGGAATGGACGATGCGAACGGACGGGCAGTATCGCCCGAGCCGGCGCCAGCGGCCAGCGCGGGCGCGCCGGCTCAGTGCTGCTTGCTGGGCGTGCGGGTCACCAGCGACTTCAGCCCGCGGCCGATGCGGCTGAACAACGAGGGCTTGTCGGCAGTGGACGCGGCGCTGCCGGCGGCGGCCCTGTTCGCCGGCACGTACTTCGGCGCCGCCGGCTTGGCCGGCTGCTGCGGCGTGGCCGCCTGTGCCTGCGCTGCACCCTCGGCGCCTTCCAGCGGCCGTCCGCCGCGGCGGCGGCGACGCTTGCGCGCCGGTGCATCGCCTTCGGTTGCGGCCGGCTGCGCCTGCACGACCGCGGGCTTCGGCGCAGCGGCGGCATCGCCTTCCGCACGAGGCTTGCGCGGCGGGCGCGGGCCGCGGCCTTCGCCACTGCGACGCTCGCCACCACCGCTGCGCTCGCCGGAACGCCCGCCGGCGCTGCGGCCACCGCGGCCACCGCCACGCTTGGCGTCCTCGGCCGCGCGCGCCTCGCGCACTTCCTTGAAGATCTCGCCGATGCTCTCGCCTTCCTCGGCATTGAGCTCCACGCCCTCGCGCGGCTTGCGCGGCAGCGCGGTCATCAGTTCCTGGGTGACCGGCTCGGACGGGATCTTCTGTTCGATGTAGGCCTCGATGTCGGGCAGCGACATCGCGTAGCGCTCGCAGGCGAAGCTGATCGCGTCGCCCTCGGCGCCGAGGCGCGCGGTGCGGCCGATGCGATGCACGTAGTCTTCGGCATCGAACGGCAGGTCGTAGTTGTAGACGTACTGCACGCCGTCGATGTGCAGGCCGCGCGCGGCCACGTCGGTGGCGACCAGGATCTCCAGCTGGCCGGCCTGGAACTTCTTCAGCAGCGATTCGCGCTTCTTCTGCGGCACGTCGCCGGACAGCACGCCGACGCGGTAGCCGGCCCGCTCCAGCGCGCGCGCGACGCGCTCGACGAACGCCTTGGTGTTGACGAACACCATGGTGCGCGCGCCCTCGCTGCGCGACAGCAGGCCCAGCAGCAGCGGCAGCTTCTCCTCGTCGGCCGGGTAGTACAGCTTCTGGCGGACGCGCGCGGCGGTGATGTGCTCGGTTTCCACCACCAGCTTCTGCGGCTCGTTCATGTGCTCGTAGGCCAGCTCCAGCACGCGGTGGCTGAGCGTGGCGGAGAACAGCAGGGTCTGGCGGGTGCCGCGCTCCGGCATGCGGCGCAGCAGGAAGCGGATGTCCTTGATGAAGCCGAGGTCGAACATACGGTCGGCTTCGTCCAGCACGCAGACCTCGCAGGCGTGCAGGCTGACCACCTTGTGCTGCTTGACGTAGTCGATCAGCCGGCCGGGGGTGGCGATGATCACGTCGGCGCCGGCCTGCAGCAGCTCGCGCTGCTTGTCGTAGTCCACGCCGCCGTACACCAGCGCGAACTTCAGGCCAAGGTCGGAGGCGAACTTCACCGCGTCCTTGTGGATCTGGATGGCCAGCTCGCGGGTCGGCGCCAGGATCAGCGCACGCGGATCCTCCGGCTTGCGGTCGGCCAGCGCCGGGCGGGTCAGCAGGCGGTTGATCACCGCCACCAGGAAGGCCAGGGTCTTGCCGGTGCCGGTCTGGGCCTGGCCGGCGACGTCGCCGCCGGGCAGCGCCACCGGCAGGGTCATCGCCTGGATGGGGGTGCAGCGGGTGAAGCCGGCGCCTTCCAGCCCGGCCAACAGGTCCGGATGCAGGTCGAAGGTGGAAAAGGTGATGTCGGTCAGGGGCTTGTCGGACACGGTGTCTGCCTCGGAAGGTGGCAGGCACACGGTTCCAGAACGCCGCGTTGCACTTCGCCACTTGCATGAATGGAGGGCAGCCACGCAGACTGCCGGGACAATTCCGGGGCTGGTCGTTCCCGGCACGGCGCCTTGCAGAATCCGGCGCAACCTTCCAAGTCTAACACCGGCGCGGCCTGCCGCGTCCCGCAACCCTCTGGAGCCGACATGAGCGATACCGTCCTGCACGCCACCGACGCCGATTTCGACAGCCAGGTGCTGGCCTCCGATCAGCCGGTGCTGGTGGACTTCTGGGCGCCCTGGTGCGGCCCGTGCAAGATGATCGCCCCGGCCCTGGACCAGCTCGCCGCCGATTACGCCGGCCGCGCGAAGATCGTCAAGGTCGACGTCGACCAGAACCAGCAGACCGCGATGAAGTACCACGTGCGCAGCATCCCGATGCTGCTGCTGTTCAAGGGCGGCCAGGTGCAGGCCACCCAGATCGGCGCGGTGGGCAAGGCCCAGCTGGCGCAGATGATCGACAAGGCGATCTGATACCCCGCCCGGTCGGCCGGTGGCCGGCATCCGTGCCGACGCCACCTGGCCGATGCCTGCACCGGTCCGCAACCGATCCACGGCGCTGCGCGCCGCGGTGTTCCGGCCGGCGTGATCGCCCGGAACTGAACCGCCCGGCGCCCGCCGCTTGCGCGGCAGCCGGCAGCGATGCTAGCGTTTCGCACCATCCGGCGCTGATCCGTCCCCTCTACGGCGCGCCGCACCCCTTCTGATCCACTCCCGATCCGAACCATTTCCCACGATCCGCCCGCCGCCTGCGGGCGCTCGCAACGCAAGCGAGGTTCCCCCTTGTCCGATACCCCCAACGACGCCAGCGGCGAAGTCGCCGAGAAGCGCGTGCGCAAGCCCCGCGCGGCCAAGCCGCGCGCGCCCGAACAGTCCGAAATCGCGCTGCCGCCGGCAGCGCCCGCAGCAGCAGCCCCGCCAGCGGCACCGGCACCAGCACCGGCACAGCCGGCTACACCGCCGGCTCCCGCTCCCGCAGCTCCGCCCGAGTCCGCGCCGGCCCCGGCGCAGGGTGAGCAGCAACGCGAAGGTGGTCGCCAGCAGCAGGGCGATGCCGGTAGCCAGGACGGCCAGGACGGCGGCCAGCGCGACAGCCACCGCAACAGCCGCCGTGAACGCTTCAAGAACCGCCGCGATCGCCAGCGCGACCGCCAGCGCGACGGTGGCATGGCCGACGAGGGTGGCAACGGCGAGAACTTCGTGCCGCGCCCGCACCCGCAGGTGCCCGAAGGCTTCCCCACCTATTCGCTGGGCGACCTCAAGCGGATGCCCGCGCACAAGCTGCTGGAAATCGCCGACCAGCTGCAGATCAGCGAGGGCGTAGCCCGCGCGCGCAAGCAGGACATCATCTTCGCGATCCTCAAGGTGCTGACCCGCCACGGCGAAGGCGTGCAGGCCGACGGCGTGCTGGAGATCCTGCCCGACGGCTTCGGCTTCCTGCGCGCGGCCGAGGCCAGCTACCTGGCCGGCCCCGACGACACCTACATCAGCCCGTCGCAGATCCGCCGCTTCAACCTGCGCACCGGCGACCACGTCTCCGGCCGCATCCGCTGGCCCAAGGACGGCGAGCGCTACTTCGCGCTGAACATCGTCGACACCATCAACGGCGAGCCGATCGAGGCGTCGAAGAACAAGACCCTGTTCGAGAACCTCACCCCGCTGTTCCCGCGCAAGCGCTTCAAGCTGGAGCGCGGCGACGGTTCAAGCGAGGACATCACCGGCCGCATCCTCGACCTGATGGCCCCGCAGGGCAAGGGCCAGCGCGCCCTGATCGTCAGCCCGCCGAAGGCCGGCAAGACGATGATGATGCAGCAGATCGCCAGCGCCATCACCTACAACCACCCCGACGTGCACCTGATCGTGCTGCTGATCGACGAACGTCCGGAAGAAGTGACCGAGATGCAGCGCACCGTGCGCGGCGAGGTCATCTCCTCCACCTTCGACGAGCCGGCCGCGCGCCACGTGCAGGTCGCGGAAATGGTGATCGAGCGCGCCAAGCGCCTGGTCGAGCACAAGAAGGACGTGGTGATCCTGCTCGACTCGATCACCCGCCTCGCCCGCGCCTACAACAACGTGATGCCGAGCAGCGGCAAGGTCCTGACCGGCGGCGTGGACTCCAACGCCATGCACCGGCCGAAGCGCTTCTTCGGCGCGGCCCGCAACGTCGAGGAAGGCGGCAGCCTGACCATCATCGCCACCGCGCTGGTCGACACCGGCAGCGCGATGGACAAGGTGATCTACGAGGAATTCAAGGGCACCGGCAACAGCGAAGTGCACCTGGACCGCCGCATCACCGAGAAGCGCGTCTATCCGGCGATCGGCGTGAACCTGTCCGGCACCCGCCGCGAGGACCTGCTGATCGAACCCGACCTGCTGCAGAAGATCTGGATCCTGCGCAAGCTGCTGCACCCGATGGACGAGATCGCCGCCATGGAGTTCCTGCTCGACAAGATGAAGAACACCAAGTCGAACGACGAGTTCTTCAGCTCGATGCGCAAGTAAGCCACCGCGCCATCGATGCAAACGGAACGCCCCGCAGTGATGCGGGGCGTTCTGCGTTAGCGGCCCAGCACCTGCGCGCCCCGCCAGGTTTCTCCCGGCCCCAGCACCACCGGTTGCAGCACCTGTCCGGCTTCGACGCAGGCGAAGTGCCGCCAGTCGTCCGGCGCCAGATCGGCGATGCGGGCGCACAGCTGCTCGCCCGGATTCCACACCACCACGTCGCCGAAGCCGTCCTGCTCGATGTCGAGCCGGTGCGTGCCATCCATCAGCACCAGCGGGGCGACCACGTCGTTGTAGATGCGGTCGGTCTCGTTCTCGAACGTGACTTCGTAGTCGTGCTGGCGGTGCAGGGTGCCGCCGCTTGCGCTGTCTTCGTAGTCGCAGCCTTGCAGTCCTTCGAGGGCGACCTGGGCGATGTCGTCCACGCGCAGGTAGCTGTGCAGGGCGGCGGTGAAGGCGAAGGCTGCGGCGCCGGTGTTGTCGATCTCCAGCGCCACCGCCAGCCGCGCGGCGGCCAGGCCGACACGCAGGCGGGCGATGAAGGGATACGGCCAGTCGGTGTCGCTGCCGTCGCCGGACAGCGCCAGCACGGCCTGATCGCCTTCAACACCCGCGTATGTCCAACTGCGGTTGCGGGCGAAGCCGTGCTTGCGCAACAGGCCGCGTTCGCCGAACTGCGGGAAGATCACCGGGATGCCACCGCGGATGGCGGCGCGGCCGTCGAACACCGCGCGCTCGGACAGGAACAGGCGCTCGCGGCCGTCTGCGGGCATCCACGAGAGCACTTGCGCGCCGTGCAGGGCGACCAGTGCGCTGGCGCCCTCAGCGGCGATGCGTATGCAAGGCGTGCCGCGGAAGGCGGCGGGTTCGATGTGCATGCGCGCAGTGTCGCATGCAGGCGCGCTCAGTCCGCGCGCACCCGCCACGCTTCCGACAGCGAGATCTCGCCACTGCGCGCCAGTGCCACCGCGGCCTGGGTGATCGGCACCATGCCTTCCTCCACCGCGACACGGTGGATGGTGTCGGCCTCGGCCCCGGGCACCACCAGTTCGCGCAGGCGCGGGCTCATCACCAGCAGCTCGTAGACCGCGCGCCGCCCGTGCACGCCCAGCCCCTCGCACTGGGCGCAACCGCGTCCGGCATGGAACACGTCGTCGGCCGCCACGCCCAGCGCCTCGCGGATGCGCGCGGGCACCTGCTCGACCTCGCGGCAGTGCGCGCAGGTCAAGCGCACCAGCCGCTGCGACATCACCGCCAGCAGGCTGGCGCGCAGCAGGTAGGGCTCCACACCCAGGTCCAGCAGGCGGGTGACGGTGGTCGCCGCGGTGTTGGTATGCAGCGTGCTCAGCATCAGGTGGCCGGTGAGCGCGCTTTCCACCGCGATGCCGGCGGTCTCGCGGTCGCGGATTTCGCCCACCATGATCACGTCCGGGTCATGGCGCAGGAAGTTGCGCATCGCGCTGGCGAAGGTGAAGCCGGCCGCGCGGTTGACCTGCATCTGCTGGATCTCGGCGATGTGGAACTCCACCGGGTCCTCGATGGTGAGGATGTTGATGCGCTGCTTGCGCATCTCCAGCAGCATCGCGTACAGGGTGGTGGACTTGCCGCAGCCGGTGGGGCCGGTGGTCAGGAACATGCCGTGGCTGCGCGTCATCACGTCGTCCACGCGCAGCTTGTCGGCCTCGCTCAGGCCCAGCTGGTCGAGGTTCCACAGGCCCTCGCGCGGGTCCAGCAGGCGCACCACCGCGCTTTCGCCGTTCACCGTCGGCAGGATCGAGATGCGCAGGTCGACCTTGCCGCCGTTGTCGAGGACGAAACTGGTGCGGCCGTCCTGCGGTAGCCGGTGTTCGGCCAGGTTCATCGCACCCAGCACCTTCACCCGGCTGATCGCGGCCGGATGCAGGGCGCGCATCAGGCTGCGCACCGGCACCAGCTCGTCGTCGATGCGGAACAGCACGTCGGTGTCGTGCTCGCCCGGGCGCAGGTGGATGTCGGAGGCGCGGCGTGCCACCGCATCGGCGATCAGGCCGTGCACGAGCCGCACGATCGGCTGCTCGCGTGCCAGCCGGTTGGCCTCGGCCTCGCTCTCGATGCCGGCCGCATGCGGATCCAGGCCTAGCTGGCGCACGGTTTCGCGGTCCTCGGCCAGGTCGTAGCTGTGGGCGATCGCCTCGCGGATGCCGCGTGCGCTGGCCACCATCGGCAGCACGTGGTGGGCGGTGGCGAACTCCAGCGCGGCCATCGCCTGCTGGCTGGTGGGGTCTTCCATCGCCGCGGCCAGCAGGCCGTTGTGCAGGCGCAGCGGCACCACCCGCAGCTGGCGCGCCTGCTCGGGCCGCAGCAATGCCGCCACCTGCGGGTCCACCGCCACCTCGGGCAGCCGCACCAGCGGCAGGCCCAGGCGCTCGGCATGGCGGTAGCTGCGCTCCTCGGCGTCGTCGCCGCTGGCAAGCCAGTCCGCCAGCGCGATCCCGCCGTCACGTCGCGACGCGAAATTCTTGCCGTGCACGTCGGCCATGTAGGCGTCCAGCGCGGGATCGTCGGCGATCAGCAAGGGCTGGTGCGAATGGGGTGATTGCATGGCGGGCTCCGGCGGCGGTCGGGACCATTCTCGCCGGGCGGCGGCCGGCGGGCATGATCGGGATCAATCCATGGTGCGATAATCCCCGCCATGGATACAGCCCAGGACAAAGCCGGCACCACCCACTTCGGTTTCCGCGACGTGCCGGTGGCCCAGAAGCAGAAGCTGGTCGCGGAGGTGTTCACCTCGGTGGCCGGCAAGTACGACCTGATGAACGATGCCATGAGCCTGGGCATCCACCGGCTGTGGAAGCGTTTCTTCGTCGCCACCACGCAGGTACGCAAGGGCGACCGCGTGCTGGACCTGGCCGGCGGCACCGGCGACATCGCCGCGCTGCTGAAGGACCGAGTGGGCGAAACCGGTGAACTGGTGCTGGGCGACATCAACGGCGACATGCTGCGGGTGGGCCGCGACCGCATGACCGACCGCGGCTTCGTCCGCGGCTTCGAATACGTGCAGTGCAACGCCGAATGCCTGCCCTTCCCCGACGCCAGCTTCGACCTGGTGACAATGGCCTTCGGCCTGCGCAACGTGACCGACAAGGACGCCGCGCTGCGCGAAATCGCGCGCGTGCTGCGCCCGGGCGGGCAGGCACGGGTGCTGGAGTTTTCCGAAGTGCAGGCCGAGTGGTTCAGGCCGATCTACGATTTCCACTCGTTCAAGGTGCTGCCGAAGCTGGGCAGCCTGTTCGCCGGCGACGCCGAGAGCTACCAGTACCTGGCCGAGTCGATCCGCAAGCATCCGCCGCAGCGCGAGCTCAAGGCGATGATGGAAGCGGCCGGGCTGGCGCGCTGCAGCTACCGCAACATGAGCGGCGGCATCGTCGCCATCCACACCGGCTACAAGGTCTGAGCCGATGGCCGGCCCGGAACTGAAGAACTTCCGCGACAGCCGCTGGCGCTATTCGCAGTTCGTGGTGCTGGGTCTGCTGCTGGCCGGGCTGGTGAAGTGGCTGAGCCCGCTGGGCTGGCCGGCCTCGCTGGGGATCGGCGCCGCCTTGGGCGTGGCCTACCTGCTGTTCGAGAAGAAGCGCGGCGTGATCTGAGCGCGATGGACGCCGCCGCCGCGCTGCAACTGGAACCGAGCTGGAAGGCGCGCGTGGGCGACTGGTTCGCGCGCGAAGACATGCGCGCACTGTCCGCCTTCCTGCGCCAGCGCAAAGCCGCCGGCGCGCGCATCTACCCGCCCGGCAGGGACATCTTCGCCGCCTTCGACGCCACGCCGTTCGACGCGGTGAAGGTGGTCATCCTCGGCCAGGATCCGTACCACGGCGCCGGGCAGGCGCACGGGCTGTGCTTTTCGGTGCTGCCGGGGGTGCCGGTGCCGCCGTCGCTGCTGAACATCTACAAGGAGCTGGAGCGCGATACCGGCTTCATCCGTCCCGACCACGGTTGCCTGCTGCCGTGGGCGCGGCGCGGCGTGCTGCTGCTCAACAGCGTGCTGACGGTGGAGGACGGCAAGCCCGGCAGCCACCAGGGCCGCGGCTGGGAAGGGTTCACCGACCACGTGGTGGACGTGCTCAACCGCGAGTGCGAGCAATTGGTGTTCCTGCTCTGGGGCAGCTACGCGCAGAAGAAGGGCGCGGTGATCGACGGACGCCGCCATCGCGTGCTGAAGGCGCCGCACCCGTCGCCGCTGTCGGCGCACCGCGGCTTCCTCGGCTGCGGCCATTTCTCGGCCGCCAACCAATACCTGACCCGTTGCGGAAAGACCCCGATCGACTGGACTCTGCCGCCGCGGGCGCTGCTCACGACGACCTGAAGCGTTCGCCCAGCCAGCTGCCCAGGTGCCGCTTGGCGGCGCCCACCGCCACCTCCAGCCCGTCCCCCAGCGCCAGCCCGGCCGCCACCGCGGCCGACAGCGTGCAACCGCTGCCGTGGCCATCGGCACCGATGATCCACGGCGCGGCGAAACGCTGCGCCGACTGCGGCTGCACCAGCAGGTCCACCGCCTCGGCCAGCGGCGCGTGGCCGCCCTTCATCAGCACCGCGCGCGGCCCCAGCGCCAGCAGTGCGCGGCCCTGCGCCAGCATCTGCGCCTCGTCGCGCGCGCGCGGCACGTCCAGCAACGCGGCCGCTTCATCGAGATTGGGGGTCAGGCAATCGGCCAGCGGCAACAGCTCGCGGCGCAGCATGGCCACCGCGTCGGTGCGCA